>DAIPIP010000186.1:0-5406 GCA_036770725.1 Opitutaceae bacterium
AGATCGACTCGCCCTTGGCCGAAGAAACCTTGATCCGAGCCGTTCGCATGCCCCCACATGCATCAAATTCTCTTACCGCCTGCAAGTATTTTAACCTGTCCCTTATATTATAAAATCATTCCTGCCGCACTTAGAGAATTTAAAAAATGTCGTAGCCGTTTTTGGATAGGGCTGGACCGCTGGGCCAGCCGCGTCGGAGCGGTGGTTTTTACAAGTGTAGTTTACCATCATACTGCGGAGGGCCAGCGGTCCCTCCCTACCTTTCAATCCGCTTGTTATGGCTACAGTTCTATTGAAAATGCTCTAGCTACGCCATAAGTCTTATGCACTACCCCAAACACCGAGCGTAGAGCGCCGACAGACGTCCCGCATTCTTATGCGCATCGAACTCGCGCTCCACCCACTCGCGGGCCCTCTTACGCAGACGCTCCGCTTGCGCGTCGTCACCCTGCAACTCGCGTAAAATAGCCACCCACGTCGCCGCGTCCTGCGGCTCGGCCACCCGCCCGGTCAATCCTTCCTGAATCGCCTCCGTAGTCGCAGCCGCAGGCGAGGTCACCACTATAACACCCGCCGCCATCGCCTCCGGAATCACATTGGGCAAACCGTCCCGATCTCCGTCCGCTGCCACCACCCCTGTGTGCAACAACGCATCAGCCCACTCACGCAAGGCCGCCACTTCCGCCTGCGCGCGGTGCCCGAGCAAACTGACTCGCCCCTCAAGCCCCGCCTCCCGTAACGCCACCTCTATTCCGCCACGCAACGGCCCTTCCCCTGCGATACGCGCCTCGAAATCCACCCCCGCCTCCCACAGCGCTGCATAGATGCGCACCTGATGGTCGAAGCCCTTCTTCGGCACCAACCGCGCCACACAAAGCAACCGCAGCTTTTCGCGCCCCACGCGCAACGGTTTCATCACCGGCAACTCCGTAAGCCCGCGCCGGATCACATGAATCTTGTCTGCCGCCACGCCTTTCTCCCGCAACGTTCGCCCCCCCATCTCCGTTGAAGTATGCACGAACAAAGCAGGCTCCAGCTTCTCGCGCAACCAGCCGTCTCCACCATCCTGATACAGATCATACGCGTGCCCCGCCCCGCTGAACGCATGCCCGTCCAGCCGCCACAACAACCACGCCGCCGCCGATGGCCCTCCCCCCCACACCGCATGCACATGCGCCGGCTTCAGCCGCCTAAAATGCGCCGCATACACCAACGCAAATCCCAGGCTGATCAAATTCTCACCCAGATTGAGCCACGAAGGCGGCCTCCGCATCGCCCCGCGCAACAACGCCCACGCCGCCCCCGACCGACACACCGCCAGCCATGGCAACCACCACAACAACGTGACCAGTTTCCACTTCGCGAACCGCTCCACTGGCCGCCCCTCAAACTCCTCCCCTCCCCCCCAAATCGAATACAACCTCAACTCCAGCCCGCGCGCCAACAGCCCGCTCACCTCGCGCTGAATAAACGTCTCCGTGCTCTTCGGAAACGTCGTGAAAATATACGCGATCACCGGACGCCCGCCACCGCTCCCCGACCCGCGCGTCTTCGACTCCAAATCCATCGCGCTCATCGCAAATCAAAATACCGCGCCTGCACCGCATGCCGCACCCGCTCCGAACCCAGCCTCGCCAACAACGGAGCCAGCCTCGCCTGAAAAAACGACCCCGTGCGCACCACGCCCGAGCGCCCGCGCCGCAACGCCTTCACCAAATCCTCCGCTGCCACATCCACCCTCGGCGCGATCTCATGCATACGCTCGAAACGCCTCCAAACCCGCGCCCACCGCGCGCCACCCGCCGCCCGCTCATCCCCCGCGCCCGGAACCTGCACCACCGCCGTGTTAAACGGCGTGCGAAAATCCCCCGGCCGAAAATCGATCACCGCCACGCCCGAACCCTCCAACTCGTAGGCCAGGCTCGCGCTCCACGCCGACAATCCCGCCTTCGCCGCGTTGTAGCCGCTCATCCCCGGGATAGGAAATTCCACCGCCAGCGAACTCACGTTCACGATCGCCCCGCGCCCCCGCTCACGCATCGCCGGCAAGGCCAACAAGGCCAACCGCATCGTCTGCGTCAGCATGCCGTCCAACTGCGCCGCCCACACCGCGAAGGACTGCTCCTCCACCGGCGCGAACACGCCGTAGCCCGCGTTGTTCACCAACAAATCAAAGCCCCCGCCCGCCTCCGCCTCCGCCGCCAGAAACGCCCGCTCCGCCCCATCGCCATCCGCCAGATCCAGCGCCACCGCATGAAACTTTCCCTTCTCCGCTTTCACCAGCCCCCCCAGCCGCCCCGCATTCCGCGCCGTGCCCCACACTTCCACTCCCTCTGCCAGCAACCGCTCCGCAAACGCCGCGCCCAAGCCGCTGCTCGCGCCCGTCAAAAACGCCCGCGGATAACGCGCCCCCAGATCACCTTTTCCCTTCTGCATATTACCCATATGCGTCAACCCACCCGGCCAAACGCCACGCTCACGTTCGCGCCGCCGAAACCGCTGCTGTTGTTCAACACCACGCGCGGCGCCGTCGCCAAGGTCTCGCGCGGAATGTTCAAACCCTCCGCCGCCGCGTCGAGTTTTGTGATGTGCGCCGAGCCCGGCACAAAACCACGCCGGATCGCCAGCGCGCAAAACGCCGCCTCCATCGCGCCCGCCAACGACAGCCCGTGTCCCGTCAACGCCTTCGTGCTGCTAACCGCCACGCGCACCGCCTCCGCGCCGAACACCGCCTTCAAGGCCCTGCACTCCGACACATCGCCCACCGGCGTCGAAGTCGCGTGCGCATTCACGTGGTCAACACCCTCCGGCCCGAGCCCCGACGCCGCCAGACAACGCCGCATCGCGTTCGCCAAGCCAAGTCCTTCCGGATGCGACATCGCCACGTTGTGCCCGTCCGACGCCTGCCCCCAGCCAAGCACTTCGCAGTAGGGCGTCACCCCGCGCCGCGCCACTTCGTCCTCGCTTTCGAGCACCAACACCACTCCGCCGCCCGTGCCCACGAATCCATCGCGCGCCGCATCAAAGGGCCGCGACGCCGTCGCCGGATCCGTGTTCAACGACAGCGCTCGCATCGACGCAAACGGCAGGATCGTCTCCAGATTTCCGTCCTCCGCGCCGACCACGAACATGCGTTTCTGCCGCCCGAGCATGATGTCATCGCACGCGAAGCCGAGCGCGTGCGCCGACGACGCGCACGCCGACGCGAAGCCCGTCGAGGCGCCCTTGATCTTCCAGTGCGCCACCAGATTAAACTGCACCGCACCCGCGATGCTCGCCACGATACCAAGCGGCGGACAACGCATCACCCCGCGCTGATGCATCCCGTTCACGTGCGCGGTCAACATCCGCGGCGAACCCGCCGACGCCGCGTAAAGCCCCGTGTCGTCGTTCGACACATCGCCCGGCTCCAACCTCGCGTCCGCGATCGCCTGCTGCAACGCGCACGCCGCATACAGCGCATGCGGACTCAGGCTCCGCAGCACCTCGCGCCGAAACGCGTAACCCGCCGGCATCGTCCACTCCTCCTGATCCACCGCATCCGTCGCGAAACCCCGCACCGGCGCGGCCACCTTCACCGGGATGTTCGCCGCCGCGAAAGGCGCGTAAACCTCCATGCCATGCCGGAGTTCGCGCAGATGCGCCTCCACCGTCGCGGAGTCGTTTCCAATGCTCGTGATAAAACCAAGTCCGGTGACAAAAACGCGGGCCATTTGCGTGCGAATAGAGGGGCAAAGCCCCCCGCCGGGGAAGCCCTTTTTCCTCCCACCCACCGCCCGTCCGTCACCTATTCGTGACCTTTTCGTAACATTCCAATTCGCCGTGCCCGCCCCACCCCCGCTAACCCTAGCCGTTTCCCCTCTCCCACTCTTCGCATGATCGGCACCACCCTCTCCATTCTCGGCAGCCTCGGCATGTTCCTCTTCGGCATGAAAATCATGTCCGAAGCGCTGCAAAAACTCTCCGGCGAAAAACTCCGCGGCGTCATGCGCACCATGACCGGCAACCGCTTCGCCGGCGTCGGCACCGGTTTTCTCGTCACCTGCTTCGTGCAGTCCTCGTCCGCCTCCACGGTCATGATCGTGAGCTTCGTGAACGCCGGCCTGCTCACCCTCGCCGAATCCATCGGCATGATCATGGGCGCCAACATCAGCACCACCACGACCTTCTGGCTCGTCTCCTACTTCGGCTTCAAATTCAGCATCTCCGCCATCGCCCTGCCCGTCATGGGCCTCGCCCTGCCCCTGCTCTTCGCGCGCAAGGCCAAGCTCCGCGACACCGGCGAATTTTTCATGGGCTTCGGCCTCCTCTTCCTCGGCCTCATGTTCCTCAAGGACTCCGTGCCCGACATAAAAGAGAACCCGGAAATCCTCACGTTCATCACCTCGCTCACCGGCCACGGCATCCTCTCCACCCTGATGTTCATCGGCTTCGGCGCCATCCTCACCGTCGTCGTCCAGTCCTCCTCCGTCGCGGGCGCCATCACCCTCGCCATGGCCTTCAAGGGCTGGATCGATTTCCCCACCGCCTGCGCCATCACCCTCGGCGAAAATATCGGCACCACCATCACCGCCAACCTCGCCGCGCTCGGCGGCAACGTGCAGGCCAAACGCGCCGCCCGCGTCCATTTCATTTTCAACATCATCGGCGTCACCTGGGCCGTCGCCGTCTTCACCCCGTTCGTCGACTTCATCCAAAACCTGATACCAACCGACGCCAATGACCCGCGACACATGCCGATCCACATGGCGGCCTTTCAAACCATCTTCAACGTCGCCAACACCCTGCTGCTCATCGGCTTCGTGCCCCACCTCGCGCGCCTCTCCGAACGCCTCGTCAAAGCCCGCGTCGGCGCCCCCGAAACCTCGCGCGACCACGTCGGCTACGAATCGCCGCTCGTCCCGCAAACCGGCGAGCTCAACTTCGCCGAGGTCGAGCGCGACGTGCAACGCATGGGCCAGATCACCCGCGAACTTCTCACCGGCTTCGCCGATCTTTTCGAAAACGCCCACGCCACGCCCGAGGAACTCGAGGCCCGCGTCAAACAGGCCAAGACCCTCGAAAAAGAGAGCGACCGCCGCGCCCTCGACACCACCCAATACCTGCTCGCCTGCGCCGCCGGCGGCCTCAGCGACGCCACCCGCACCCGCGTCACCGCCATGCTCCGCGTCGTCGCCGAACTCGAGGACATCTGCGATTGCGGCTACCGCCTCGTCGTCCTCGCCGAGCGCCGCCACCGCAAGCGCCGCGAACTCTCGCCAGCGACCCTCAAACAAGTGCGCGAGTTCTCCCAGCTCGTGCTCCAGTTCATGGATTTTTACTCCAGCCGCCTCGCCACCGGCGTGCCGCTATCCGACATGGAGACCGCCTTCCAGCTGGAAAACCTCATCGATTCCTTCCGCAAAA
>DAIPIP010000027.1:0-22654 GCA_036770725.1 Opitutaceae bacterium
TCGCTTCACTCGCAGAGCGCCCGCGATGGCCCGGTTTATTTACAAGACACGGCCTCAGTCGCCGCTTCCTCGCCTCGTCCAGCAGCCAGCGCGTAGCGGACCGTAGCGGAATGACGGAGTCATTTCGCAATCACCACACCACACCAAACCACGCCACGCCCAACCCGCCTCACTCCCTCGCCAACAGCTCCCGCGTCCAACGCCGATGCGGACCGGACATCAAAACACCTTCCAACTCCTCCACACGCACCCAGACCAGCCCTTCCGGCAATTCGCCTTCGGCGCCGCCCGCCGCCCCCCTCCCGATCCGCTCCTCCGCCAGCGCATAAATCGGTTCGGTAAACGCGAAGCGCGTGATGCCCCGCTTCTTCGTCGCCAACAACCGCCCCGCCACCGCCAGCTCGCCCGCCGCCAGCCCCGCCTGCTCCGCCGACGGCAGCTCATGTTGCCCCGCCAAACGCCGCGCCGCCGCATCGGTCCGATGCAACAACAACGCCCCGTCGCCCGCCCGCCGACACCACGCCCGCACCACCGTGCGCGCCTCGACCGCCTTCGCCGCCAACCGCGGATACGCCTCCGGGTCCCCCGCCCGCGCCCCCGCGCAAAAACCCCGCACCGGGCACACCGTGCAAAGCGGATTGTGCCGCATGCACACCGTCGCCCCCAGCTCCATCATCGCCTGGTTGTGATCGCCCGGCTCCGCGTGGTTGAGCACCGCGTCCGCCAGCGCCGCGAGCGCCTTGCCCGCCGCCGTCGTGTCGCGCCAGGCCGTTCCGTCCGCCGTTAAGCGCGCCAAGATTCGCACCACATTGCCGTCCACCACCGCCACCTTCGCCCCAAACGAAATACTCGTGATCGCCGCCGAGGTGTAGGGCCCGATCCCTGGCAAATCCCGCCACGCCTCCGGCTCGCGCGGTATCTCCGGCAGCGCCGTCAACGCCCGCGCCAATTTGTGCAGATTGCGCGCCCGGGTGTAGTAGCCGAGCCCCTCCCAAAGCTTCACCACCTCCGCCTCCTCCGCCGCCGCCAGCGCTTTAAAATCCGGCAACGCCTCCAACCACCGCGCGAAATACGGCAGCATCGTTTTCACCTGCGTCTGCTGCAGCATGAACTCGCTCACCACCGTCTTGTAGAGCGAAGGTGCCTCCCGCCACGGCAGCCGCCGGCGCTGCTCGCGATACCACGAAAGCAACGCGACCTGAAAAGCGGGAACGTTATCCAACAAGAGTGAAGCAGCCACGATTCCCATCACAGCACACGAAACCGCCCCGCGCGAAAGCCCCGTTTATTTTTCGTGATCTTTCCCGCCGTTTCGCGGCCAATCCCACCGATGCCGAAGAAGAAACCCGACGCCGATCCCGACGCGCCCAAGAAGCTCGCCAGCTACACCATCAAGCTCACCGACGAGCAGCTCGCCAAGCTCGGCGCCCTCCTCTCCGCGCGCGGCTGGGAACGCTTCGACGTCGCCTACGCCCGCTTCGCCTTCCGCAACGACGCCGCCAAGGTCAACGTCACCGGCTACGACAGCAAAAAACTCGTCGTCGCCGGCAAGGGCACAGAGGACTTCGTCACCATGATCCTCGAACCCGAGGTCACCGGCGCCGCCAAGCTCGGCTACGACGAGGTCCTCCACCCCGACTGGTTCGAGCCCCACGCCGGCCTCGACGAATCCGGCAAGGGCGATTTCTTCGGCCCCCTCATCGCCGCCGCCGTCATCGCCGACAAACCCATGATCGACGCCTGGCGCAAGGCCGGCGCGCAGGACTCCAAAAAAATGTCCGAGGCCAAGATCCTCGAACTCGACCGGCTCATCCGCGCCACCCCCGGCGTAGTGGCAAAGGTGATACATTGCCGCGACATGCGCCAATACAACCAGCTCATGGGAACGCGCTTTCGCAGCCAAAACCAGATCCTCGCCTTCCAGCACGCCCGCGCCCTCCAGGAGGCCTTGAAGGAAAAGTCCACGCCATGGGGCCTGCTCGACCAGTTCACCGAGACGCCCCTCGTGCAACGCGAACTCGTGAAGCTCGGCGTCGAGGGCTTCGACCTCCGCATGCGCACCAAGGCCGAGGAAGACCCCGTCGTCGCCGCCGCCTCCATCGTCGCCCGCGCCGAGTTCGTCCGCCAGATGAACGCCCTTTCCAAACGCTTCGGCGAAAAACTCCAGAAAGGCGCGAGCGCCGCCGTAAAAACCCAGGCCCACGAAATCATCCGCCGCCTCGGAGCCGACGCCCTCCGCGATTTCGCCAAGCTCCACTTCCGCACCGCCTACGAGGTCGTCAGCGAGGCCGGCAAACTCCACGAACTCCCCCTCAAGCCGCCCCCGCCCAAACAGGAGTGGGGCGGTGGTGGCGCGGCTTGACCCTCTCGGCATCGTCCCTACTTGTTTGACATGCCTTTAGCTCTGAAAGCCCAATTTCGCCGACCTGCGGCCAAGCCCAAGGCCAAGTCCGCCGTCGAGCCTTCCCGCACGGCGCTTCTGGCCCGTCTGCGGCGTGAATACACGCCCGCGGTTTGCGCCGCGACGCTCAAGCTCAACGACTCTCTGCCCGCCGAAAAGCCGTGAGGCTGCCCCTGTATTCATCCCGAAAAGGCGGGACGGAGCCTCATTTGGTCGGCGTGCAAGCCGACGATCTCACCATGTTGGCGACGATCCTTGTTTGTCCACTCAAGGACGACTTGGAAAACTGGTGCACCAGCCTCCGTCCCGTTGTGAAGGCCGGTGGCATCGACGTGGCGGTCTTGTGCGAACTGGTTCGCCCTATAAATCGCAAGGCGTTGGTGCAGATCGGACAGCTCGACGCCGCCGATTCAAAACGCGTTAGGGAACCCGTCGCGCTCATCCTGGCGCGCTGATCATGGCCGCCAAACGTCGCCAACTCCGCGCCTTCGACCTGAAGCACCTCGACCCCCACCCCGAACTCATCGGAGTGGACGAGGCCGGTCGCGGCGCTTTCGCCGGCCCCGTGGTCGCCGCCGCCGTTCTCGTCACGCGACCCTTTCTCGAAAGCCGCTGGGCCACCGCCAACGCCTCCCGCATCAACGACTCCAAACAGCTCTCCCTCGCCGAGCGCGACGCCCTCTACCTCGACTTCGAGGCCCTCGCCGCCGAGGGCCGCATCCACGCCCAATTCGGCCTCGCCGACGTCGCCGAGATCGAACGCGAAAATATCCTCGGCGCCACCAAGCTCGCCATGCGCCGCGCCCTGGAATCCATCTACCCGCCCTCCGCCTTCGCCGAACCCCCGCGCGAACCCGACCTCTTCTCCTCCGCCGAGGATATCGCCGCCTACCGCCCCCCCGCCCAAGCCCGCATCCTCGTTGACGGCCTCGCCCTCCGAAATTTCCCCTACCCCCACACCGCCATCGTGCAAGGCGACACCCGGTCCCTCTGCATCGCCATGGCCTCCATCGTCGCCAAAGTCACCCGCGACCGCCTAATGACAGAACTCGACGCCATCCACCCGGGCTACGGCTTCGCCAGCCACAAAGGCTACGGCACCGAGGAGCACCGCGACGCCATCCTCCGCCTCGGCCGCTGCCCCGAACACCGCGAAACCTTCCTGCGCAAGCTCATGGCCACCCGCATCGACCCCGCCCAGCTGGGCCTGCTCGACGACTCGCAAGCGGGAGCCGAAATCTGAAATCCCCTTTGGAGTGCGGCGGCTTGACGCCGCTCTCCGACGGCGAGGCTCGACTCCCCGCCCCCTCCTTGAACATCCCTTCCGTCCCACCGTGTCCGCCAAAAAAAACAGTTCCATCGAGCGCATGCTGGAGCGTCTGGACACCCTCGACGCCTCCACCCTCGCCTCCCTCGCCCAGCGCATCGGTCGCGAGCGCGGCCTCTTTGAACGCGTCTTCAACGTCCTCCAGGAAGGCGTGCTCGTGGTCGATACCGACGGCGACATCGCCTACGCCAACTCCGCCGCCCGCCGCCTCGTCGGCCTGCGTCCCGACGACACCTCACCGCCCACCCTCTGGCGCCTCGTTCCCGGCCTCCGCCCCATCCTCGCCTGCGCCCTCGAGGACGCTGTCGGCCTCACCCGCGAGATCGAGCTGAGCTACCCCGAACCCCGCGCCGTCCGCCTTTACCTCGTTCCCTTCGAGGCCCCCGCTCCCCTCCAAGGCCATGGCCCCGTCGCCGAATCCCGCCGCTTCGCCGTCGTCCTCACCGACATCACCCGCGAAAAACTCGACACCGACCAACGCATCGAAAGCGAACGCGTCGCCTCCATCGTTCTCCTCGCCGCCGGCGTCGCCCACGAACTCGGCAACCCCCTCAACTCCCTCACCATCCACCTCCAGGTCGTCGAGCGAAAACTCCGCAAACTGCGCGGTATCGAAAAAAAGGATACGGAGGGCCTCGTCGATTCCCTGCGCATCTGCCAGGAGGAGGTCGCCCGCCTCGACGGCATCATCTCCAACTTCCTCCAGGCCATCCGCCCCCGCCCCCCCGACCTCGCCGACCTCCGCCTCACCGACGTGCTCGCCGAGGTCCTCGCCTTCCAGGAGCGCGAACTCTCCGACCGCGGCGTCAAGGTCGAGGTCGAGTCCGGCCACGAAGTCCCCGAGGTCAGCGCCGACCGCGACCAGATGAAGCAGGTCTTTTTCAACCTCGTCAAAAACGCCGCCGAAGCCATGCGCCCGGGCGGACGCCTCCGCATCCGCGTCCGCGCCGACGAAGACCACGTCCTGCTCGCCTTCACCGACTCCGGCACCGGCATCAAGCCCGAGGATCTCGCTCGCCTCTTCGAGCCCTACCACACCACCAAGCCCGGCGGCCACGGCCTGGGCATGCTCGTCGTGCAGCGCATCATGCGCGCCCACGGCGGCCACATCGCGGTCGAGAGCAACCCCGGTCGCGGCACCACCGTCACCCTCCAATTCCCCCTCAAACACCGCCGCGTCCGCCTCCTTGGTTCGTGAAGTGGCGCGGACTTCCGGCCTGCATCCGCCCAGATCCAGTATGAACATCCCAATCGGCTTGCTCAGCCTGCTGGCTCTCCTCGCCGTAACTTCGCTGCGAGGCGAATCCGAAGAGACCATCAGTATCGACACGCCCGATACCACGGCCGGCGAGCTCGCCCGTGCTGTAGCGGACGTCTTTGCCCTGAAAATAGTTATGCCGGATGCGCTCGCTGAACAAAAAATCGGCCTCAAACTTCGAGACGTCAGCTGGCGCACCGTGTTCAAAATCGCCTACGAACCGCTGGGCTACGCATTTTACGAGGAGGACAACGTCGTCACCTTCACGAATAACCGGGAATTCATGGCCCGCATGGCGGACTCGGAACTCTTAAATCTCCGACGTGAAAACAAAAGGCTGAAAGCCAAAATCCATGAGTTGGAGCAGAAATTAAAATCCGAGCCCGCCCAAGACTCCGAATCCGCGATGCCCCGGGTCATCCGTTCTCCGGGACAGTATCAGTCGCCAAAAAACTCCACCTCGCTCCGAATTTCGGCGGACGAAAACCCCAAAGCCACCTTTTCCCACACCGGCGTGGATGGCCGCGTCACAAAAGCTCAAATCTTGCTCGACGGATCGAGCAAGTGGGCCTGCTACATCGAGGGTGAAATGACCCTTTGGGTGTATCGAGGCGGCGATACGATCCTCGCCATAACCATTGTGCCCGGCAGCGATGATAAACTCGATTTCATCACCAGCAAAAGGATCTACAACTTGGCGACCGAACTGAACGAGATCCCCCGACCCCTGGTGGATGTGATCCGGCAATAATCTCCGGGTGCGGCCATAACCACAGCACCGGCTGGTGCTTGATTGCAGAGGTAAGCGAAAAAATGGCGGAGTGATTATTGGCCGCGGCCAAGAGCGCGCGTCAGGATATCGCTCATTTCTGCAATCAAGCACTGGATCGACGCAGGTTCGCGATTATTGCGCGCGTCATAAAAGCCAACGCCTCCCGAGCCTACTTTTTTTCCGCCCCGAAACCCGCCGCCTGCGCCGCCAGCGCACGCGTCGCCTCCGCCTCCGGCGCACCCCGCGCGGCTTGCAGATCGGCCAGGGTCGCGAGCGCCTCAGCCGCCACCTCGAAGCGCCTATTGCTCGCCGCCACGTCCGCCGTCCGCTTCAAGCGCGCCTCCGCCGCCCCCCCATCCCCCGAATCGCGTAACAAAATCCCCAGCCCCAACCCCGCCTCCAAATACGCGTCCAACTCCGCCCGCCCGCCCGCGTCAGCCTCGTAGCGCGCGCAAAACATCTCCCAAGCCCGACGCGCCTCCTCCCGCTCCCCCTCCTCCAACAAGGCCTGCGCCCGCAGATCATGCAGCTCGTAGCGCGATGCATCGAGCCGCAGCGCCTCCTCAAAGTGTCGCGCCGCCTCCGCATTCCTCCCCGTCGCCACCGCCAGCAACCCCCGGTTCGTCGCTATCGCCAGATCCGGGCGCAACGACTCCGCCATGCGATCATAGTGCGCGAGCGCCGCCGGCCAATCACCCCCTCGCATCAACAACTCCCCCAAAAGATGCTGCGCCGGCGCATTGCGCGGATTCTGCGCGATCAACTCCCGCAACAAACCCTCCGCCTCCGCCGCGTCCCCCGCCTCGACCAACCTCTGCGCCCGCCGAAACACCGGACGCGGGTCCGCCGGATTCAGCGCGCCCGCCCGCAGCAACGCCGCCTCCGAAGCCGAATGCGTCGTCGCCGCATACTGCCACTGATCCAGCGCCGCCAGCCCTAGCAACAACACCGCCGCCGCCGGCCGCGCCACCCGCGCCGAACGCGAAGCCCCGAAAAACCACCCCAGATGATGCCGCGCCGACGTATCCCCTGCCGCCGCCCCCAGCGCCGCCTCCGCAGACGTGTCCCCCGGCGCCCGATTGCCCAACAACAAGCGCGCCAACCGCCCGTCGCGCAGCTTCCACACCGCCCCGTCGAGGATGAAGTGGTGCAGGTTCACCAACGCCATGAAGATCAAAAAACTTTCCACAAAATCGTGCCCAAAAACCCGCGACGCCACCCACGGCCCCGGCACGAAAAGCGCGATACCCCCCACCACCAGCAACAGATAATAACGCCAAAACGAAAACCCCCTCCGCGCCGCGCCTTTGACCGCCCCGCCCCCCCCGCTCTCCCCACCACGCCGCGCATAGTAAGTCGTGATCCACAAGTATTGCGCGCAATGCATGAACGCCAGCACCCCCGCGCTGAAATAACCGGCCGATAACTCCAGCCCGCCGAACCGCGTCGCCAGCGCGGGTATCACGAACCATAAAGCCTGCGTTCCCGTCAGCAACATCGGCCCCGCCAAAGCCCGCCAAGCCACATGACGCGCCAGTCGCTGAAACGCCGCCCACGAGCAAACCGCCCACACCAACGCCCCGCCCGCCTGAATCGAATCCGCCAGCCTCGGCGCCAGCCCCAGGCTTATAAACGAAGGATCGCCCGAGGGCCGCGCCACATGCAGCGCCGCCGCCCACACCACGAACGCCGCCACATAGCCCGAGTGCAGCAACGTGCGCGCCACCCCGTCCACCGGCCCGCCTCCCCGGCGGATCAACAATTGCGCGATGCCAAAATTCTGCCCCGTGTAGTGCCACGGACTCCACGTCAGATACAACGTGATGATCCACGGCGCCGAAGCCGGCGCGAGATGCAGGATCACCGCCGCCGCTCCCACCAACAAAGTCACGTAAACCGTGAAAAACCGGTATTTCCTAAAATCACCCGCGCTATGATAAGCCCGGTGCAACGTCGCCATATAGTGCGGGTTGTTGCAAAAAATCCCCAATGCATAAAACGCCAGCGCCATCGACGCCGCATGCGCCGGATCACGTTGCAACATGAACGTGATCACCAGCAAAGGCAGCGACCAAGCCCCGCACCCGATCAACAAATCCAGCGGCGCGTTAAACAGCCACGGACGGGCGGGAACAGAGGGTGCTGAAGACGACGCTGCAAGAGGCACGCCGTGATCGTGATCCCCCGTCGAAACCCTGGCAATTTCAGGTTTCAGTTTCCAGACCGTTTCCTTTCGCTCCACACGACACCCAACAGGAACCGCCCCGCCCACCTGCTTCCTCCCCCCGCCCGGAACGCAAAACCGCCCGTGGCCCGCGTCCGTAAGCCTCCAGAAAAACTTTGTAGAATTGGGGGTAGCTCCCAAACCCCGCCGCGTGCATCGCCTCCAGAATCGTGTGCTGCTCCGGCCCGCGATAGTTTTCCCAAAACCGCCCCAGCCGCGCCGAGTTCCGGTAACGCGTCAGCGTCACCCCCACCTGCCGCTTGAACACCCGGCTCAGGTGCGCCTCGCTCACGCCGCACGTCCTCGCCAGCCGCCCCAGATCCTCCCCGACTTCGTCGCGCCCCAGCAAAGCCAGCGCCTTGCGCACCGCCGGGTGCAAGGCCACCGCCCTCGTGCCCCCGGCCCGCCCGCGCTGATGCCGCCAGCACAACAACAACAGGTGCCTCAATCCCGCGTTCAACCAGTCGGGATCTCCGTGCTCAAAGTGAAAGTCCGAGCCCACCCCGAACCCCGCCTCCCGGTTCAACACATCCGGGTCCAGCCCGTCCTCCACGATCGACTCCATCGTCTTGCGCACCAAATCAAACGCCTCCGGCGCCAGCTCCGTGTGCAACACCCCTTCGCCACCCGCGCCGTTTTTTGACCTCAACCCCGCGTAACCCTCGCCGCGCGTCGAACGCAAAATCAGCCCCGGTTTGAACACCGCCACGAAATACTGCGCGTCCGCCGTGCGATCCACCAACTGGTGCTCCTGCGCCGGATACAGCCAAAGCAGCGTGCGCTTCGGAAACGAAAAACGCCGCCCGCCCACCACGTAGCTGATCGTCCCGTTCACCACCAGATTCAGCTCCAGCTCCGCGTGCGTGTGCGGCTTCAAGGCCGGCGGATTTCGCGCCGACTCCGCGAGAAATAGAAAACCGTCGTATTTCGGTCCGATCTTCAGATTCTCGAGCATCGCGCAAACGACGAAAGCTTTTCCCCGTCACGAGACAAGACAACATCCCCCGCCCTAGGCTACATTACCACACGCTTCACCCTTCGCCCCGCACTCGATCCACCCGCCACCAAAGCACAAAAAACGAGCACACGCTCGCCCCGCTCCTCCCCGTCCCCTTCCCATGACCCCCAATCAACGCGGCCCCGCCACCCACGAAGCCGTCCTCCGCGAACAACCCGGCGCCTACCTCCACGGCCCCGGCTGGATTCGCGACCGCCGCGTCCCCGGCCCCGACCGCGAAACCTGGCTGCGCCAGCTCTACACCCCGCGCCACCCCGCCGTCACCCGCGCCGACGACGGCTCCCTGCGTATCCAACTCACCGATACGCTCCACGCCACCGAGCCCGACATCGCCGAACTCATGCGGGCCAAGGCCGCCATCGCCTCACGGCGCGCACACAGAAGCTGGCGTCGAGCGTGTTCTACGGCTCCCAGGCCAGGACGTGGCGGCTGTGCCAGTCGATCACCGCGCAGAAGCAGACAAAGCCGTCGCCCTCGGCGGATACGGATAAATCGGATGCCTCTTCCCCGCCTTCGACAGCTTCGGCCGGCGATAAATCGCCTCCAGTCCCATCGCGGCCATCAGCCGGCGCACCCGCTTGCGGTCTGCCGCAGCCCTGCCGCCGAAGCCGGCGGCGTCATCTGTGTTTATCTGTGCGATCTGTGGTCCCTACTCAGAGTCCGGCCGCGAACCGCTCCAGCCGTGCCACGACTTTCTCGCGGCCCAGCAACCGAAAGATACTCGTGATGCTCGGCCCCGCCGCGAGTCCGGTCAGCGCGATGCGCGCCACAGCTTGGTAATCGCCAAAGCCCAACCCGCGCCCTTCCGCCAGCGCCTTGATCGCCGCTTCGATGGCCGCGTCGGACGATAAATCCATCGCCCTCACCGCCTCGATCAACTCCGCCAAACGCGCCTTCGGCTCGCCCTTGCCGAGCGCCTTGGCCTTCGCCTTCTCGTCGGTCGGATAAGTCTCGCTCCAGAAATACGCCGTGTAAGCCGGCAGCTCCTCGAAGCCCTTGATCTTCGGTTGCGCGAGCGTCAGCACCTCGGCCACGTAGGCCTCGTCCGCCGCGCCCGTATCGACGCCCTTCTTTGCAAAATAAGCTTTGGCTTTTGCGACGAACTCCTCCGTCGGGAGCGCCAGAAGGTAGAGCATATTCATGTGCGCCATCTTCTTGTCGTCGAAGCGCGCGTTGCTCTGGTTCACCGCCGGCAGGTCGAATTGGCTGACGATCTCCTCGATCGGCATTTTCTCGCGGTCGCCGCCCGGATTCCAACCCAGCAGCGTGATAAAGTTCACCACCGCCTCGGGCAGGTATCCACGATTCTGATACTCCTCGATCAGCGCGCCCTGGTCGCGCTTCGACATCTTGCCCGGCCCGTTTTGCTTCAAAATCAGCGGAATGTGCGCGAACACCGGCGGCTTCACCCCGAACGCCTCGAACAACGCCACGTGTTTGCTCGAGTTGGACAAGTGATCCTCGCCGCGAATCACGTGCGTGATGTTCATCGCGATATCGTCCACCACGTTCACGAAGTGAAACACCGGATTCCCGTCCGAGCGCACGATGACGAAATCCTCGTCCTCGACCCGCTCCACCCGGCCGCGAATCGCGTCGTCTATCACCATCGGCGCGCCCTTCACCTTCGTGACGGTTTTCTTGCGGAAGTCGTCGTAAACCTCCTCGCGCTCGCCGAGCAGCTTGAACCACGTGGCCCCGTCTTTCTCGTAGGTGCGACCGGCCGCCTTCAGTTTTCCCAGATACTCGCGGTAAACATGCGCGCGCTCGCTTTGGCGGTAAGGCCCGAAGTCGCCGCCCACGCCCGGACCCTCGTCCCAGCTCATGCCCAGCCACTTCAGCGAGTCATAAATCACATTCAAAAACTCCTCCGAGTTCCGCGCCGCGTCGGTGTCCTCGATCCGCAGCACAAACACCCCGCCGGTGTGGCGCGCGTAGAGCCAGTTGAACAACGCCGTGCGGGCGCTGCCGATGTGGAAGAAACCCGTGGGGCTGGGTGCGAAACGAACGCGGACGTGGCTCATGGTGAAAAAGGAAACCGCCGACCCTGCCCGCTCTGTCCCCATCCGCGCAAGCCCGGGAACGCCGAGCCCCAGCTCGGCCCGGAGGGCGGGCCTCCGTGCCCGCCAAGGACCGGCACGCTCTTGGCACCGCCCCCTCCTCGCCATTCAACCCTACCTCCCGCTTCGCAATCCCACCCGAACCACATGTTCGTAATACGAACATTTATCCGCGAAACCGATGCCAACCCGCTTCGCTTCCATGTTTGCCCGGAAATTATGTTCGTAATACGAACATTTTAATCGGGTCCGGAGCGGTGGAAATCACCTCGCTAAAACTGGTCCCGAAAAACGTGCGCGATTTAACCGCGCCCCGCCCGCCACCACGCGCTCAACGCCGCCCAAGCCCGCGCGCGATGGCTCAGGCGCGCTTTCACCTCGTCGCCCAACTCCGCGTAACTCTCCGCAAACCCTTCCGGCACAAATATCGGATCGTAGCCAAACCCCGACCCTCCGCGCGGCTCATCCAGTAAAGTGCCCGCGCACTCGCCCTCGAAAACAAACTCCCGCCCCGCCCCGTCGATCAGGAACAACAAACAATAAAACCGCGCGCCGCGTTCGCCCGCCGGCACGCCACGCATGACCTCGGTCAGCTTCCGCAAATTCGCCGCCGCGTCGCCCTGCGGCCCGGCAAAATAGGCGCTCTCCACGCCCGGCCCGCCGCCCAGATAATCGACGCACACCCCGCTGTCATCCGCCAAAACCACCGAGCCTGCGGGCGCGATTTTCCACAGCGCCCGCGCCTTCTTCCGCGCGTTACCTCGAAACGTGCCCGTATCCTCCACCACCTCGGGCATGCCGCCCAGCGCCTTGGCCGAAACGATCTCGACAGCCAGCCCATCGCGCGCCGCCAAGGCCCCCATCTCGGCGACCTTGTGCGCGTTGCCCGAAGCCAGATAAATTCGTGTCCGATTATTCGAGTCCATTCGTGTTCATTCGCGGTTAAAAGTGCCTCTCGTCAGCTCATCTTCCCCAAAGCGCTCCATCACCGCCCCGCGAAAATTCCACTTCACTTTGCCGCCCCACCCCGCCCGTCCCTCGCACGGCGCACGATACCAGAACCCATAGTCCAGCGCCCCTGCCGCGCGCGCGTCCGCCAACAACTCCGCGCCGCCCTCTACATACACGCCGCTGATCCGCTCCGCCGCGCAACGCCGCGCAAACTCGCCCCACCCCGCCGCGCCGCGCGTCGTCTCCTGCGCCCAAACCCGCACGCCCGCCGCCTCCAGCCGAGCCCGCGCCTCCGCGTCCGCCGCCGCGCTGGCCACCACCACCGTGCGCGCCTTCCAGCGGTCCGAATACACCCTCGGCCACGCCGCCGCTTCGCCCGCCGACGTCGCCAGCGTGGCGTCGAACACAAAGCGCCACCCGCAATCCTCCCGCTCCGTCCCGTCCGCCTCGCGCCAGCGCCGCGTCAGCGCCGGATCGTCCGCGCGCACCGTGCCCGCGCCCACCGCGATGGCCGGAAAAAGCCGACGCCAATGATGCACGTTCTCCCGAGCCGCCGCGCCCGTGATCCAGCGCTCCGCGCCCGCCGGCGGACGCGAATAACCGTCGCGCGTCGTCGCCACCTTGCCCGCGATCAATGGCCGCCCCGTCGTGATCCAGTGATTAAAAATCATATTCAACTCCGCGCACTCCGCCGCTCGCACCCCCGCCACCACCTCGATGCCCGCCGCGCGCAACACCTCGACACCGCGCCCCGCGTGGGCCGGATTCGGGTCCATCGCGCCGATAAACACGCGCGTCACGCCAGCCGACTTTATCGCGTCGCAACACGCCCCCGTGCGCCCCGCCGTCGAGCACGGCTCCAGCGTCACCACCATCATCGCGCCCGGCTTCGGCCGGCGCCCCAAGGCAGCCAGCGCCGCGCGCTCCGCATGCGGTCCGCCATCGCGCGCATGCCAGCCCTCCGCCACCACTTCGCCACCCTCGACCACCAGCGCCCCGACCATCGGATTCGGATGCGTCGCCCCCCAGGCCCGCCGCGCCAGCTCCAACGCTCGTCCCATCAGGTGTTCATCTGTGCCCATCTGTGACATCTGTGGTCAAAAAATCCGTCGCTCGCCCCTGCTCACCCGCGCACGTAGGGATTCCCGCTCTTCTCCTCCGCAACCGAGGTCGCGTCTCCATGTCCTGGATACAACACCGTCGCGTCCGGCAGCGTGTAGATCCGCCCGCGAATCGACTCCTCCAGGCGCTTCATGCTGCCGCCGGGAAAATCCGTGCGACCCACGCTGCGCCGGAAAATCGCGTCGCCCGAAAACGCCAGCCCGTCCGCCTCGCTCCAAAACAGCACGCTCCCCGGACAATGCCCCGGGACGTGCCGCACTTCCCACTTCCGCCCCAGCGCCTCGACCACGTCGCCCTGCGCGATCCAGCGATCGGTCTTCACCGGCGTCAGCTTGATCGTGCCCGGCAAAAACACCTCCATCACGCCGGGCGTCTCCAGCAAAATCTTGTCGTCCGGGTGCGCGCTGATCTTCGCTCCGGTGGCCTTCACCACCTCGGCCACGCCTTGCATGTGATCCCAGTGCCCATGCGTCAGCCAGAGTTCGTTCAGCACGCATTTTTCCGCCGCCAGAATCGGCTCCACATCCGCCCACACCTCGCCAGGCGCGTCAATCAGCACGGCCTCGCCGCGCGCGGCATCGGTCAAAAGGTAGGCATTGGTCTCGATGGCCCCGGCGGGCAGAACGTGAATTTTAAACGACATGGGAAAAGTGGCCGACAACACACCACAATGCCCCGAACCCGCAAGCTCCGCTCGGCCTCCCCCTCCTTCCGCCAAAAACAAACAATCCCGCTTTCTTTCTCCGCCACCCGCTTTCAGCCTGCGCCGCATGAAGATCAAATCCGCCGAGTTCGAAAAAAGCGCTCCCACGCTCGACACCAGCCCGCGCTGGAACCTCCCCGAGTTCGCTTTCATCGGCCGCTCCAACGTCGGCAAATCCTCGCTCATCAACCTGCTCACCGAGCGCAAGGCCCTCGCCATGGCCTCCTCCACACCGGGCAAAACCAAGCTGCTTAATTTTTTCCGCGTTAACAAAAACTGGTCGCTCGTCGATCTGCCCGGCTACGGATACGCCAAGGTCGCCACCCAGGATAAACACGAGTTCAACAAGGCCGTCGCCACCTACATCGAGAAGCGCCCGAACCTCGCCACCCTCTTCGTCCTTATCGACTCGCGTCTCGAGCCGCAACGCATCGACCTCGACTTCCTGCGTTGGCTTTCCGGCTGCGAGGTCGCCTTCGCGCTCGTCTTCACCAAGGCCGACAAACAATCGCCGACCAAAACCCGCGCCGCCATCGCCACCTTCCTCGAAGCCGCCGTCGAGTTCCTGCCCGAACCCGCGCCGCCCGTCTTCACCTGCTCCTCCGTAAGCAAAGACGGCCGCATGGATATCCTGAAACACATCGACTCCGTGCTCACCACCCTGCGGGGAAAGTGAGGCGCGGGTAGAGCGGGACCGCCGGGACCGCCGCACCATACCCCGGACGACCCGGCGGTCGGTCCCTGCCCGACCTCACTCGTAATCGTAGAGCTTGGGATCGCGGCGCGGCACTGTAGTTGCCCGGCGAATACGCCAGCGCATGCGCGCCTCTTTTTTCTCCGCCTCGTTTTTCCCCGCGCCCGGGCCGCCTCCTCCGCCCATGCCCATGCCGTAGGGGGCGTCATCGTCGCCGCCTTCGCCGTCTTCACCGCCGCCAAGGCTGTCCTCCAGCGAATCGGGGTCCGCTCCCTCCTCCAGCTTGCGCACCACCTCCTCCATCTCGCCGTCGATTTTCTCGCCCGTGAGTTCCGACATGCGGCGCATCATGCGCGCCATCGCCTTGGGATCGTTCTCATCCACCGACGAAAACTCGCTCTCCATCGCGGCCATCGCCGCCTCCATGCGCGCATCGTCCGGACCTCCCTCGCCCGCCGCCATGTCCGCGTCCGCTGTCGGCTCCTTCGCCAAGCCGGTGAAGGCAAATTGCGACACCACTTTCTTCAACGCCCACTTTGGATTATCCGGACACCTCGGCGTGAGTTTCCCCTGCGCGAGGCTCTTGGCGTAGAACTGATAAACCGTGTGGTTGTTGGCGCAGTAATACTCGTAGATGGGCATGGTTGGGATAAGGTGATTTGGACAAATTCAGGTAGGGCGCGACCGCCGGGCGCGCCGAGATTTTTTTTGCACGGCCCGGAGCTCCGTCGCCAGCCCGGCGGGCGCTCAGGCGCGCGGATGGGCCTTGTTATAAATCTCCCGCAGCCGCGCAACCGTCACGTGCGTATAAATCTGCGTGGTGTTGAGGCTCGCGTGTCCGAGCAGCTCCTGCACGAGGCGCAAATCCGCGCCCGCGTTGAGCAGGTGCGTGGCGTAGCTGTGGCGCAGCTTGTGCGGCGTGAGATCGAGCGGCAGCCCGGCCAGCGCGAGGTGTCGCTTCAGCATCAACTGCACCGCGCGGTCGCTCATGCGCCGGTGCCTCGCATCGACCAACACCGGCGCGTCGAGTCCGGTATCGCGCGCAAACTCCGTGCGCCATTTCGCCAGCACGCCCGCCGCCACTTTGCCCAGCGGACACAGCCGCTCCTTGCGCCCTTTGCCGAGCACCCGCGCCACCGTGCCGTCGGCCTCCAGCGCGCCGTAGTTCAGCCCGGTGAGTTCGCTCACGCGCAATCCCGCGCCGTAGAGCAACTCCATCGCCAGCCGGTCGCGCCACGCGATGAAGGGCGACTCGCCGTCGTTCTCGATCAAACGCAGCGGCGCATCGAGCAGACGCTTCACTTGCTCCTCGGTGAGAAACTGCGGCAGACGTTTTTGCAGCTTGGGCAGCGCGAGACCGACCAGCGGATTTTTTTCCACGCGCCCCTGACGTTGCCAGTATTTGAACAACGCGCGCAGGCCCGACGCATGGTTGTGCAAGGTGCGCCGCCCGAAGCGATGCTGCGCCTCGATCACGAAATCACGCATGATGCGCGGCGTAAGCCCGTCCAGCGCTCGAGAGACGCCCGAGCCTCCGTCGCGACAACGCCAGATAACGAAATCCTCAAACGCCTGCCGATAGTTGCGCAGCGTGTAGCGCGAGTAGCGCCGCTCCAGCGCGAGGTGCGCGGCGAACGGCTCCCACCAACTCCGCGCGAGCGCCTCGTAGCCCTCCGGCAAGGCAGCGGCCCCGGGTGGCGCGACAGACTCAGCCTTTCGCTTGGGCATAAGCCTCGACCGCAGCCTTCACCGCGTCGGCGCGACGACGCAACGCGCCCTCGGGATCGAGTCCCTTCGCGCGTGCCGCCGCGCAGAGATCGAAGAGACGGCGGCCAAGCTCGGCGTCATCAAGTTCGGCCCCGAGCGCACGGATGCTTTCACCATCGGCCGCATCGCCGAGCGCCAAAGATTTTTTCTCGATCTGCTTCCAGACCGACTCCGCATACATGGTCGCCGGCAGACGCGGCGGCTGTTCCTTGAACAGGCCGGACTGCGCCGGGCCGTTCTTTTTTTCCTGCGCCTTGATCTGCTCCCACTTCACCAGCACGTCGCCGGCGGTGCCGAGTTTCGCCTCGTCGCCGAAAACATGCGGATGTCGGCGCACGAGTTTTTCATTCACCTCGCGCGCCACCGCATCGAGGTCGAACTCCCCGCGCTCCTCGGCGATCTGCGCGTGAAACACCACTTGGATCAACACGTCGCCCAACTCTTCGCGCATGTGCGGGTAGTCCTCGCGATCTATCGCTTCGATCAACTCGCTGACCTCGTCGATCAGGCAACGCACGAGCGATTGGTGGGTTTGCTCGATGTCCCACGGGCAACCATCCGGCGCACGGAGACGAGCGATGGTCTGGCGAAGTTCGTCTAAGGCCTGGCTCATACAGCGCAGCCAAACGCCGTCACACCACGCATACCAGCCCCCTTTTCAGGGCATTTTTCCAATTTTCATGACTTTTTATTCCATCCCGAATCATTATGATGCTTTTTTATTTATTAAAAACATCATTTAGATTCTTATCGCACCATGCGAATCACCGTAGATATTCCCGAGCAGGTTCTCGACGACCTTTTGCTCCTCACCGGCGACACCAAGCGCAGCCCGGCCGTGGCCAAGGCGGTCGAGACCTACGTGCGCCGCGAAAAGCTGCGCGAGTTCGGTCGGCTCATCCGCCAAGGCGAGTTCGAGGACGCGTTCCCCGTCGGCTACGATCCCGACCAACCGGGCCAACTTGTCGCCGAGGAACAAGAGCCCTACGGCCAGAAGCCTCCAAAGCTCCCGCCCGTTCAGCCCACCCCGCCCGCCGGACCCGCCGCCCATGGTCCTCGTTGATTCCAGCGTCTGGATTCGTGCCAACCAACCCCAAGGCGACCTGCTCGCGAAGGTCGCCTTGGAAGCTTTGTTGGAAGAGGACGAGGCGGCCTTTTGCGGTCCGGTGCGGCTGGAGGTGCTCGGCGCCATGCGCCGCGCCAGCCGCGCGCGCTTCGAGGCTTACTTTGGGCAGGTGCCCTACCTCACGATGATCGATTCCACGTGGGAACACGCGGTGCGCATCGCCCGCGTGCTAAGCGACGAGGCGCGCGTCACGTTGCCTTGGAACGACGTGCTCATCGCGGCCATCGCCCGGCGCCACCAGGCGCGCGTTTATTCCCTGGACGCACATTTTCAGACCCTCGCCCACTACGCCGGCGTGCGCCTCTACGCCCCCGGCTCGGGCGGCAGTTTCGTGCGAGAATTGATCTGAGGTAGGGCGGGACCGCCGGGCCCGCCGAGCTTGCCTCGACGGCTTGACGCTTGCGCCGTGTTCTCCCCTTTGCGGCCATACACCTTCCAATGTCCGACAAGCTCACCGAAATCATGGCGCACAAGCGCGTCGAAGTCGCCGCCCGCGCCCGCCCCGTTTCGCCGGGCGAACTCGCCGCGCTAGACGCCCGCCTGCCCAAGCCGCCCTCCTTCGCGGGTGCGCTGCGCCGCGCCGACGGCCGCCTCGCCGTCATCTCCGAGATCAAGCGCCGCTCCCCCTCCGCCGGCGACATCAAGGCCGGCGTGCCCGCGCTCGACCAGGCCATCCGCTACCAACTCGCCGGGGCCGACGCGCTCTCCGTGCTCACCGACGAAAAATACTTCGGCGGCACGCTCGCCGATCTCGAAGGAGTGACCGCCCACTTCCGCGCCACGCCCCCCGCCCTGCCCTGCATCCGCAAAGATTTTATGGTGCATCCCATCCAGGTGCTCGAAGCCCGCGCCGCCGGGGCCAGCGCCATCCTGCTCATCGTGCGCGCGCTGGAAGATTTCGAAATGGAAGAACTGCACGACGCCGCCCGCGCCGCCGGGCTCGACGCGCTCTTTGAGATTCACAACGAAGCCGAGCTCGACCGCGCCCTCGCCCAAGACGCCAAAATCATCGGCGTGAACAATCGCGACCTCGCCATCTTCAAGTGCGACCTCGGCCTGAGCGAACGGCTCATCCCCAAGTTCCCCGCCCACGTCACCGCGATCAGCGAAAGCGGCATCTTCACCGGTGGTGACGCCGCCCGAGTGCGCGCGTGCGGCGCGCACGCGATCCTGTGCGGCGAAGCCCTGATGAAGGCCCCCGACACGGAAGCCCTCATCCAGGAATTCCGCACCGCGTAGTCCTCGCGGGACTACACGGCCCGTCCACTAGGCCGCTTTCTTCGGCGCGACATTGTGCAGATGCACGTCGCGCTGCGGATACGGGATCGAGCAACCAGCCGCCTCGAGCTCGCTCTTGATCGCCTCGTTGAGGTGGAACTTCACCTGCAAAAAGTCCGAAGACTTCACCCAGGGCCAGACCACGATATCGACGCTGCTTTCCCCGAGATTCATCACGCCGACGATGGGCGCCGGCTCCTTCAGGATGCGTTCGTCGGCGTTGAGCACTTTCCAGATCACGTCCTTCGCCACCTTCAGATCGTCCTCGTAGCTGACGCCGATGGTGACGTCGCAACGCCGGGTATCCTTGGCCGAAAAGTTTGTGATCGCCCCGCCGTTGATCTGCGCGTTCGGCACGATGACCGCCAGGTTGTCCGGCGTGCGCAGATGCGTGTGAAAAATGCTGATCTCCTCGACGATGCCCTTCACGCCGCCGGCATCGATGAAGTTGCCGACCTTGAAGGGGCGAAACAGGATGATCATCACGCCCGCCGCGAAATTCGACAGCGAGCCCTGCATCGCGAGACCGACCGCCAGACCCGCCGCACCGAGCACCGCGACCAAAGAAGTCGTCCTTACACCGAGCTGATCGAGCGACGCCAGAATAACGAACATCAGCAGTAGCACCTGGACGATGCGCACGAGAAAACCGCGCAGCGTCGGATCGACCTTCGCGCGATCCAAGGCGCCCCCGACCAGCCGGCAGATAACGCCCACCAACCAGCGGCCGATAAAAAAGATGGCCAACGCGGCCACCAGCTTGATGGCAAAGGCCAGCCCTTGCGTGGCCAACCAGACTTGGATCGTCTCGGCAAAATCGGAGACGGCGGTAGTTTCTTGTGTTTGTTCAGGCATAGCGGCCCGAGGGTTTTTCCCGAACGTTAATCCGTCAACCCTCGCGGCCCGCGAGCCGAGCCGATTGACGCCCGCGTAACCTTGCCTCCACATCACTCGCTCCATGCCACTCACCGCCTCCGAAACCCGCGACGCTCTCGCCAAGCTCGGCGTTCACCCCAAGCACGCGCTCGGGCAAAATTTCCTCGTGGACGGCAACATCGTTCGCAAATCCCTCGAACTCGCCCAAGTCGCGCCCGGCGACCGCGTCGTCGAGGTCGGTCCCGGCCTCGGCACCCTCACCCGCACCCTGCTCGAGGCCGGCGCGGAAGTCTGGGCCGTCGAGCGCGACGCCATGCTCGCGCGCTACCTCGAAGAAGAAGTCGGCCCGCTCCACCCCGGCCGCCTGCACCTGCTCAACGCCGACGCGATGGACCATCCCATCGCCGACATCCCCACCGATCACCCTTTCAAAATCGTCGCCAACCTGCCCTACGCCATCTCGACGCCGTGGATGGACACCGTGCTCGACGGCCAACTGCCCGAGCGCCTCGTGCTCATGCTGCAATACGAGGCCGCCCAACGCTACATGGCCAAGCCCGGCACCAAACTCTTCGGCTCCATCTCCATTTTTCTCCAAAGCGCCTTCGCCATCGCGCCCGGCCACAAGGTCTCCGGCCACTGCTTCCATCCCCGTCCCGACGTCGATTCGTATCTCTTCAACATCGTGCGCAAACCCGCGCCGATCTTTTTCCCGCGCCGCGCCAAGCTCTCCATTCGCGCCTGCTTCCAACAACGCCGCAAACAGATCGGCACCCTCCTGCGCGGCAGCACCCTGCCCGACCAGGGCCGCGCCTGGATCGACTCGCTCGTCGCAGCCGGCTGCTCGCCCACCGTGCGCCCCGAGGACATCCCGCTCCACCTTTGGCAAACCTTCCCAGGCGTCGCCGAATTCAACGCCGCCGGCGCCAACCGCACCCAAGACTAAATCCCATGAACATGACCTTTGAAGAACTCTGCATCTTGCTCGTCGTCGGCGCCGTCGCCGGCTGGCTCGCGGGTCTCATCTTGCGTCGGCGCGGCTTTGGATTCGTCGGCAACCTCGTCATCGGCGTGGCCGGCTCCTTCATCGGCCGCTTCGTGCTCGGCGTGATCGGCTTTCACGCCAACTCCACCCTCGCCGCCATCGTCACCGCCGTCATCGGCGCGATTCTGCTGCTCTGGCTGCTCTCCTTCATCCCGCGTCGCGGCTCCAAAAAATGACCTCCGTTCCTTCGGTCGAAGGCCACGAAAACGACGACGCCTTCCTGCGCGGCTTGGTCAAAAGCTCCCGCCAGCGCACCGTCCATCTCAAGTGGACCGACCGCGACGGCACCGCCCGCCTGACCACGCTCACCGCCGCCGAGGCCGCGCGCGTCAACGCACTCGCCCGCGCGCGTGGCCTGAGCGCGGAGGCCTTGATGCGCGAGACCGCGCACCTGCCCGCCGTCAGGTCCTTCGCTTCCGGCTGAAGCGGCTGCACGCCTGTCCAATCGAGCGCCGCAAAAAAAGAAGGCCGCGCGGCGATGCGCGCGGCCTTGGTCATTGTATTCGTAAACGCGATACGCTTAGGCCGCAGGCGTGATCGGAGCGGCGGCCTTCGGAGCGGCGGCGGGCACGAGGCCGCCGGTGCCGACCTTGTGGAAGGTCGCGTCGGCGGGCAGGATCACGCGTTGGCAGAAGTCGCCGAAGTGTTCGCCGACTTCGCGCTCCTTGGCGTAGCGCTTGATCACCGGTTCGAGCAGCGTCACCGCGTCGTCAAAGGTGATGCTAGGCGCGACGAGGCGGTTGAGGCGGGATCCGTTGTAGGCGGCCCCGAGGTAGAGGGCGTATTTGTTGGGCGCCTTGCCCACGAAGCCGATCTCGGCGAGGTAGGGGCGGGCGCAACCATTCGGGCAACCGGTGACGCGCAGGCTGATGGCGTCGTGACGCAGGCCGGCCTCGTCGAGCACGGTCTCGAACTTTTCCAAGAGGGCGGGCAGCGCGCGCTCGCTCTCGGCGAGGGCGAGGCCGCAGGTCGGCAACGCCACGCAGGAGAGGGCGTTGAGGCGCAGGCCGGAGCGCTCGTTTTCCTTGTCGAGCCCGTGCTTGGCGAGGATGGCGTCCACCTGCGGCTTCAGCTCGGCGCTCACGCCCGAGATGGTGAGGTTTTGCGAGGGCGTGAGGCGGAAGTCGCCGCGCGTGCCTTCGAGCAGTTGCGCGACCTCGCGCAGCGCGGTCTTCATCGGCCAGCCCTCGCGGTCGATGATGCGACCGGAGAGAATGTGCAGGCCGTAGAACCAAGAGCCGTCGGCGTTTTTGTGCCAGCCGTGTTGATCCTGGATGGTGGTGAAAGTGAAGTCGCGCGCCGGGCCGAAGGTGATGCCGCTGCGCTCCTCGACCTGGGCCTTGAACCAGGCGATGCCGCGATCCTCGATGGTGTATTTGAGGCGGGCGTGCTTGCGGTTGGTGCGGTCGCCGTGGTCGCGCTGGGTGGTGATGACGGCGTGGCCGATGGCGTTGACCTGATCGCGGGTGATGAAGCCAAGCGTGTCGGCGAGGCGCGGGAAGGTTTCCTCGTTGCCGTGGCTCATGCCAAGGCCGCCGCCGACGGTGACGTTGTAGCCGACGAGTTCGCCGTTCTCGATGATGGCGATGAAGCCGAGGTCCTGCATGAACACGTCCACGTCGTTGGACGGGGGAACGGCGAAGCCGGTCTTGAATTTGCGCGGCAGGTAGGTGTCGCCATACATCGGTTCGTGCTCGGGCTCGCCGCCGGCGACGCGCTCCTCGTCGAGGAAGATCTCGTGGTAGGCGCGGGTCTTGGGCAGGGCGTAGTCGGACCAAGACTTGGCGTCCTGATAAACGAGCTCCTGCACGGCGGACTGCTCGGGGTTGACCGGAGCCATGACGTTACGGTTCACGTCGCCGCAGGCGGCGATGGCATCGAGCAACACCGAGTGCATGCCCTGAACGAGGGGCTTCATCTCGCCCTTCTGCACGCCGTGAAACTGGAAGGTCTGGCGGGTGGTGAGGCGAAGGGATGGGAACTGGTATTGCTCGGCGAGCTTATCGAGCACAATCCACTGCTTCGGAGTGGC
>DAIPIP010000028.1:0-22411 GCA_036770725.1 Opitutaceae bacterium
CCAAGAAGAAGGAGCTCATCAAGGCCATCCACGACGCCCTCTACTGCTCGAAGATTTGCTCCTACGCCCAAGGCTTCCAGCTCATGCGCACCGCCCAGGGCGAATACGGTTGGAAACTAAATTTCGGCGCGATCGCGCAGATCTTCCGTGGCGGCTGCATCATCCGCGCGGCCTTCCTGCAAAAGATCACCGAGGCCTACGCCCGCGACCCCAAGCTCGCGAATCTCCTGCTCGATTCCTACTTCAACAAGACCATCCAGAAGGCCCAGGCCAACTGGCGCAAAGTCATCAGCCTCGCGGTCGAGAACGGCATCAGCGTGCCGACCTTCGCGTCGGCCCTCAGCTACTACGACGCCTACCGTTCCGCCCGCCTGCCGGCCAACTTGCTCCAGGCCCAGCGCGACTACTTCGGCGCCCACACCTACGAGCGCGTGGACCAGCCCCGCGGCAAGTTCTTCCACATCGACTGGCCCGAGGCCGTCCGCCCGCAGCTGGAAGCCTAAGGCCCGAGCGGCTGCGCCGCTCGGGAAATCCTAAATCCCAAGCGGCTAAATCCTAAATAACGCCACCACCCCGCGAGCCGCGCTCCTGTTCGGAGCGCGGCTTTTTTATGCCCTCAACCCTAATCCTAATATATCCCAATTAATCCCAATTTAGGATTCGCCCCCGAATCCAAATTTATCCTAATATATCCTAAAATTTGGATATATGCGCCTTCCCCAAAAACCACCCGACTTCGCAGTTCTGCTACAAGCCTCTCAAGGCAAGCTACCTGAGATATTTCGGCAAGTGGCTGCCTGGGGAAAAAAAGACCGCTACCTTCACTGGAATGATCTGCGTCGCCGCCCCGCCCCGGAGGGTTTTTCCCCAGAAGAATGGTGGCTGGGCCTAAAATTTCACCGCCAAAGCCAGCTCCGCACCATCCCATTAACCGACAAAACCGGTCGTCCCTTTGGGTTTGGCCAGCCCGACGCACTCAACGAGCTGCTACACAACATCGACCGCGGCCTAGGCATGGCGCTCGGACTGCCGGAAGCGCTGACCCAAGCCGACAACCGCGACCGCTACATCGTTAATACCCTGATCGAGGAATCCATCACCTCCAGCCAGCTCGAAGGCGCCGTCACCACGCGCCAAGTTGCCGCCGAGATGCTCCGCACCGGGCGCAAACCGCGCGACACCCACGAACGCATGGTGCTGAACAACTACCTGACCATGCGCCGCATTCGCGACCTGCGCGACCGCGACCTCACCCCCGAGCTGGTCTTCGAGCTGCACCGCCGCGTCACCGATGGCACGATGGACGATCCCGACGCCTCCGGTCGCTTCCGCAACGCCGCCGAAAATGTGCGCGTCGAGGATCTGGAAGGCACCGTTTTCCACGAACCTCCCGCCGCCTCTGAATTGCCGGCCCGGCTCGAGGCGATGTGCGCTTTTGCCAACGGCACCACGCCCGACTTTTTCGTTCATCCGGTCATCCGCGCCATCCTCCTCCACTTCTGGTTGGCTTACGATCACCCCTTCGTGGATGGCAACGGCCGCACCGCCCGCGCACTGTTCTACTGGTGCATGCTGCGCCGGGATTATCCGCTCTTCGAATTCATCTCCATCTCGCAGATCCTGCTGCGCGCGCCCGCCCAATATGCCGAAGCCTTTCTCCACACCGAAACGGACGACAATGATCTCACCTACTTTCTCCTCCACCAGGCCGGGGTAGTGAAAAAAGCGGTTGCCGCCCTCCAGGACTACCTCGCGCAAAAACGCTCCGAACTCGGTCAAGCCTCCGATGCCTTGCGCGGCGCGGCCGGGCTAAACCACCGTCAACAAGCCCTGCTGCTCCACGCCCTGCGCGAGCCCGCCACCCGCTACGTCATCATCGGTCACCAACGCAGCCACAACGTCAGCCACCAGACCGCCGCCAATGATTTCCACGACCTGGTCGCGCGCGGCCTGCTGGTCATGCTGCCCGGAGGTCGCCCGCGTATCTTCATCGCGCCCTCCGATCTTGGCGACAAACTCGCCAAGCTCACCGCCGAGCCCGGACCGCTCACCCCGCCGCCGGAAGCCGATCCCACCCTGCCGCTCAACTTCAGCCTGCGCACGCGGCATGACTGACACCACCCACTTCCCGCACATGAATCCCCCAATCCTCGGTGGCGATGGCGACTTGGTGTTTCCGTGGATCCGCTACTGGACACCGCTAAACAAGCCTATCCAGCTCGGTGCCTTGGCGTTTTGGGGTGGAGATTCCGACGGATTTCTCGCCGATCCGCCCATGATCTGAAGCGAGGAGGCGGGATGCCTCCGCGCCCCGTCCTCATTTCTCCTTTTGATCGCGCAGGAGCGCATGCAGCGCCCAGAGGCTGGCGGCGGTGCCCAAGACGAGGGAGAGCCACAAAGCGAGGGGGCTGTGCATGGCCGGAAAGAGATCGAGCAGCATCCAGAATCCGCGGAAGACAAAGACACTCGCGAGAATGAGCACGAGTTCGGCGAGCAGGACCTGTTTGGTTTGTTTGGTCATGGGGCAGGGCTGTCATTCAGGGACTGCGCTGCGAACAATTCAAAACCGGAGACCGGCAGCCTCGCAGCGCCGCCCGCTTCCCGACCGGGAGCGACGGAAGTGCGGGACAAAAATCAGTTCCCAACCCGACTCGGAGCAGCGGCCTCGGGGGGAGGCCGCTGCCTGATCAAGCCTTAATCGAAGGCGAGGAAGACGAGGAGGAGGAAGGCAGGGCGAACCCGGCCAGCCAGCCGCGACTGATTCGCAGATTCACCTCTTGTCTCATCCAATCGCGCAGCCATTCACGAAAGGCTTGGGTTTGGTTTCTGAAGAAGCTTCGCGAACGAGGTTCTTCTTGCCCCGTGCAGGGCATGGGTTCGGTTGTCATGGCGAAGGGAGGATGGGCTATCAACGCAGGAGGGTGACTCGCTCGCCGTTGGCGAGTTCGAGGGTGCGGGCGTAGATTTCCGGCCGCGTTCCGAAGATCGCGTCGTCATCGGCCCGCCCTTCGACGATGACGGTTTCGCCCCTTTTGACCGGGAGATCGTTTTTCCAGCCGATATAGACCCGAATGCGGCCGCTTTCGTCGGCGAGGATAAATTCGTCTTCGTCGGTGATGCGCGCGACTTCGCCGCGCAGGATCACGCGGTCGCCCCGTTTCACATCGGCGACGCGGTCGAATTTACGCTCCTCCGCCTTGGCGTGAACCGGGGCGGGCGATGCGTCCGGCGCCGCGTGGGCGCTGACGAAAAGGCCTCCGGCGAGGGCGAGTGAAACGAACGATACGGTGGTGATGCTTTTTGTTTTCATGGCGCGGCGACCGTTTCCGCGCACTCCGTCCGTGCAAATAAAACGGACGGATATTCTTAAAATAATTAGCGGAACATTTTGCTCCAATGCATGTTAGGGAACCATGTAATTGGAAAAACGCGGTCGCGTTTGTAATGCCGACCCGCCTCTCGCGCACTGCGTGGCGGGGAGGTGGCCGGGCAATGGTATCCGTTATTTGGATACGATCGGTTTAAAACAGGCGCAGCAGCGAGCGGGGGCCGATGTCGATGAACAGCTCGCGTCCGGCCGGGGGGCGCGGGAGGCGGCGGAGCAGGCGGCCTTCGGCGCTGAAAACGCCAATCGCCGAGCCGTCGGCGAGCGAGGCGAAGTAGGTGCGTTCCACCGAGTCAAAGGCCAGCGACACGCCGAGCACCGGGGTTTCGAGCGGCACTTCGCCGCGCGGCGAACCATCGAGCGCGAAGCGATGCACGCGCTCGCTGATCTCGTGGGGCAGCACGAGAAGTTCGTCGGTGGCGGCGTCGTGGGCCACGCCCCAAACGGGTGCGTCCAGGCCGTGCAGCGGGATGTGGTTTCGCAGATCGCCGTCCAGGTTGGTGCGGATCAAGGCCGGCTCGATGCCCGAGCTGAAGAAGAGGTTTCGGTCGCGCGAGCGCACGGCGAGGTCGTGGCCGCCGAGGGGCAGGGAGGGCGCGTCGAAGCTGCGTTTCACCGCTCTGGCGGGGCGGTCCACGACGCGCACGAAATTGCCCGGGTAAACCCGCAGGAAAAAGTGGTCGGTGTAGGGGTCGTAGGCGAGGCCGACGACGCGTTCGCCGGGTCGCACGAAGGCGGGCGTGGTGGCGAGTTCCCGGCCGGTGTGCGGGTCGATGTCGCGCACGGTGTTTTCGAGCCCGGGCGAATAGAGGTAGCCGTGCGCGGGGCCGGGGGTGCTGCACGCCGAAAACACCAGGGAAAGGCCGAGCGCGAGGAGCGCGGCGGCGCGCTTTGCCTTGGCCCCGGGCTTGGCGCCGCTTAGCTCGGTCGCATGAAAATCGCCCTCGTGAGCGGAACCAGTATCATTCATTCGTCCCTGTTCTCGGCGTGGACGGAGCGCACGGTCGAGACCAAACACGGGGCGGTCGTCCTGCGGGCGCACGGCGACAAGGTGGTGCTCAACCGTCACGGGGCCGGTCCCGCGCCGCTTCCGCCGCATCGCATCAACCACCGCGCGAACATGGCGGCGCTGGCCGAGCTCGGGTTCACCGATGTGGTTTCGTTTAACTCGGTGGGTTCGTTGCAGCCGCGTCTCGCGCCCGGCACCTTCGTTTCCTGCTCGGATTACGTGGGCTTGCAGCAGGGGCCGGCCACCTATTTCGACGACGAGTTGAAGGGCGGCGCGCCGGGCATCGCGAACAACCTGCTGCCGCGGATCGTGGCGGGGCTCGCGCCGGAGTTCACCATCGCGACGGGCCAGACCTACGTGCAGATGCGCGGGCCGCGTTTCGAGACCAAGGCCGAGATTCGCATCATCCGCCACTGGGGCGACGTGGTGGGGATGACGCTCGCGCACGAGGCCGATCTTTGCACCGAACTCGGGCTGCGCTACAACTCGCTCGGCATGGTGGACAACTACGGCAACGGACTGGAGGGCACGGCGATCGACTTTTCGAAGTTCAAGCAGCAGGTGCATGGCAACCAGGAGCGGGTGAACGGCTTCATCGCACGTTTGCTGGAGGTGCTCGCATGAAGGTCGGCGTTCTTGGACTCGGTATCATCGGCGGCATCTGGGCGCGGCACTACGCGGCGGCCGGGGCGCTCGCGGGGGTGTGGAACCGCACCCCGCGGCCGGACGCGCCGGAGTGGCGCGACACGCCGGAGGCGGTGGCGGCGGCGGCGGACGTGGTGCAGATCGTGGTGGCGGATCCGGCGGCGGTGCGCGCGGTGATCGCGCGCATCGCGCCCGGGCTGGGCGCGGGCAAGGTCGTGGTGCAGTCGAGCACCATCGACCCGGCGGGGAGCGAGGAGTTTCGCGCGGCGGTCGTGGCGACGGGCGCGCGTTATCTCGAGGCGCCGTTCACCGGCAGCAAGCCGGCGGCGGAGCGGCGGCAGACGGTTTTTTACCTCGGCGGCGAGGCGGCGCTGGCGGCCGAGCTGGAACCGTTGCTCGCGCTCGTATCCGCCACGCGACTACACATCGGCGACCATCGCCAGGCGGCGGCGCTAAAGCTGGCGATGAATCTGAACATCGCGGTGCAGGTTCAGGGGCTGATCGAGGCGCGCGCCATCGCCGCCGCGCATGGCATCGGCGACGAGGTGTTTTACGGGGCGTTGGAGAAGAACGTGGGTTACTCGGGCTTGGTGAAGCTGAAGGAGCCGAAGCTGCGCGCGGGGGATTTTTCGCCGCAGTTTTCAATCAAGCATCTGCACAAGGACATCCGGCTGGCGTCGGCGGCGGCCGGGTGCGCCGAGCTGCCCGCGCTCGACGCGGTGCGCGAGCAACTGAAGACCGCCGAGGCGCGCGGGCATGGGGACGAGGATTTCATCGCTCTGGCGAAGGTGCTGGGCGCCTGAGGCGAGGTGGCGGGGGCGGGACGTCTAATGTCGTTGGTTTAACGAGGATTTGAGGCGGGGACGCGTTATCATTAACGCGCTTTCAGAAGGGCGCGGCGTGGCCGCGTCAACGCGTTGGGGTCAACGCGTTCCACCTGGAAAGAACGGGGCGGGGCGGGGCGCCTGCGCGACGTGCTTTTCGCGTGCCGCGCACGTTGACGCGTCGGGCTTTGCGCGCATTGTCTCCGGTATTCCCCTATGAGCGATTTTTTCTCCGAACCCCAGGTGGCCTCCGCGCGCGACACCCTGCAAAAACTGCGCACTTCCATGCGGGCCAGCATCAAGGGCAAGGACGGCGTGGTGGACCAGGTGTTGATCGCGCTCGTGGCGGGCGGGCACGTGTTGATCGAGGACATGCCCGGCGTGGGCAAGACGACGCTCGCCTACGCGTTGGCGCGTTCGATGGATTGCGCGTTTTCGCGCATCCAGTTCACCAGCGACTTGCTGCCGAGCGATATCACGGGCGTGGCGATCTACGACGAGACGATCAAGGAGTTCGTTTTCAAAAAGGGTCCGGTGTTCGCCAACATCGTGCTGGCGGACGAGATCAACCGGGCCACGCCGAAGACCCAGTCCTCGCTTCTTGAGGTGATGGATCGCGGCAAGGTGACGGTGGACGGCGAGGCGCATTCGGTGGGCGCGCCTTTCATGGTTTTCGCCACGCAGAATCCGGTGGATTACGAGGGCACGTTTCCGCTGCCGGAGAGCCAGATGGACCGGTTTCTGGTGCGTTTGCACATGGGGTATCCGGCGCCGGCGGACGAGCTGGAGATTTTGCGGCGCACGCAGGGCGGCTACGACTCCATCGCGCTCGACGCGGTGGTGGCGCGGTCGGATATCTTGCAACTCCAGCAGTTGGCGACGCACGTGTTTATCGAGGACACGGTGCTGGATTACATTTTGCGCATCGTGACGGCGACGCGCACGGAGACGGAGTTTCGCGCGGGGGTGTCGGTGCGCGGCGGGTTGGCGCTGAAGCACGCGGTGCAGGCGCGGGCTTTGCTGGAGGGGCGCGACTTCGCGGTGCCGGAGGACGTGCAGTCGCTGGTCAACGCGGTCTTCGCGCATCGGCTCACGCTGGTGCGTCCGGTGAGCGACGGGTTGGAGGAGCGCAGGGTGGTGGCGGCGGCGTTGAACCGCATCGTGGCCTCGATCCCCGTGCCGGCCTGAGCGGGCGGCTTTTTTTAGACCACAAAAATGGTGAAAGTCGCCGACATGTTTGCTCCCGGCTCGCCGGGTTCCGGCTCCCAGGAAGGGGGCGGGACGGCGGACGTGGGGGCGGGGGCCGGCGTCTCGGGGCCGGGGTTTACGGAGTGGCAGGGGGCGTGGTCGGCGGCGAAGAAGCGTCGGGGGAAGCGGTTTCGGGCGCTGTTGTGGGCGCTGCTTTTTCCGCCTCGCGGGGAGCGTATCGCGCCGACGATCACGGGCGTGTTGTTGATCTCGATCTCGATGGGCATCGGGATGGCGGCCTACAACACGGCGAGCAACATTCTGTTCATCACGCTCTCGTTGCTGCTTTCGTGTCTGGTGCTGAGCGGGGTGTTGTCGTGGTTGAATCTGCGCGCGGTGACATGGCGTTTGCAGTTGTCGGGGCCGTGGCGTGCGGGGCAGGCGGAGGCGGTGGCGCTGGAGCTGCGCAACGACAAGACGGTGTTTCCGACCTACGGGTTGTGGTTTGATCTGGTGGCGGGGGAGGCGGCGCCGGAGCGGCGGCATCTGGATATGCGTCTCGATCCGGGTGAGGGCACGCGGATGGAGTGGATGGTGAAGGCGGCGCGGCGCGGGAAGCTGCGGATCGGGCTGCGTTCGATGGGTTCGCTTTATCCGTTTGGGTTTTTGCGCAAGTCGGTGCTCTCGGACTTGGGATCCGACGTGCTGGTGTGGCCGGCGGCGGTGGAGTATCGGCGGGAAGGCGAGGGCACGGCGTGGCGGGCGCCGCGCGGGCGCGGGCAGGTGAACCGGGCGGGGCAGGACGGGGATTTGCTGGCGTTGCGGCGGTATGCGCCGGGGGATTCGCCGAAGCGGGTTCACTGGAAGGCGAGCGCGCGGCTGCGGCATTTGATGGTGAGGCAGTTTTCGACCGAAGGGGTGGAGGGCTTCGTGTTGCGCATGGATCCGGACGCGGGCAAGTGGCCGAAGTCGGAGCAGTTCGAGCTCGCGCTGAGCCTGGCGGGGACGTTGGCGGAGGAGCTTTTTCGGCTGGATCGTTTGCAGGCGGTGGCGATCGGGGACGAGCCGGCGATGACGGTGCGGCGGCGGCGGGACGTGGAGTCGTTTCTGGATCGTCTGGCTTTGTTGGAACCGGCGCCGCCGAGGCGGCGCGACCCCTCCGCCCCGGCCGCGCCCGCGGTGCGGCGAGTGCTCACAATCGAACCCCAGGGACCGCGCGGTGTCGCGGCGTTGATCGATGGAAAACCGGCGGCCACAGCTTAGTCTTTCGGAGCTGCATCAGGTGCGCTGGCTGCTCGGCGGGCTGCTCGGCCTGGTGTCGGCGTGGACGGTTTTTTACCTGGAGGTGGACGCGTTGGTGGCGTTGACCCTGCTCACGCTCGGGGTGCCGGCGTTTATCTGGAGACCGTGGTGGTCGAAGGCGTTGCCGCCGATGTTTCACCGGCTGGCGTTTCCGTTGATCGTGACGGTGTTCGCGGCGGATTTATGGGCGAACCGGGAGCCGTTGCCGTCGATGATACGGCTGTCGTTGATGTTGTTGGCTTATCGGTGCGTGTCGCCCCGGGGGCGGAGGGAGGATCTGCAGCTGATCTTGCTGGCCTTGTTTTTGGTGGTGGTGACGGGGGTGTTCACGGTGTCGCCGGCCTTCGTGGCGCAGATCCTGTTTTTCACCGGCGCGGCGCTCGGGCTGTTGTTGGCGGTGACGCTTTCGGACGCGCGTTCGGGCGGCGCGGCGGCGGCGGTGACGGGGTGGGAACGGGTGCGGTGGGGAGATCTGTTTCACCGGTTGCGGGATGTGGCGGATTTGCGGGTGGTGGGGTTGTTCGGGCTTTTGTTCACCGGGGTGGTGGGGTGCTCGATCCTGTTGTTTCTGGCGCTGCCGCGGTTCGAGCTGAGCAACAGTTTGTTTTTGGACAGGATGATCACGCGGAAGTCGGTTTCGGGGTTTTCCGACGATGTGCGATTCGGCGAGTTGGTGGACATCACGCAGGATGGCAGCATGGCCTTCGCGGTGGATGTGAGCGACGCGGCGGCGGTGCCGGCGGATCTTTACTGGCGCATGGTCGTGCTGGACGAATACACGGGCGAGGGTTTCCGGATGTCGTCGGGGTTGCGGGCGAGTTTCACGATCACGGGGGACCAGGCGGTGGTGCATGCGGGGCAGGGGCGCACGCCGCGCGACGGGACGACGTGGACGGTGTATTTCCAGCCCGGGGTGGGGACGCGTTATCTGCCCTTGCTCGGGGGGTTCAGCCGGATGGTTTTCGTGGAGCCGCAGAGTTTGACGCAGAGCCGGGATCTGCGGCTGGCGGCCTTGCAGAGCCAGCCTTCGAAGATGTTGGCGTATCGGTTGGACGGGATGGAGGCGGAGAGCTGGCTGGCGGACGCGTCGTTCGCGCGGGAGAAGCGTCAGTTGCCGGCGCAGGCGCGGCGGCAGCGCCCGTCGAGAAATTTCGAGGGCGGGTTCGATCCCGGGACGGGCATGGACGAGTTCTCGCCGGAGAGGATCGAGGACCCGACCTTTTTGGCGTTGGACGCATTAAACCCGGCGGACCGGGTGAGGTTGGACGAGTGGGTGGCGGAGATGAGCGGGGCGGGCGAGGGCGGGGCGGACTTCGCGCGGCGTGCGTCGGCGTGGTTGCAGTCGCGCCACAGCTACAGTTTGCAGTCGCGGGTCCCGGCGCAGGGCGGGGAAGACGTGTTGGTGCGTTGGATCGGTTCGAGCGAGCCGGGGCATTGCGAGTTGTTTGCCGGCGGGCTGGTGTTGTTGGCCCGGGCGGCGGGGGTGCCGGCGCGCATGGTGACGGGTTTTCGTGGCGGGGTGTGGAACAGCACGAGCGGGAACATCACGGTGAAAAACTCCGACGCGCATGCGTGGGTGGAAATCTGGGACGAGGCCGCGAGGGCGTGGATGCGCTCCGATCCGACGCCGGGCTCGGTGGCGACTCCCCCACCGGGGACGCCGGAGATGGCCGGGGGGGCGCAGCGACTGGAGTTGGACAGCGGCTGGGGCGCGCGTTTGGACAGCCTGCGGGTGTTTTGGTATCGGCGTATCGTGAGCTTCGACCAGACCTCGCAGGTGGAAATGTTGAAGGGGGCGAAGGACAAGTTGCGCGGAAGCTTGGAGCGCATGCGCGTCCGGCTGGAGAAGGGGTTGATGGCGGCTTGGGAGTGGGTGCGGCAGCCGTGGGGGGTGTCGCGGGTGGTGATGATGCTGGTCGGCGGTGGCGCGGTGGTGTTGCTCGTGTTTTGGTGGCGGCGGAAGGGCAGGGCGTGGTTGATGAGCTGGCGCAGCCGGCGGGCGGTGACGCATCGTCGGGATCCGGTGAGGCGCGAGGCGTCGGCGTGGCTGCGCAGGCTGGATCGCGCAAAGGCGGGAGAATCGAAGGCGGCGGAACGGACGAGGGCGCGGACCGAGTTGATGCGGCTGCGCTACGGCGCGCGGGAAAGCTGGCCGGAGCCCGGGCAGGTGTTTCGGCGCGCGAAGCTGGCGTGCCGGGAGTGAGGGCCGGGCTGGTTGACGGTCTCGGTCGGGGACGGGGGGCAGGGCCTAGGCCTGCAAGTCGGCTTTCAGCTTTCGGGCCAGGGCGAGCGCGGCGTCGGTGCTTTCGGCGGTGACGGTTAAGTGGCCCATCTTGCGGCCGGGGCGCGGCTCTTTTTTCCCGTAAAGGTGCAGATGCGCGCACGGCGTGCCGAGGATGGCGACCCAGTCGGGCTCGCCGACGCAGCGGTCGCCGGACCATTTCCAGGCGTCGCCGAGGATGTTGACCATCACGGCGGCGGGGGCGGTCATGCCGACATCGCCGAGCGGCAGACCGGCGACGGCGCGCACGTGTTGCTCGAATTGGGAGGTCGCGCAGGCGTCCATCGACCAGTGGCCGCTGTTGTGCGGACGCGGGGCCATTTCATTGACGAGGATCTCGCCGCGGTCGGTGAGGAATAGTTCCACCGCGAGCAGGCCGGCGAGGTCGAGGCGGTCGGCGATGGCTTCGGCGAGGGCGCGTGCCTGATCTTGAATCCCGGGCGCGATGCGGGCGGGCAGGATGGAAAAATCGAGGATGTGTTTGGTGTGGATGTTTTCCGCGACGGGAAAGCTCCGCGTCTCGCCGGTGGTCGAGCGGGCGACGATGACGGAGAGTTCGCATTTGAAATCGATCCATTGCTCGACGACGGCGCGGTGGCCGGTGAAGGCGGCGACGGCTTTGGCGAGCGAGGCCTCGTCGGTGACCTTGAGCTGGCCCTTGCCGTCATAGCCGAAGTCGGCGGTTTTGACGACGCAGGGCAGGCCGATGGAGCGGATGGCGGCGGCGAGGTCGCCGCCGATTTCGCACTCGGCGAAACGCACGTGCGGGAAGTTGTTTTTGCGCAGCCAGGTTTTTTCGCGGAGGCGGTTTTGCGCGACTTCGAGGATTTGCCACTTCGGGTGGAAGTTGGCCGTGTGTTCCAGTTTCCAGAGCGGCTCGGTGGGGATGTTTTCGAACTCGTAGGTCACCGCGTCGCAGCCGCGCACGAAGGCTTCGAGTTGTTCAAGATTGGTGTAGGGCGCGTGGACCGAGTGCGCGCTTACCTCGGCGGCGGGCGATTCGGTGGATGGTTCGTAGATGTGAACTCGGTAGCCGAGGCGTTCGGCGGAATGGGCGAACATGCGGCCGAGTTGGCCGCCACCGAGGACGCCGAGGGTTTTGCCGGGAAGGATCATGAGAAGAGGGGAAGGGGTCAAATCAGGGCAGCTTGGCGGCGAGCACGGTGGCGGTTTGCTGTTCGCGGAAGGCGTGCAGTGCGGCGCGGATCTTCTCGTCGGCGCCGGCGAGGATGGCGGCGGCGAAGAGGGCGGCGTTGATCGCGCCGGGTTTGCCGATGGCGAAGGTCGCGACCGGGACGCCGCCCGGCATCTGCACGATGGAGAGCAACGAATCCTGGCCCTTGAGGCTGTGGCTTTCGACCGGCACGCCGAGCACGGGCAACGGAGTGAAGGCGGCGCACATGCCGGGCAGGTGGGCCGCGCCGCCCGCGCCGGCGATGATGCAACGCAGGCCGCGTGCTTCGGCGGTCTTGGCGTAGTCGGCCAACTTGTCGGGCGTGCGATGGGCGCTCACGACCTCCTTCTCGTAGGAGACGCCGAGCTTTTCCAGCGTGTCGGCGGCGTGTTGCATGGTTTCCCAATCGGACGTGCTGCCCATGATGAGGCCGACCTGAGGTGAGTTCATAAGGGCGCAGAATGGGCGGAGAGTTCGGTCGGCAAAAAGCCTAAAAGCAGGTGACTCCGCACGTTGACCTGTGGCACCAGGCGTTAAAACTCGGGTCACACCCAACACCATGAATTCCACTTTGTTCCCCCGCGCCTTCCTCGCCTCCGCCGCCCTTCTGGCCCTTGCCGGCTGTTCCTCGATTCCCATGGATGCCACCGGCAAAAACCAGGCCACCTTCGTGGCGGGCGAATTTCGCGCACTCGTCAACGCCACCGCTCCCGACACCGCGCGCGCGACCAGCGAGGCTTTCCGCCAGCTCGGACTTTTCGAAATTCAAAACGATTTGGAAAGATTCGAGGCCAGCCTAGCCGCCCGCACTCCGCGCGATGAACGCGTGCGCGTTTCGATCCGGGAGGTGAACAGCCGGCAAACCCAGGTCGGGATCCGCGTGAGCATGGTGGGCGACAAGGACTATTCCCAGAAGCTGTTCGAGCAGATCGACAAAAACCTCGCCGGCTCCGGCGGCACCACGCCCGCGGTGTGGTAAGGGGCGGGTGGTGGCAGGGCAGGACCGCCGGGCCTGCCGCTCGAATGCAGGCCAGACCGCTGGTCTGGCTTCCGGCGGTCCCGGCCGGTCCCGCCCTACCAAGATCTCCGTCACACGCTCTTTACGCGTTCGCGCTGCGCGCGCCTTGACACGTATCCGGTGCAGCCCTACCGGATAGGACCCAACATGGAGGCCGTTCTAGATCAGCCGGTGTTGGTGCTCAATCGCCTGTGGCAGGCGGTGAACGTTATCTGCGCGAAACGCGCCTTCGCCCTGCTGTCGCGCGGTCACGCGGCCGTCATCCACCACCACGACGACGACTTTCGCGTTTTCTCGTTCATGGACTGGATGGATTTCTCCCGGGTGAATCCGCCCGTCGAACGCCTCGATATCGTGCGCACGCCCCGAACCACCATCCGCCTGCCGCGCGTCATCCTGCTCACGTTTTTCGACAAATTGCCGACCAAGGAGTTGAAACTCACGCGGCACAACGTCTTCTCGCGCGACAAGAACACCTGCCAGTATTGCGGCAAAATCTTCCCGCGCGAGGAACTCAATCTCGACCATGTCATCCCGCGCGATCGCGGCGGCAAGACCACCTGGGAAAACATCGTCTGCTCCTGCATTCGCTGTAATTCGCGCAAGGCCAACCGCCTCCCGCACGAGGCCCACATGCGCCTCGTCTGCAAGCCGGTTCGCCCCAAGTGGCGGCCCGTGATTTCGCTCGTGCTCAACAACCAGCAGCGCGAGCGCTGGAAGGACTTCCTCGACCTCGCCTACTGGAACGTGGAGCTTGAGGAATGAGTCGTTCGTCCGCCCGTCGCGCCTCCGCCGCCAAACCTGAAATCGAACGCGAGCGTCTCGCCGCCGCAGACCGTCGCGAGCCGGGCTCGGATTGGCGTCGTTGGGGACCTTTTCTCTCCGAGCGCCAGTGGGGCACGGTGCGCGAGGACTACTCGCCGAACGGCGAGGCCTGGGGCTACTTTCCCTACGAGCACAGTCTCTCCCGCGCCTACCGCTGGGGCGAGGACGGCCTGCTCGGCTGGACCGACCGCCAGTGCCGCCTTTGCTTCTCCGTAGCGCTTTGGAACGAGCGCGACCCGCACCTGAAGGAGCGTCTCTTCGGCCTGACCAACGGCGAGGGCAACCATGGCGAGGATGTGAAGGAGGCTTATTTCTACCTCGAAAGCACGCCCACCCACAGCTTCGCGCGCGCCCTCTACAAATACCCTCAGGCCGCGTTCCCCTACGAGCGTCTGCGCGAGGAGAGCCGGCGCCGCTCGCGCGGCGAGGCCGAGTTCGAGTTGGAGGACGCGGGCGTGTTCGCGGCAGGACGCTACTTCGACGTCGAGGCCGCCTACGCCAAGGCCGGACCGGAGGACACGTGTATTCAAATAACGGTGACGAATCGCGGTCCCGCGCGCGCGCGCCTGCACGTGCTGCCCACGCTCTGGTTTCGCAACACGTGGATCTGGGGCTGCCGCCACGACGGCTGCGAGCGCAAGCCTCGCCTCCACGCCGTCCCCGAGCACCCCGGCCGCGTCGCCGCCGAGCACGAATCGCTGGGCAACCTTGTCTGGGACGCCGCGCCCGATCCGGTCACGGGCGTCGCGCCCGAGCTGCTCTTCTGCGACAACGAGACCAACGCGACCAGGCTCTTCGGCCCCGGCGCGACCGACGCATCCGCCTGGCCCAAGGACGCGATCCATGCCGCCGTGGTCGAGGGCCGTCGCGATGCGGTCAATCCCGCCCGACGCGGCACCAAGGTCGCCGCGCACCATGTGCTCGAACTCGACCCCGGCGAAGCGCGCGTGATTTCCCTGCGCCTGCGCGCGGCCGACGCGCCGAGCGCGAACGAGCCGGCGGACGCGGTTTTCGCCGAGCGCGCGGCGGAGTCGGCCGCCTTTCACGCCACCTTGCCCGGCCTGCGCGACGCCGACTCGGCCGACGCGGCGGCGGTGGCGCGCCAGGCCTACGCGGGGCTCCTGTGGTCGAAACAGTTTTACCACTATGTCGTGAAAGACTGGATACGCGGCGACTCCGAGCAACCCGCGCCGCCGGCCGGACGCGAGCGGGTGCGCAACGGCGACTGGCAGCACCTCTTCGCCCGCGACATATTGTCCATGCCCGACAAGTGGGAATACCCGTGGTTCGCCGCGTGGGACACCGCCTTCCACATGCTTCCGATGGCGCGGGTCGATCCCGTGTTCGCCAAGGACCAGCTCAACCTGCTTTTGCGCGAATGGTATATGCACCCGAACGGGCAGATGCCGGCCTACGAGTTCAATTTCTCCGACGTGAACCCGCCCGTGCATGCCTGGGCGTGCTGGCGCGTTTACAAGCTCACCGGTCCGCGCGGCGGACGCGACCGCGAGTTCCTCGCGCGGGTTTTCCAAAAGCTGCTGGTCAACTTCACCTGGTGGGTGAACCGCAAGGACCCGAACGGCCGCCACCTCTTCGCGGGCGGCTTTCTCGGGCTCGACAACATCGGCGTGTTTGATCGCTCCAAACCGCTGCCCGGCGGCGGACACCTGGAGCAGGCCGACGGCACCGCGTGGATGGCGTTTTATTGCGGCACCATGCTCGCGATGGCGCTCGAACTCGCCGAGACCGAGCCGGCCTACGAGGACATCGCGTCAAAATTCTTCGAGCACTTCATCATGATCGCCGACGCCATGAACACGGTCGGCGGCACCGGGCTGTGGCACGAGGAGGACGGATTTTATTACGACCAACTGCTCGACGGCGAGGGACGGACGCTGCCGATGCGGGTGCGCTCGATGGTGGGCTTGATCCCGCTCTTCGCGGTGGAGTTTATCGACGACGCGCGGCTCGATTCGCTGCCCGGTTTCGCGAAACGCACGCGCTGGTTTATGAAAAACCGGCGCGATCTTTCCGCGCAGATAAGCTACCTCTCGGACTCGGATATTTGCGCCGGCCGGCACCTTTTGGCGATTCCCTCGCGCGAGCGGTTGGAGCGGCTGTTGCGTTACGTTTTCGACGAGGCGGAGTTTTTGTCGCCGCATGGCGTGCGTTCGCTTTCGCGCCGGCACGCGGACGAGCCCTTCGTGTTGGAAGCGGGTGGCGAGCGGCACGAGGTGCGCTACGTGCCGGGCGATTCGGACACGTGGTTGTTTGGCGGAAATTCAAACTGGCGCGGGCCGATCTGGTTTCCGCTCAACCATCTCATCGTCGAGTCGCTGGAGCGGTATCACCTGTTCTATGGCGACGATTTCAAGGTCGAGGTGCCGACCGGCAGCGGCGTGTGGATGACGCTCGGCGAGGCGGCGGCGGAGTTGGCGCGACGGCTGGCGTCCCTGTTCGCGGCGGACGAGTCGGGCGGGCGCGCGGCGCACGGGGGACTTCCGGCATGGGCGACGGGCGAGGCGGACAAGGATCTCGTGTTGTTCCACGAGTTTTTCCACGGCGACAACGGCAAGGGACTCGGCGCGAGCCACCAGACCGGCTGGACGGCCTTGGTGACGGAGCTGATGCGGCGACAGGACGCGTGAAGGAAAACGGACAGTCTTGACCGTTTGGCTGGGGGGCGACCAAACCGGGTGATTCTAAAAACGAACAGGAATGTCCGTTCTCCTTCACTTGGCTTTGTCGGCGGGCGGGGCGAGGCGGCTGAGGGCGAGCACCACGACCGCACCGACCAGCGAGAGGGCGACGGGGATGAGCAGATTCGCGCCGTCGGGCGGGGCGGTGTTGATTTGTTGCAGGGGGACTTCGAGGCCCTGGCTGTTGATGCGGGTGGTGACGGTTTCCTTCCACGGCCAGACGGTGCGTAGTGCCCCGGCCATTACACCGGTGAGGGCGACCAGCGTGATCTGGCGGTGGTGGTGCAAGAACCAGCTCACGACGCGCACGAAGGAGAGGACGCCGACCACGATGCCGGAACAGAAAATGGCCAGGGAAACAAAGTCGCGGTTATCGACCGCCTCAAGGACGACGCCGTATTGGCCCATGATGACGAGCAGGTAGGAGCCGGAGATGCCGGGGAGAATCATCGCGCAGATGGCGATGGCCCCGGCGAGAAACAGGAAGGGTTTGCTTGGCGGGATTTGCAGCAGGGGCAGGCCGACGAGGATGAAGGTCGCGATCGTGGCCACGACGAAGGCAGCGATGTGCGTGGGTTTCCAAGGCCAGGTTTCGCGCGCGAGCAACACGATGGAGCCGAGAATGAGGCCAAAAAATAACGACCAAAGCTCAACCGGATGGGTGCGGAAAAGGCCGGAGAGCACGCCGGAGAGGGTGAAGATCGCCGTGACCAAGCCAAGGCCCAGCGCGAGGAAAAAAAACACCGGCACGCGATCCCATACCTCGCGCCAGCGGCCGGCTAACAGGGCGCGGGCGAGAGCGATGTCGAAGGTCTTGAGGCCGTTGATGAAGCGGTCGTAGATGCCGCAGATAAACGCGATGGTGCCGCCGGATACGCCGGGAATGAGGTCGGCGATGCCCATGCAAAAACCGACAAGCGCGACGCGGAGATGAGAAAGGAAAGACATGGTGAAAGAGATTAGGCGCCTACGACATGGCGGGGAGGGCGGAAAACAAGGGCGAAGCTCGGGCAAGGGCGACACGCTTGTCGCCGGGCGGGGCGACTTTTTCGTCGGCGGGAGTGTCGCCGCTCCTTGTGTTGCACGCCACGCGGGCGGGGGTAGGATGCCTTTCATGGCGTCAAAAACCTCGATGTGGACCGCTCCGCTTCGCCCGCTCGGGCGGGTGGGGGAGAGCTTGGTGGATCGCGTGCTCTGCGTGGCGGGCGCGGTGGGGCTTTCGCAGGCGCCGGAGTTTTTTCAACAATACCTGCAACGCCTGGGCGGTCATCTGGACGAGGCGAAAATGCGTGTCGCGCAATACGAGGCGGTGGCGCAACAGAGCGGCATCACCCTGCGTCAGTTGATCGAGACGACCAAGGCGCAGCCGGTCGAGCCGGTGGCGAAGCTCGGGCGGGTCATCGACGACGCGGAAACGCGCATGCAGAGCCTCGCCGCCGCCGAGACGGCGTTGCGCGAGGCGTCGTTGTGGGAGCGGCCTTTTGTGTTCATGGCCAACCTCGACATGGACATCGCGAGCGGCACCTGGGCGGTGTTCAAGCCCGCCGTTCCTGTCACGCTCGAGGGACTGGTCTATGCCGCCGTGGGCATGGTGTTGGCGCTGGTGATTTACCAAGGGGCCATCGTCGCCCCCTGCCGGGCGATCGCGCGACGCCGCCGTCCGGACTGGGGCAAGCCGCCCGAGAAAAATCCGAACGAGGTGAACCTCGTTTTGCCGCGCAAGGAATCCGCGCCGCCCGACGCGGGAGCGAAGGTGACGTCCAAGACCGATCCCGCCGTGCAGCCGCCCGGCGCCGAGGAGCGCCGGCGAGTCCAGCCGCCCCTGCCTCCGCCGGCCCCGACCTCGAAGCCGCGTCCGCCGGAGGGGGGGCCTTGAGCGTTCGCACGGTGGCGATCGTGGGCTCGGGCGCGCTCGGGCTCTACTACGGCGGACGCATGGCGAAGGCCGGGTTTGAGGTGGGTTTTTTGGCGCGCGGTGATCTGGCGGCGTTGCGCGAGCGGGGCGTCTCAATCTCGTATCCAAAAGAAAACTACACGCTGCATCCGGCGCGAATTTTCGCCGCTCCGGAGGAGATAGGGCCGGTGGATTTGGTGGTTATCGGATTGAAGGCCACGGCCAACGGGGAACTGGCGCGTTTGTTGCCGCCGTTGATCGGTCCGAACACGGCGGTGGTTAACCTGCAAAACGGCCTCGGGGTGGACGAGGTCGTGGCGGCGGTGGCGGGCGCGGAGCGCACGCTGGGGGCCTTGTGCTTCGTGTGCGTGAACCGCATCGCGCCCGGCGTGGCGGAATGCACGATGCCGGGTTATGTTTCGTTGGGCGAGTTTGCCGGCGGGCCGACCGGGCGCACGGAGTCGGTGGCGGATGTCTTTCGCGCGGCGGGGGTGAAGACGCAGATCGCGGCGAGCCTGTTGGCGGCGCGTTGGCACAAGCTGGTGTGGAATGTGCCGTTCAACGGGCTCGCGGTGGCGGAGGGCGGTTTGACGACGGATTTGATCCTGGCCGATCCGGGGCGCGAGGCCAGGGTCTGGGGGTTGATGGGCGAGGTGCAGGCCATCGCTCGGGCGGAGGGCGTGGAGATCGCGGAGGATTTCGTTCGGGATCAGGTGGAGAGGACGCGTCCGATGGGGCCGTATCGGCCCTCGACCCTGATCGACTGGGAGGCGAACAAGCCTCTGGAGCTCGAACCGATCTGGGGCGAGCCGCTGAGGCGGGCGCGTATCCATAAAGTGGATTCGCCGCTTCTGGAGGCCTTGCACGAGGCGCTTCGAGGCGGGTCGCGGCGGGCCTGAAGCGTGGTCGGTCTGGGGTGTTTTACCGGGCGATATCGCGGTAAGACCTTATGTAAACGTAATGTAATTTACGCTAAATTAGCGGGGTTAAACCAACCCATACCATGATTCAAAACATTGATGACCAAACTCAGGCGGGCTCCGTGACGGAGACCCATGTATTCGCGGTGGTGGCGAGCGAGAAGGCGCGTGCGACCGAGATGGAGCGTTATTTTGCGGTGTCGGGCGAGCCGGTGGAAATGATTTGGTATAACGATGCGCGGCAGCTTCGTGCGCAGGCCGGGGAGCGAAAGGGGCGTTTCGAGGCGGTGATCTTGTTTGCCGATTCCAAGGCGCAGGGCGCGCGGGAAAATGACGCGAACGCCGACGCGGAGGCGGAGGCCCTGCGGGAATGGCTCGCGGGCACGCCGTTAATCGAGGCGGCGTGAGAGGCGGACCGGACGGAGGCTGTAGCGTGAACACGGGCGAGACGCCCGATAGGTTGCTTTAACAAGGGTTCGATGTCGCGCGCGTTGACCCAACGCGCTTTCAGCAGGGCGCGGCGGGGCCGCGTCAGCGCATTGGGGTCAATGCGCTCCACCTGTGAACGCGGGGATTTGCGGATTCCCATGCCGAGGGTTTTCTCCACGGTCAGGTTTTGATCCCGTGAGCGCGCCTACGACCCAATCTCCGACCAAAGTGTATTCCAGCGAACCCGTCTGGAATCCAAACCGCTGGCTGCCCACCACGGCCGACGAGGTGAAGGCGCGCGGTTGGGACCAGCTCGACGTCATCATCGTCTCGGGCGACGCCTACGTGGACCATCCGGCCTTCGGCACGGCGGTCATCGGCCGCCTGCTCGAAGCTGAGGGGCTCAAGGTCGCCATCCTGCCGCAGCCGAACTGGCGCGACGATCTGCGCGATTTCAAGAAGCTCGGCGCGCCGCGCCTGTTTTTCGGCATCACGGCGGGCTGCATGGACTCGATGGTCAACCGCTACACGGCGGCGCGAAAGCCGCGCAGTGAGGACGCCTATACGCCGGGCGGCGAGATCGGCTTCCGGCCCGACTACGCGACTGTAGTGTATTCGCGGATACTGAAGGAGATTTATCCCGACACGCCGATCATGATCGGCGGCATCGAGGCCTCGCTGCGCCGCGTGACGCATTACGATTATTGGAGCGAGACGCTCAAACCCTCGATCCTGGCGGACAGCGGCGCGGACCTGCTGGTTTACGGCATGGGCGAGCTGCCGCTGAAGGAGTGCGTGCGCCTGCTGAAGCGCGGCGTGCCCTTCTCCTCGCTGACCACGATCGCGCAGACGGCGGTGTTGTTGCCACCCGGAAAGCCGCTGCCGAAAAACGCGAACTGGGACGACCACACGCTGCACTCGCACGAGGTGTGCGTGGGAAATCGCGATCTCTACGCGGACAATTTTAAGGCGATCGAGACCGAGTCGAACCGGGTGAAGGCGCGGCGACTGCTCCAGCCCACGGGGGACCGGATGCTGGTTATCAATCCGCCCTTCCCGACGATGTCGGAGACGCAGATCGACGCGGCCTTTGACCTGCCCTACACGCGTCTGCCGCATCCGAAGTATCGCAAGCGCGGGCCCATCCCGGCCTACGAGATGATCAAGCATTCGATCAACATGCACCGCGGGTGTTTTGGCGGTTGCAGCTTTTGCACGATCTCGGCGCACCAGGGGAAGTTCGTGGCGTCGCGTTCGAAGGAATCGATTTTGCGCGAGGTGGAGTCGATCAAGCAGATGCCGGACTTTCGCGGCACGATCAGCGACCTCGGCGGGCCCTCGGGCAACATGTATAAGATGAAGGGCAAGGAGCAGTGGATCTGCGACGAGTGCGTGCGACCGTCCTGCATCTGGCCCGACGTCTGCCGTAACCTCGACACCGACCACACGGCGTTGCTGGACATCTACAAATCGGTGCGCGAGACGGAGGGAGTGAAGCACGCCTACGTGGCGAGCGGCATCCGTTACGATTTGTTTTTGCACGACAAGGGCGCGACGCCCGAGGTGAAGGAAAGCCACGAGCGCTATATCGAGGAACTGGCTGCACACCACGTGCCCGGGCGCATCAAGGTGGCGCCGGAGCACACGAGCGATCACGTGCTGCGCATCATGCGCAAGCCGAGCTTCGAGCTCTTCTACAAGTTCAAGGAGAAGTTTTCCGCCGCCGTGAAGAAGGCGGGCAAGGCGGACATGCCGGTGACGCCCTACTTCATCAGCTCGCATCCGGGCTCGCGCCCGGAGGACATGGCGGATCTCGCGCTAAAGACCAAGGATCTCGGGTATCGTCTGGAGGCGGTGCAGGATTTCACGCCGACGCCGATGACGGTGGCGACGGAGATCTACGCGACGGGCAAGCATCCGATCGAGAACCGGCCGGTCAGCGTGGCGCGCACGCCGGAGGAGAAGCAGGAGCAGCGCAGCTTTTTCTTTTGGTATAAGCCCGAGATGAAAAAGGCGCTGCGCGGCACGCTGCAGCGGATCGGCTTGAAGGACATGGCGAGGCGCCTGCTCGACGAAAAGCAGGCGACGCGCGACGTGACGCCCGCGCCGAAGATCAATCCGGTGAAGGGCGCGGGTGGATTCCGTAGTGGTGATGGCATTACGACGGCGCCCTGCGGCATGAAGGTGCCGCAAGGCGCGCCGGGTTTGCCGAAGGGTTGGACGGGGAAAAGCGCGAACGAGCCCGCGCGTCCGCCATGCGGCGGCGGTGGCCAAGGCGGCGGCGGAGGTCACGTTCACGGCGGGAAAAAGAAGCCGGGCGGCCGGCCGTTTTTCCCGCCGCCGAAGCACAAGGGCTGAGAGCGAGTATCGGCCTCGATATGAAGTGGGTTTGTTCGGTTTTTCTTTTTGCTAGAGAACCTAACGATTTTTTTTACTTGGAGCATGTTGCGATCTTATGGCCTTTTCTTGCGGCTGATTCTGCTGGGTTTGCCGGCGCTCGTTGTCTTCGCGAACTCGCTTGATGCCCGCATAACGATTCGGGGCAGCAACGGCGTCGAAGTCGAGTTTGTTGCCTTGTTCGATGCCAAGCCGGAGGGGCTGGTCGCATTGGTTACCCCCGATGGCTCGGCCATAACAATCCCTTGGGCCAGGATTGATCTTGATGCTTTGAAGGCAAATCGGCTGGAAATTCACAGGGCCTATGAAAGGGCCGTCGCCACCCAAAAAGATCAGCCCATCGGCATGGGTCTTGCCGAAAACATGCTAAGCCTAGGGCAGCTCCAAGGCGCGCTTAGGCAGGCGGTGAAGGATCCATACA
>DAIPIP010000187.1:0-5310 GCA_036770725.1 Opitutaceae bacterium
GGCGGAAACACCGCCGCGTAAACTTCGTCAGACGAGGTTTCCCAACCGATGCGCAAACCCGTGTTTTTCCACGGCTCGGGCGGCACGTAGCGCCCGCGCGGAAAGACCGAGATGTAAACGGCGGTCGGACGCCGCACCTCGATCTCGTAGGCCGCACCGGGTTTGCCGCCATCGCCGCGCGGAGGCACGATCGTCGTCAGCCCCTTCAATTGCTCGGGTATGGAATTAAGCACGCGGTTGCCCTCGACCAGACGCTTGCTTTGCAACTCGGCAGTCGAGACCCGATGGCTCTCAGGCACCACGACCTCGACGGTCGAGACTGCGGACGCCGAAAGCGGTAATAACAGCATGCAAAGGGAGAGTCTGGCCAGTTTGCTCAGGAATGATAGTTTCATGGATGGGGAAGTGCGTAACGGGGTGAAAGCATCGGACCGGCGGCGAAGCAGGGCACCGGAGTGCGGTCGATCAACGAACCGAGCACTAGACTCCGCCGCGCACATGGCCAACGTCGCGTCCTTAAACCCGTTCGATTACCCGCCGCCAGGACGGCTCGCCGCTTCAACTTAAACGAGTTTACGTTCAGTCGCTTTGCCCACCGCAATCCGGACCGTCAGCCTCCGTCGCATGCCCCACCCCGCCCCATTTCGCCGTGCGCGGCCGCTCTGGCGCGGCCTCACCCTCGTCGAGTTACTGACCGTGATCGCCATCGTCGGCATCCTCACCGCCATCCTCGTTCCCGTCGTGGGCCGCGTGCGGGACAACGCACGCGACACACGCTGCAAGTCGAACCTCCGACAGCTTGGCGTCGCCCAGGCGCTCTTCGCCGCCGACAACAAACAGCGCTTCGCCACTGGTGCGCTGCCCGTCGCCGAAGGTGGCAACAACCGCCTCTGGCAGGATAGCCTACGCCCCTACGTGAGCCTTAATGTGCGTCGCGACCGCGACGAAAATGTGTTCAATTGCCCGTCAGTGGACATCTCCAAGTTCACCGTGCTGCAGACTACCTACGCGCTCAGCGACATCATAGTAAGCCAGTCCCGCGGCTGGATGGGCTACCTCACCCGGATCGAGCGTCCCGGCCAGACTATCCTCATGATCGAGACCGTGCCCATAAACTCCGACTACGTGCAGCCGCTGATAGAAAATACCAACTCTCAACTCGCCTTCCGCCACGGTGCCAGCGGTGACCCCAACTCTCCGCCCCTCACCCCGGTCGGAAGCGCTTCAACGTGCGCGGAGGCGGCAGGATAAACGCCGTGTTTTGTGACGGTAGCGTGCGCAGCCTCAGCGCGAAGCAAGCTCAACACCGCCCGCCGCCCCCCGGGGGCTCACTGTGGTGGAGATTTTAAAAACTCCCCTACCGCTCATGCCTCCGGCCCGCCCCGCCCCACCGTCGCCTCGCACACTTCTCGAAACCGCCCGCGACATTCCGGTCCTTGATCAATTCGACGTTGTGGTGTGCGGCGGCGGCCCGGCCGGTCTCGCCGCCGCCATCCGCGCCAGCCGCGCCGGCGCGCGCACCGCCTTGCTGGAGGTCCACGGTTGCCTCGGCGGCGTGTGGACCGCCGGAGCCCTCTCCTGGATTATCGACCACGAAGGCAAGGGCGGCGTGCTCGCCGAGATTCTCCACGCCCTCGAAGCCCGGGGCGGCCGCGCCCGCCTGCCGGACGGCACACCAGGTTCCGCCTACGACGTGGAGATCATGAAAGCCGTGGTCGAACGCCTCGCGCTTGATGCCGGCGTGGACATCGCGCTCCACACCCGCGTCTGCGCCGCGCTCCTCGACGGCCAAGCCCTGCGCGCCGTCGTCACCGAATCGAAATCCGGACGCCAGGCCATCGCGGGGCGGGTGTTTATCGATGCGACCGGCGACGGCGATCTCGCCGCCCTCGCCGGCTGCCGCTTCGAGCAGGGCCACCCCGACTCCGGGCTCAGCCAACCGCTCTCCCTCATGGCGCTCCTCGTCGGCCTGCGTCCGGAGTCCATCGCAGACTACTACCTGCCCGATGAACGCGTCGGCGACTGGGCCGCGCCAAAAGATCGCCTCGCCGCGCTGCTCGCCGCGCACGGCGCCCCACCCTCCTACTCCAAGCCCACCCTCTTTCACATCCGCGATGATCTATTCGCCCTCATGGCCAACCACCAATACGGGGCGGACGCTTGCGACCACCGCGCGATCACCCGCGCCACGCTCGAGGCGCGCCAGGAAATCCACCGCGTCCTAGACGCGCTCCGCGCCGTCGGCGGCCCGTGGGCGACGATCAAACTCGTGGCCACCGGCGCCCAGATCGGCGTGCGGGAAGGGCGGCGCGTTCGCGGGCTATATCAAGTCGGTATCCAAGATTTGGTGACAGGCGCCCGCCACGCCGACGCCGTCTGCCGGGCGACGTTCTGTATCGACGTCCACTCCACCAATCCGCGCGAGGGCAAAGGCCTGGAATCCCCGCCCGTGCGCACCCTGCCCTACGACATCCCGGCCCGCGCCCTGGTCGCCGCCGATTGCCAGGGGCTGCTGCTCGCGGGCCGCTGCATCAGCGGAGATTTTTGGGCGCACGCCAGCTACCGCGTCACCGGCAACGCCACCCAGCTCGGCGACGCCGCCGGTGCCATCGCCGCCGCCTGCTGCCGCGACGATGCGACCCCGGCTGCCTGGGTGCAAAAACGCGGCGCGGTGGCGGCGTTGCTGGGCGAACCTTGATCAATCGCTTCTTCGGATCGGAAACCAAAAAAGCCGCTCCTCGACGGAGCGGCCTTTCGTTTGAACGAGTGGGTCGGCAAAAAGTCAGATCCGACGGCGGCGATTAAGCACCAGTCCCAACGAAAATAGACCCGCCACCAACCCGAAGGCCGAGGGCTCGGGGATGGCCAGCGTGAAACCCACATCGTCAAAAGCAAGTAGCGTGGGCGTGCCGCTCCAAGTGAAGGTGATGCTGCTGATTCCCTTACCCTTGGCATCAAAACCAAAAAACGTGTCGTCCAACCCGGCGCCCGGCCCGACCGCCGAGGTTGCCGAGACGGTGGAGAAATCGCCAAACGTGGCGGTGGCGGTCACGGTGCCATAGTCGCGGCTCGTCCGGGAGAGCATCGTTATTCCGAAGGTTTCCAACTGCGGGGCCATGCTCGGCGTGCTGACCGAGATCGTCACGCCGGTGCCACCAGTCACCGAACCGAAAAACACCAGCGAGCCGGGAAGACTGTCCGAAAGATTAGAGCCTGCGGCACTCCCGGCCGATAAGGGCGTATAGGCGGTTTGATTGCTGGAGAGGGTGGCACCTCCGCTAAAGGTGAAAGTCGCCAACGTGGTGCTGCCGCTCAACGCGGTCGTCGTCGCCACGGTGGTTACGCCGCCGTTGTCGAAGTTTACCACCCCACCCATGCCGGCGCTGGCGGCACCGATGAGCGCCGTTTGCCAAGCGGGGAAATCGGCGCTGCCAATCACGTTGGAAGCGGTGTTGGCGGGGGAGCCTGTGCCAGCGCCGAACACCGCGTAAGCGTTGATCGTATTCGCTTGGTTCGTATTCTCATCGTAAACCCCGACGACCTGAAAGTCGCCCGGCGCTGCGAAAACAAATGATGCGGTGCCGACAAAAGCCGCGAGCAAGCGGAGTGCGTTTTTCATGGGATTAACAGTGGGGGAGCTGGGGTAACTGTTTAGGGGCGCGTTACCGCCCCGCCTACACTTGCGCCGCGATCAAGACGACAACAACAGGCGCTTAATTGGATTCGTTGAAATGAACGCCTCCGCCGGCACGGCGACGACCACCACGTGGGTTTCGACCCGAGCCACCGTCCTGTGTTCAACGGGGTCGATTCCCCCGCGTTCGTGCCGCCGCGCGTTCTTCGATTTCACCTTGCGCCTCCTCCATGCCGGTTTTCCCCCACCCCGTCCCCGCCCTTCACCCGCCCGTTGGCGACATCACCGTCACCGTGGACGAACAGCCCCTCGATCTCTACGAGGCCGTCGTCAACGTGACCCACGGCGAGACCAACCTCACCACCACCACTCCCGTGGGTTCCTACACCGCCGACGCGCCGGTCCGCATCGTCGTGCGCACCGCCTTCGACCTAGCCTCGGTCGTCGTTCGCCCCCTGCGCCTCGGCCTCGTCCCCGAGATTGCCGCCGACCGCCGCTCGCTCGCCTTCACCGCCCCCGCGCACGAGAAAATTAGCCTGGAATGGAGCGCCGCCCGCGGCCGCGAACTCCACCTCTTCGGCCACGCGCCCGCCGCCTCCATCGCGCCGCCCCCGGGTCCGGGCGTCCGCGTATTCACCGCAGGAATACACCACACAGGTGAGATTCGCCTGCGCTCGGGCGAGACCATTTTCCTCGCCCCCGGCGCGATCATTTACGGCCACATCCGCGCAGAGCACGCGAGCGACCTCACCATCGCCGGCCCCGGAATCCTCGACTGCCACCTCAGCTACGCCGCCTGGGCCCGCACCCCGCGCGGCCGCGAACCGCTCGAGGCCGACTCCCATACCTGCCGCGTCAACGCCATCCGCCTCGAACGCTGCGCCCGGATCGCCTTCCGCGACGTGCTCGTCGCCGACAACGCCTTCTGGACCTGCAAATTCATCGCCTGCGAAGACCTTGCCATCGACGGCGTGAAACTCTTCGGCGGTCGCAACAACACCGACGGCTTCGACCTCTGCGGCTGCCGCCGCGCCACCCTCCGCCACTGCTTCACCCGCGTCTGGGATGACAGCGTCGTGCTCAAAAGCTTCGGCGACGGCGACCTCGAGGACATCCTCGTCGAGCATTGCCAGTTCTGGAACGACCACGCCCAGACCCTCGAGATCGGCTTCGAACTCGATTGCGGCCACGTTCGCCGCGTCACCTTCCGGGATATCGACGTGCTCCACAACTACTGGGGCGGCGTCCTCACCATCCACAACGGCAACCAAGCCACCGTCTCCGACATCCTCTACGAAAATATTCGCATCGAGGACTGCCACGCCTGGATCGTCGAACACTGGATCGGCGCCTCCCACTGGCACGAAGGCGCCGGCCGCGGGCGCATCGAGCGCGTCACCTACCGCGACATCGCCGTGCTCGGCCACCACGACCGCGAGCGCACCCTCGGGTTTACCGGCCACGACGCCGCGCACCGCAGCGACGCCATCGTCTTTGAAAACCTGCGCATCCACGGTCGCCTCGTCACCTCCCTAGCCGACATCGGCGGCCGCGCTGACGCTCACCTCGGCGCGCTCGCGTTCCGCTGACCCGTGCCGGCGGCCTCGCCCTCGAAACACCCCGGCGTTTCCCGGTCGGGGGCAAAATCAAGCCAAGCCCCACCGCTCGGGGTGCCA
>DAIPIP010000029.1:0-2375 GCA_036770725.1 Opitutaceae bacterium
GGCAACGTGCTCGCGGGCTGGTTGCTCCAGAAAATGGGCGTTCCCCTGCGCGGCTTCCGCGTCGCGACCAACCAGAACGACATCCTCTACCGCCTCTTTACCACCGGCGACTACCGCACGAGCGCGGTCACGCCCTCGCTCGCGCCTTCGATGGATATCCAGGTTTCGAGCAACTTCGAGCGCTTCCTCTATTACAGCGTCGGCCGCGATTCCGCGAGGGTCCGCGAGATCATGGCGACCTTCAAAAGGACCGGCGCCTACACGTTTGAAAACTTCGACCGCGACACCTTCACCGCCTCGCGCACGAACGACGCCGACATACCGGCGATCATCCGCCAGGTGTATCAGGATTTTGGTTACATCGCCGATCCGCACACCGCGTGCGGCTTCAAGTCTCTGGCCAAGGATCGCCCGAGCATCGTGCTCGCGACCGCCAGTCCGGCCAAGTTCCCCGACACCATCATCTCCGCCATTGGCATTGAGCCGGTCGATCCGAGCCTGGAAGTGTTGAAGACCAAGCCGCTGGTGAAGCACAAGCTGCCCGCCGACGCGGACGCGATCCGCGCCTATATCGACAAACACGCGGTTTGAACCATGTCGTCGGTGTGGCCCAGTTCCGGCGCGATCTTGGCCGAGCTGTCCACCTTGCGGCCAGGCTCGACTCTATGCCCCGGCGAACTTGCCCGGCGCCTTGGCACCACGCAGGCGGAGTTGCGCCCTCACTTGCAGACATTGGCGGATGAGGGACGGGTTGTTGTCACTCAGCGCGGTGCATCGGCGGATTTGCGCACCCTGCGCGGCCCGTATCGCGTGGCGCTCGAGCACGCGTGATTCCAATTCGCGATCAATAGATGAGCTTATGGTAAGTAACCGGAGTCTCGTTTTTCACGACACGAACCACGCGTGGATTGGTGGCCCGGTTCGTGGGAGCCGGGATGGTCGGTCGGCTCGGCAAACGGTTGGTCTGGCATGCGTTCCTAGGCGAGACGGTGGGTGTAACTGCGGTGTTCTAAATCCAAATCTCGGAGTAACACCCTATCCCCACGCGGTGATGAATTCAGTAGATTTACACATATTTCTCATTGCTTCACCTACATGAAAACCTCTTCCGAAACATATCAGGCTTTCGTTGCCGACGCCGCATCTCCAGGTCGGGAGATGGACGCCATCCTTCCGCCACGCGCTCGCTCCGCGCGCACCGCTTCGCAGTGGGTGTTGATGTGGAAGTATCGGGTAATTTGGGGCATGCCTCTGGCGGGCGAGGTGACGCTGCTGGTCGCGGCCGCGAGCCTGTCGCTTTGCCTCGGAAAGGCGATGAAGGGCAATGTGCATGGGGCGGAGTGGCTGTGGCTTTTTGGCGCGGTGACCCTGTTTTTCTGCACGCGTGCGATAGGTGATGCCTGCGATCTGTTCATGCCCCGATTTGTGTCTTTCGTGGGGGTTGGATTTTTGTGTTTGGCCGGCATGGCCCTGATGCTGGGTGCGGTGGCCCCGGTGCCTTGGAACGAGGTCTTCGTGGATTTGGGCTTAAAAAACCGTTCGCTGGCGGTCCTGCCTCTGGGGCTGTTTGTTTTTCGCGGGGTATCGGTGATTCATTCGTCGCGCTTCAGCCCTGCGCTGGACGAGATGAACCTTTGCACCCGAAAAATGTCCGACGGCGTGCTCGAGCGCATCAAGCGGCAGCTCGATTTTTGGTTGCGTTGAGGTCCGCGTTTTTGCCTCGGAAACGGGGCGCAAAAAGCCCCGGAGCGTTTGGCGTCCGGGGCGAAGGAGTTGGAGAGTTGCGGCGAATTCGCCGCCGTGATCAGGCGGCGACGAACTTGATGCCGGTGATCTCGATGCGCTCGCTCGGGGTGCTGCGCTCGGGGCCGCCGGTGGGCACGGTGGCGATGGCTTCGAGGACCTCGTCACCCTTCACCAGCTGTCCGAAGGCGGTGTATTGTTTGTCGAGGAACTTGGCGTCGCCGTGGCAGATAAAGAACTGGGAGCCGGCGCTGTCGGGGTTGGAGGAGCGGGCGGCGGAGAGCACCCCGCGCACGTGCGACTTGGTGTTGAACTCGGCCTTGATCTGGTAGCCGGGGCCGCCGGTGCCGGGCATGCCGGACGCGCCTTTTTTGGAGTTGGGGCAGCCGCCCTGGATCATGAAGCCCTTGATGATGCGGTGGAAGGCGGTGCCGTCGTAGAAGCCTTTTTCGGCGAGCTTCTTGAAGTTGGCGACGTGGCCGGGCGCGACGTCGGGCCAGAATTCGAGGGTGAGGTCGCCCTTGGTGGTGGATACTACTGCGAGTTCTTTGGTGGTGCTCATGGATGAATGGAAAAGTGGAGCGTCGCGCTCGCGCCCGTCTCGGGCAAGCCCGCGTTCAGGTTGACCTCCG
>DAIPIP010000029.1:2475-16100 GCA_036770725.1 Opitutaceae bacterium
GGCGGGAGTTGGCGGAGGGTTGATTATCGTCCGTTTTTGGTCTGATAACGCTCGCGACCTTGGCGGGGTGCGATGGATCAAAGTCCCTCCCTTTCGCCGTGAGGCCGCGCTGTTAAACAATCATGGCCCGCCCCGATACCCAAACCCGCCTCGCGATTGAAATGATTCGCAAGCGCGTGCGGCATGCCGATCACGCGGCCTACCCGCTGCCGGGGGAACGCGGGCTGGCGGTCGAGCTGGGGTTGAGCCGCCAAACCATTCGGCGCGCGATCGATCTTTTGCTTGAGGAGGGGGTGTTGCTGCGCGGCGAGACCGGACGTCTGCGGGTTAACACCGCCACGGCTGCGGCGGGCGGGCGGGGGTCGCGTCCGCTGATCGCGTTTCTCAATCCCGGAGGCGTTTCGTCCGAAACGCAGTTGTGGCGCGAGGGCGTGCTGGGAGCCCTGGCCAAATACGACGTGACGCCGCGTTCGCTGAGTTATGAGCACTACGGCGACCCGGCGATCAGCGCGGCGCTGGAGGGTTTTGACGGCGTGTTTTTTTTGCCGTTGGCGAGCGAGCCCACGCCCCCGTGGCTGGTTTCGCGCATGCTTGCGGCGCGGGTGCGGGTGGTGGTGCTGGATCACGACGAGAGCGCGGCCGGGCTGCGCTCGGTCATGGTTTTTCCCTTCGCGGCGGGGCACAAGCTGCTCGACCACCTGCGGGCGCTGGGCCACCGGCGCGTCGATTGTTTCAACGTGCAGCCGCACAATTCCGTGATCGAGGGACGCATCGCGGTGTGGCGCGAGCATCTCGCCCGCCACGGTCTGGAGGGCGAGTTGTTCACCCATCCGTCGGACGGAACGCTGGCTTCCGCGCATCGGCACATGGCGCGGCGGCTGGCGCGCGGCGGGGAGGTGGGCGGCGCGCTTTATTGCACCACGATCGCGGCGGCCGTCGGGGGCATGCGCGCGTTGCACGAGCGGGGACGGGTGATCGGCGCGGACGTGGCGGTGTGCGCGGTAAACGACGAGGGGCTGGGGCCCTACCTGACGCCGTCGCTGACGTGCCTGCGCGCGGTGCCGCGCGCGGGAACCTTGCGCAAGGCGGCGGAGTGGCTGGTCAACGGCGGGGGCTGGCCGCGGGCGAGTCTTCACCAGCCGGCCGACACGCCGCTCTTCGCGGGAGAGTCCACCGGTCCCGCGCGGGCGGGCCGAGCCCGGCGGGCGCGCTGAGGCGCCGGCGTTCCGCCTGCGGGCGGGCCTTCGCATTGCCTTTTGTTTAAATACCATTTTTGGTATTTTTATAACCAACCCCTCGCGCCCATGCTTCCCCGCACTTTTTTGACCCAGCTCGTTCCCGCCCGCATCGCCGAGGCCATGCGGCGCGCGCAGGCTCGCATCTGGCGGCCCTTGCCCTCGGAGGGTATTCGCGTCGAGCGGGCGGCGAGCACGCTGGCGTTTCGCAACGCGGCCGATGTGACGGACGCCGACTTCGAGCCGGTGTCGGGGGCGCCGTTTCACTGGGGACCGAAGTATTCGCAGTCGTGGTTTCGCGTGACCCTGCCGGAGGCGACGGGCGGCGAGACGTGTTATTTCAAATGGAACGACCAGGCGGAGGCCACGGCCTATCTCGACGGCGTGCCCTACTCGGGGTTGGATATCGCGCACCTGCAGATGCCGCTGCCGGCGGGCATCCGGTGTTTCTTGATCGAGTCGGTGTGCGTGCGTTCGGCGATCTGGCTGGCGGGCGAGTCCGCGCGCATGGACGAGGAGGGCAGCCTCTACGCGCCGCCGCAGTTGCTCGCGCGGGACGATGTGGCGTGGGGGGTTTATCACGATTTGAAGGTGCTGCTCGATTTGATCGAGACGGAGTATCGCGAATACCAGCCCGCGCACTCGGGCCTGCCGAAGCCCTTCACGGATCCGGTGCGCCACAGCCAGCCGGCGTTTCGCGCCAGCCCCTTGTTTCGCCGCCTTTGCGACCGGCTTGATCGCGTGATCGACGTGTTTGATCGCGAGGGGGTTGGCGCCGTTCGCGGTCGAGCTGAAAAAAATCTACGCGGAGTCGAGGGCCGCGCCCGACGCGATCAAGGCGGTGCTCACGGGGCACGCGCACATCGATCTGGTGTGGCTCTGGCCCGAGCGCGTGGGCGAGTCCAAGGCGGTGCATTCCTGGGCGACGCAGACGCGTCTGCTGGAGGAATACCCCGAGTTTCGCTTCGGTTATTCCCAGCCCGCGAGCTACGAGGCGGTGGGGCGGCGGTCGCCGGAACTGCTCGCGAAGGTGAAGGGTCTCATCGCGGAGAAAAAATGGGACGCCACCGGCGCGGCCTACGTGGAGGGCGACACCCAGATGCCTTGCGGCGAGGCCATCCTGCGCTGTCTGCGCGTGGGGCAGGAGGAGTTCGTGAAGCTGCGCGGCTCGCCGGCCGAGGTTTTCTGGCTGCCGGACGTCTTCGGCTACAGCGGCTGCATGCCACAACTGCTCGAGGCCGTGGGCGTGAAGGGATTTTTCACCACCAAACTCTCCTGGAGCACGGTCAACCGTTTCCCGCATTCGAGCTTTTTCTGGCAGGGGCCGGACGGCGCCCGGGTCGCCGCGCATGTGGTGTTGATCCACGATTACAACGAGTCGGTGGACGCGAAGCGTCTGCGCGAGTGCGCGCTGCATCACCAGCAATCGGGGATTCATCCCGAGATGCTGATTCCCACCGGGTATGGCGACGGCGGCGGCGGGCCGACGGAGGACATGCTGGAACGCGCCCGCCGGGTGGGCGATTTATCCGGCATGCCGCGCGTGGAGTGGGGTAACATCGAGCCGTTTTTCGAGCGCCTCGACAAACTGAAGGCGGAGCTCCCGGTCGTCACCGGCGAGCTCATGCTGGAGCTGCATCGCGGCGTGTTCACCACGCATGGTTCGCTCAAGTCCGCTTTCCGCGCCCTGGAGCGGGCGCTGCAAATCCTCGAGGCGGCGCACGTCGTCCGTGGTCTTGGTCCCGTTGACCGTCGCTATTGGAAACGCGCCATCTTCTCCCACTTCCACGATTACATCCCCGGCAGCTCGATCTGGGAGGTTTACGCCGAGGCGATTCCCGAGCTGGAGACGCTCGCCGCCGAGGCCCTCGCCGAGGCGCGCGTCGCGCTCGACGCAGAAGGCGCGAACCCGGGCTGGTTCAACCCCCTGCCGTTGCCGCGCACGTGGATCGAAGGGGGGCGTTGCTACGAACTGGCTCCGCTTTCCGGAGCGCCTCTTGCGGCGTTGACCGTGAGGCAGGTCGCCGCTCCGAGCGCCGCCGCGACCGAGCTGCGGAGCGACCGCGTGCAGGCGAGTTTCGCCGCCGACGGTTCGCTCGTCGCGCTCGCGGTGGACGGCTTCCCGGTCGCGGTGGGCGGCCACAAGCTGGCGGCCTACGCCGACCAGCCGGCCTCGTTCGACGCGTGGGACGTGGATCGTGGAAATCTGGTCGAAGGCCACGCGGCGCGGCACGTCGGCGGGCCGGTCGCGGTGGTGTCGGGGTTGGAGGCGTCGTTAGTTTTTGAATACGAGATCGTCCGCTCCAGCCGCGTGAAAGTGGTGTATCACGTGCGCGCGGCCGAGCCCGTGCTGCGCGTGCGCTACGAGGTGGAGTGGCACGATCCGCTGCACTGGTTGAAGGCCGTGGTGACAACCGGCTACGCCGGAAGCAAAGCCCGCTTCGGCGCGCCGGTGGGCAGCGTGTTGCGAGGGCAGTGGCCGGGTTACTCGCGGGAGGAGGCGCAGTGGGAGGTGCCGGGGAGCCGCTGGGCGGTGCTGGCGGACGACGCGCAATGCGAGGGACTCTCCGTGCTGACCGAGGCGAAGTATGGCTTTACGGTGCGCGAGGGCGTGGTGGGCGTGAGCCTGTTGCACAGCGCGCTGGTGACCGAGGCGAACGATCACCCGAAGATCCGCGCGACGCCGGACCGTCCCGCGCATTCCGACCTGGGCCGTCATGTGATCGAGATCGCGCTTGGGCGTTACGCCGCCGACTTGCCGGTGGCGGAGCAGCCGGCCGCGCTGGCCGATTTGCTCTACACGCCGTGCGTGCCGTGCGGGGCGGTGGTGGCGGCGGGACTAGCGGGGGTGGGCGGCCTGGCTTCGGTGGTGCCGGCCTGGGCGGAGCCGTTGGAAGGCGGGGCGTGGGCGCTGCGTCTGCACGAGACGTCGGGGCGACGCGGTCGGGTGAAAATCGAGGCGGATGAGGGTTGGGGCGAGCGGGCGGCCGATGTTTACGCGCAACCGCTGGAGCGGGAAACGGACGAGGCGCGGCCCTACGGATTGATCACGCGGCGGTTCGATCCGCGCGGTGCGTGATGGCGTGACTTTTACGGAGTCGGGAGTTGGCGGAACTGGCCGCTTTTTTCGGCCCAGGCTTTGAAGATGGCGCCGGCGACGGGGGCGGCGTAGCGGCCGCCGCCGAAGTCTTCGCCTGGGACGTCGCCTTCCATGATCACGGCGACGGCGATCTGGGGGTTTTCCACGGGAACGAAGCCGATGAACCAGGCGAAGTTGATGGTGCCTTCGGGGGTGCGTTTTTGGGCGGTGCCGGTCTTGCCGGCGAGGCGCAGGCCGGGGACGCGGAAGCGCGGGGTTTGGAGGATGCGGCCGGTGCCGGTGTTGGTGACGGCCTCCATGCCGGCGAGGAGGGCGGCGCGTTGCGGGGGGGTGAGGCCGTCGGGTTCGGCGCGTTGGCGGACGGGGGGATTTTGGCGGAGGAGGGTGGGGGTGGTGGTGGTCTCGCCGCGGGCGAGGGAGGCGACGAAGCAGGCCATTTGGAGCGGGGTGAGGGAGACGTCGCCCTGGCCGATGGAGACGTTGGCGGTGTCGCCGGGGAACCAGGCGTCGTTGCGGGCGCGGCGTTTCCAGGCGGGGTCGGGGACGAGGATGTTGCGCGCTTCGTAGGGGAGCTCGATGCCGGTCGGGCGGTCAAGGCCGTGGCGGCGGGCTTCGGCGGCGATGGCGTCGATTCCGGTTTTGAGGCCGGTGTCGTAATAGAAGGTGTTGCAGCTTTTTTCGATGGATTCGGCGAAGGTGACGGGGCCGCGGTCGCGGTGGTTGTTGCAGACGAAGGTGCGTCCGCCGACGCGGTAGGTGCCGGTGCATTCGACGATGGTATCGTGCTGGATGTGGCCGGTGCGGAGGCCGGCGATGGCGGTGAGGAGTTTGAAGGTGGAGCCGGGGGGGTAGAGGCCCTGGGTGGCGCGGTTCAGCCAGGCGCCTTGGGCCTGGATCTCGGCGGCGGCGGCGTGGGAGAGGCGCGGGGTGAAGACGTTTAGGTCGTAGTCGGGTTTGCTGACGAGGGCGAGGACTTCGCCGGTGGCGATGTCGAGGGCGACGGCGGCGCCGGCGAGGCCGGTCTCGGCCATCTGGGCCTCGGCGGCGCGTTGGAGGTCGAGGTCGATGGTGAGGACGACGTCGTCGCCTTGGACGGGGAGGCGTTTTTCGAGGGGGGGTTGGAGGCGGTAGCCGGCGGGATCGACGCGGTAGATGGCGCCGCCGGCGCGGCCTTGGAGGCGTTCGTCGAGGGCGGCTTCGAGGCCTTGGCGGCCGACGCTGCCGCGCATCTTGAAGGTGGTGAGTTCGGCGCCGGGGAGGGCGTCGCCGACGTCGAGGTCGTCGTCGGAGGCGGTGTAGCCGAGGGTGTGGGCGGCGAGGGAGCCGTGGGGATGGTGGCGGGTGTTGGCGGTGTAAACCTGGAGGGGGGAGGCGACGGGGAGTTGTTCGAGGATGCGGGCGTAGTCGGCGGGCTCGACGTCTTCAAGGAGCAGGTAGGGGAGGATGCGGGCCTGGCGGTAGTGGCGTTCGAGGCCGACGGGGTCCACGCGGTGGCGGGTGCCGAGGATGCGGTTGATGACGTTGAGGTGGGTCTGGACGACGGAGACGCGGGCGATGCGGTCGAGCTGTGCGGCGGTGGGGAGGTCTTTGTCGCCGGCTTCGCGGTAGTTGCGCCGGATGCGGAGAAATTCGCGGCGAAACTCGGCGCGGAGTTCGTCCAGGCTGAGGGTGACGGCGAAGCGCGCGCGGTTGCCGACGAGGAGGCGGCCCTCGCGGTCGTAGAGGTTGCCCCGGGGGCCGGGCATGATGACGCGGCGTTGGTTTTGCACGGTTTCGCGTTCGCGGTATTCGGCGGAGCGACCGAGTTGTTGGTAGGCGAGGCCGCCGGTGAGAACGAGGAGCAGGGCAAGGATGAGGGCGTGAAAAAGCCAGAGCCGCGGGTCGTAACCTCGGTGGGACTCGACCATGTGACCGGAGCGGTCGGCGAGAGTGGGCGGGGTGTGGGCCATGGCGCGTCGGGTATCAGGCGAAGCGGCGAAGGGTGGGCGGCGGCGCGCCGACGAGCAGGAGGGAGCGAGCTTGCAGGGCGATGAACCAAGGGCCGAGCAGGGCGGTGGCAAACTGGGAGGCGACCAAATCGACGAGCAGGCGCAGGGCGGCGGAGGCTGGGTCGGGCAGGTGGTTGAGGTGAACGGAGGCGGTGACGATGCAGAGGGCGAGGTTGATGAAGATGGCGGCGAGCACGCCGACGAGGGGTTCCTCGCGCGGGAGGCGGGCGCGAACGCGGTGGAGCAGGCAAAAGGCGAGGCCGAGGAGGAAGGCTTGGTGGCCGAACCGTGCGCCGGAGACGGCGTCGAGCCAGAGGCCGGTGAGGAGGGCGAGGAAGAGGCCGGGCTTGAGCGGGAGACGCAGGGCGGCGAAGGCGACGAGCAGGCCGGGCGCGGATAGGGTCAGGGCAAACGGGGAGAGGGCGTGGTTGAACTGGCCAAGCAAGGTGATGAGCCCGCCGGTGCAGAGAAGCAGCGCGAGAACCTGGCGGATCGGGTGGCTCATCGTGGTTCGGGGACGCGGGCGGGCACGGGAGCGGGGAAGGACGGGTCGAGCGGGACGAGGACGGTGACCTCGGTCATGCGGCCGAGGCGCGGATCGAGGCGGACGCGTCCGCTTTTGAAGAGGCCGTCGGTGCTGGGCTCGAGTTGGTAAACTTCGCCGAGGGCGAGGCCGGGCGGATAGACGCCGCCGAGGCCGGAGGTGACGAGGCGGCGGGGGGCGGCGGGGGTGGCGAAGACATCGAGCGGGACGAATTCAAGGAGGGCTTCGGCGGGTCGGAGCGGGGGGTTGACGCCGCCTTGGAAGCTGACGGGGCGGGTGTCGCCCTCGAAGACGGCGGCGAGGCGCAGGGTGGGGCTGCTGATGAGTTCGACGATGGAGGTGGTGGCGTGGACCTCGGTGACGCGGCCGGCGAGGCCGCCGGCGAAGATGACGGGGGAGCCGGGGACGATGCCGTGGTTGCGGCCTTTGCGGATGACGAGGCGTTGCCACCAGACGGTGAAGTCGCGGCGGACGACGCGGGCGGGTTCGGAGCGGAATTCGCCGAAGGAGGGCAGGCGGAGGAGGTCCTCCAGGCGCTCGATCTCGGCGCGGAGGCGGCCGTCCTCGGCGAGGCGGAGTTCGTAGGAGGCGTTGAGGCGGGAGAGGTCGCGGGCGGCCTCGATGAGTTCGTTTTTGGTGCGGGTGCGTTGCGACCAGAAGTCCTGCAAATCGCGGACGTAGGAGGCGGAGACTTCGACCGGGGCCTGGAATTCGTAAAAGCCGAGGCGGGTGAAGCGTTTTACGACGGCGGGCAGGATGAGCCAGGCGAGGAGGGCGAGTCCCAGGATGAGAAAGGGGCGGGCCTGATCTAAACGGCGGGGCACGGCGCGGAGTGGGACGGGGCCGGCGCCCGGACGGGGCGGGAACGCGCGGCGGAGCGCGGGATCAGACGTTTTGAAGGACCCAGTTGAGGTCGTCGAGGACGGCGCCGGTGCCGTTGGCGACGGCGGAGAGGGGATCGTCGGCGACGATGACGGGGAGGCCGGTCTTGTCGGAGAGGAGGCGGTCGATGCCGCGGATGAGGGCGCCGCCGCCGGCCATGACGAAGCCGCGGTCCACGAGGTCGGCGGAGAGTTCGGGCGGGCAGCGTTCGAGGGTGCCGCGCACGGCGTCCACGATGGCGGATATGGGATCGCTGAGGGCTTCGCGGATCTCCTGCGAGGTGATGTGGATGGTCTTGGGCAGGCCGGCCACGGAGTCGCGGCCCTTGACCTCCATGGTGAGTTCCTCGTCGAGCGGGTAGGCGGAGCCGACGCGGACCTTGATCTCCTCGGCGGTGCGTTCGCCGATGAGCAGGTTGTAGGCGCGCTTCATGTAGTTGACGATGGCGCTGTCGAGCTCGTCGCCGGCCACGCGTATCGATTTACTGAATACGATGCCGGAAAGGGAGATGATGGCGATCTCGGTGGTGCCGCCGCCGATGTCCACGATCATGTTGGCGGCGGGTTCGTCGATGGGGAGGCCGACGCCTATGGCGGCGGCCATGGGCTCGGGGATGGTGATGACGTCGCGAGCGCCGGCGTGGGTGGCGGAGTCTTTGACGGCGCGTTTTTCGACCTCGGTGATGCCGGAGGGGATGGCGATGACGACGCGGGGGCTGACGCGGAGGGCGTTGTTGTGCACCTTGCGGATGAAGTAGCGCAGCATCGCCTCGGTGACGTCGAAGTCGGCGATGACGCCGTCTTTCATGGGGCGGATGGCGGTGATGTTGCCCGGGGTGCGGCCGAGCATGCGTTTGGCTTCGTCGCCAACGGCGCGGACTTTGCGGGTCTGGGTATCGAGCGCGACGACGGAGGGTTCGCGGAGGACGATGCCTTTGTCTTTAACGTAAACGAGGGTGTTGGCCGTGCCCAAATCGATGCCGATGTCGTTGGAGAAGTAGCCGAGGATTGAGGACATGTTTGCTTAGATGGGACGCGCGAATGGCTGCGCCGGTTGGGTGCGCTACGCATGCAATTGGCGTGCCCCGGGGGTGTCAAAAGGTAAAACCCCCTCTGGCAGCGGGCGCTCGCGGGGTGTTTTCGCGGCGGATGAACGAGATCGATTTTTATTAGCGGTTTTTACAAACATGTCGGTTTTTTGACCCGCTGGCATAGCGCATGCACTAGGTGTATTTGAACGCACAAAGGTATGAACAATTATTCCAACGCTCTTTACGCCATGGCACAAACACATGTTCAGCAAATCATGCAGGCACCCAATGTGATCGGCTACGTGCAATGCTCGGAGTCGGGCGACGTGATCGTTCAGGAGGGTAACGAGGTCGATCTGCTCGCAAATGTGCTCACTTATTTCCAACAGGTCGCGGGGTTGATCGGTGAGTCCTTCGGCTTGGAGGATTTTCAGGAGGCGCAGATCCAAAGCAAGGCGCTGACGGTGGTCTGTATCCCGCACGAGGGCGGCACGGTGGGTGTGATTCTCAACTCGCGCGCTCGCATCAATGAAACGGTCACTCTGATACGCCAGGCTCTGGCCACGGCCTGAGGCGGCTTGAGACGCGACAACAACCCAACACCTGAACCACCATGGAAGTCTCCAAACTTTTCGACAACATCCTCGATCTCCCCGGCATCGAAGGCGTCTGCCTTTTCGGTGCGGAGGGTCAGATGTATATCAACCGTCTTCCTTCGTTTCTCTCGACCGAGCTTTTCGCCGACGCGCAGCGGCGCATCGTGGCGATGTATGAGACGATGGATGAAAACTTTATCCCGTGCGACGACTACATGCTGAAGTTCAGCGAGCGCTGGCTTTTGCTGCGCCGCACGGACAAGCACGTGATGCTGATTCTGGGTGGGGAGAAAGCCAATCTGGCCTCCACTCGCATGGTAACGAACATGACGATCAAGCATCTGACGCCCGCGATCATGGCGCAGTTGGAGGCGACCGCCCGCGCGGCGGTGCCCGGCGCGGCGCCGGTGCAGTCCGCTCCTGCGGCGGCCCGTGTTCCGACTCAGGTGCCTTTCCCGGCGGCCCGCGCGCAAACTCAAGTTCCCTTTCCGGCGGCGGTTCCGGCCCCGGCGCCGGCCATGGCGACCGCAGCGGCTCCCGCTCCCGCTCCGGCTCCGGTGGCCGAGCCTGCGGCGGTGCCTGCGGAACCGGTCAAGGTGCGCATGTATCGTGGTCGGCCCTACTGATTTTGGGGACGACCGGGCGTTTTGTTTTCGCCCTTCTTTTTAACACTTTCACCCGCACTCGTCCGGACTTATGGGCGGGCGGGTGAGACTTTTGTTTAATGTCATCGAACGCCGTAGTTTGTATCCCGGACGCGCGATTGCGCAGTTTGTTTTCCCTGCTTTTGACCGACACGGGAGCGATGGTGGTGGCGTGTTCCGACATGGAGGAGGTGCAGCGGGTGATCGCTTCCCGTTTTTGCCAATTGTGTGTTTTTGTTCAGGGGGCGGCGCCCGACACCGGCGAGTTCATCGCGACGGTGCGCAAGGCTTCACCGGATACGCGGTTGCTGCTTTTGGCCAATCGCGAGGATGTGGATCTGGTGCTTCCTTTTTTCTCGGAGGGCTTGAGCGACGTGTTGTTGCAGCCGATCAATCCCAAGCGAGCGGTGGCGTCGTTGCAGCGGTTGATGGGCAAGGACAAGGCGGCGTCAGCGTCGCCCGGCGGCGGGGGCGGTGCGGCGGCGAATCCTTCCGAGGGTGGCTACCGGCCGATTCATTTGACGGGAACGAGCGCGGCCATCCGGAAGGTGTTGAGCGATCTTTGGAGCGCGCGGAATGATCCGATCGGGGTGATTCTTCGCGGCGAGGCGGGGGTGGAGTTCGAGTTGGCGGCGAGGGAATATCAGGCGATGGGGGGCGACTCGGCGGGCTTCCTGGTGGTTTTGACCCATCAGGAACTTGATGCGGATACCCTGGCCACGCAGCTCTCGTTGGATCGTTTGAACGAGGGCGTGCCGCGCACCTATTTCGTGCCCGAGGTGGAAAAGCTCACCAAGGCGCAGGAGAAGCCGTTGCTCGAATTTTTGCGGCGGGCGCGCCGCATGAGGGACCGGGAAAAACCGTTGCGCATCGTGTTCGCCGCGCAGGAGTGCAACGACGAGGATCGCGCGGCGGACGGCGAATTTTTGGAGGAGCTGCAATTCATCATACCGGCGGTGATCAAGCTGCCGGGCTTGCATGAGCGGCGCGAGGATGTGGAGGCCATCGTGCGGCGCGTGATCATGGATCTCACGGCGGTGTTTCCGGAAAAACGTGCGCGGTCCATCCACCCTTCGGCGATGCAGTGGTTGGTGGCGCGCAGTTGGCGCGGACATTATCACGAGTTGGTGGAAGCGGTGAGAAAGGCGGTGATGGAGTGTTCCCACCGCGAGTTGAGTTCGGTGCATTTCGGGCGGTTGACGGAATCGGTGTCGGCATCGGGCGCGGCGGATCCGGAGGAAGAGGCGGCGGCGCGCGTGCTCGCGGCGGTCAGGCGAGCGGCGGCGAAGTGACCGCTGGCGACTTCGGAATTTAGATTTTCGACGCAAAGACCGCAAGGGAACGCGAAGTCGAAGAGCCACCCAGAGCGGGGGCACCACGCACGGTGGAAGACGAACAGGTCGCGTGATTGTGCGCCGCACTCTGCAAACCAAACCGAAGTCGGCGATGCATGGGAGCACTCTCAGCCTAGATTTGGGCTGTGCTGAACGGGACACCCACGATCACTACCGCCACGGCACCGTCTCGCTGTTCGCCTCGCTGGATGAGCCACCGGCGAGGCCTGGGGCAGTCGCCACGTCCGACACACCCACAAGGAGTTCCTCGCCATCCTCAAACAAACTGAGGATCGCACTCAGGCCAGCCTGCAGATCCGTGCCGTGCTGGATACGTATGCCACCCAAAAAACCGACGCGGTCGTTCGCGGGCTTGCCCGTCATCCTCGCTGGCGCCTGCGCTTCATCCCCACCCATTCCTCTTGGTTTAAACAAGTTGAACGCTTGTTCGCCGAACTCACCCGCAAGCGTCTTCAGCGGGAAGGTTTCGCGAGTGTCGCCTAGCTACGCTCAGCCATCCATGACTATCTGAAAACTCAGAACACCTCTCCCCGACCTTTCAAGTGGACCGCTTCCGCCGATCTCATCCTCGGCAAGGTTTATCACTTATGTAGGGAACTTCGGTGACGGGACGCTGGAGTTCTATCCATTGAAAATAGCGAAAGCCTTCATGAATCGGTGATCGGGAGCTGGTGGTGAAGGGGGGGGGATTTCGGTCAGAAGTTCAACACCCAGAGTTCGCCTTGGGAGACGGCTTGGGTGGCGGGGGCGGGGAGCCAGCGTTCGGCGAAGGTAGGGCCCCAGGAATCGCTGAAGGCGAGTTCGCCGGTGGCGCGGTTGTAGCCGATGAGCAGGCAGACGTGGCTGTAGGAAGGGTCGGGTTCGAGGTCGGCTCCGATGCGTTGGTGTTCGCGGGCGTGGGCGGGGAGATCGGAGGCGGTGGCGCGGGCTTTGGTGTAGGTGTCGGCGGTTTGGTTGAACCCGGGGGTGGAGGAGAGCGACCAGAGCACGGGGCGGCCTTCGTCGATATAGCGGGCGAGGGTGGCGGGGGTGAGTTGCTTGATGGAGATTTTTTCGAGGCGACGACCGGCTTGGCGAACGGTGCGTTCGAGGCCGTCGATCATGGTGCCCACGTGGGTGCCGCCGCCGTGGGTGGTGCCGCCGAGGGCGGCGAGATCGTAGAGGTCGGCGGGGATGCCGGCGTAGCGGAGCACGCGTTCGAAGGTGGCGGGCACGCAGTAGCCCTTGGGGCCCTGATCGACCATTGGTATCCGGTCGAGCACTACGTCGCCGTTCTCGCGGCGGGTGACGCGTTCGCGCAGGCGTTGGCGGAGCTGGTCGTCGCTGATGCGGACCGGAGATGTCTCGACGGCGGGGAGCACGCGCAGGGCGAGCAGGTTGCCGGGGCGGGCGTGGAGGAGCAGGAAGTGGCGATCGATGGAGAAGAGAGCGAGGTCGCCGGGGTAGGCGCGGCGCAGGGCGGGTTGGACTTCGAGCACGGCCTCGGTAGGGAGGGCGGCGGCGAGGTTTTGGCGGATGGTCTGGAAGTCGCGGGCGAGGTCGGCTTCGAAGGATTTGATCGCGGAGGGGGAGACGAAGCGCGCGCCGTCGGAACGGGCGAAGGCCGGGTGGTCGCCGCGATTGGTGAACATGAGGGTGAACTCGGTGGTGCGGCCCTCCTCGGAGCGGAGGGCGAGCATGTAGGCGGGGGCGTCGAGCGCGGTATGGGGCGTGCGCGGGTAAACTCTCCAGGTCTCTGCGCCCGGGGTGATGCTTTCAGGGCGAAGGTTTAGGCGGGCTGCGATGGTGGCGGGCGGCTCGTCCCAGAGGGTAGTGGACGAGGCGGGGGCGGTGGAAAAGAGCGGGAGGTTGAGGGCGCGATTGAGCGCCTCTAGGACGGGGGCGGACGACGGAGACTGGGTGGAGGTTTGCGCGGCGAGGAAGGCGAGGTCGGCGGGGGAGAGGCGGTCGCGGGGCAGGGTGAATTCACGACCGTCGGTGGCGCGGCGGATGATTACGGAGGTGGCGTCGGTGCGGACAAGTTCGGCCTCGACGGTGCGGCCGTCGAGGTCGGTCCAGACACGCGGCGTGGCGTGTAGTGATATCGTGGATACGGTAAGGGCGCAGAGCAACGCGACGGCGAGGCTGGTGGATGGGGTGTGGCGCATGGCGGGGGCGGACGGGATCAGTTTTGTCGCACAAGGCCGGCGTCGGGCGCGGCGAATTTGTAGGTGACGGGTTCACCGGGGCGACGCTCGTAGCGGGAGCGAAG
>DAIPIP010000029.1:16200-22266 GCA_036770725.1 Opitutaceae bacterium
CGGAGGCGTCGGAGGCCGGCGAGGCGAGGGCGAGACGGGCTTTCGCGCCGGGGATGATGATGTTTTTCAGGAGGGGAACGAAGAAGACGTTGCGTTCGGCGGCGAGGGCGCGGTCTGGGGAGGGGGTTGAATTTGGGTCGGGCCAGTCGGAGGCGAGGCGGATGAGCTCGGCGGGCGAGTAGTCGAGCAGGTGCCGGGCGGCACCCTGGATGGCCATGCCTTCGATAGCTACGCCGGTTAGGTGCTGGATGAGAGACGATCCTTGGCGTTGGGTGCGGGCCAAGCGAGCGGTGGCGATGTAAATCTCGATGGAGTCGGCGGGGGGAGAATCGGCGGCGACTTTGACTGCGATGCGGGCGAGTTCGCGAACGGAGCCGACGTCGGGAATGAGGATGGCGGCGGGGTTTTCGGGATCGTCGGGGTTGGGGCGAACGGGCCAGATGTCGTCTTGGGCGGGTGGGGACTTTGAGGCTGCGACCAAGGCGGTGGTGCTGGACCGGGCGATGGCCAGAAGTTCGGTGGAGAGCTCGGCGGGATCGGTGTCCGTGATGGGCGAAACCCAGTTGGTGATGGCGGCTTTTTCTTCTTTGGAGAGGCTCAGATATCGGGTGAGCGCCGGGATGTAGGGGTTGGCTTCGGGGAGATGGCGAAGAGCGCCAAGCGGGTCGAGAGTGGTGGCTTGGCCGATGAGGGGAAGTGCGATGGCAAGCAGGAGAAATTGGCGGCGAAAGGCGGGCACGGGGGCGGTTGAACTCAGGGGTTGGTTGGCGGGATGAAGGTCGCGAGTTCGCGGGCGAGGGCGGGGGCGAGGGGGAGTTCGGGCTGGCGGTAGGTGGCGAGGTTGGCGGCGGGATCGCGGGGGGAGATCTTGAGGATGTGGTTCATGTTTTCCACGATGCGCAGGGTGGCGCGGGGCTGCGCGGCGGCGAGGAGGCGGGCGTCTTCGGTGGAGACCTGGATATCGTTGTCGCCTTGGATGATGAGGACGGGTTGGGGCAGGCGGGCGATCAAGTCGGCGGGGCGGGCGGCGAAGGCGCTGACGAGGAAGTTTTGGATGGAGTTGTTGAATAACGGGCGAAGCGGGGCGGGGAGAGTGAAAGCGTTGAAGGTGCGGCCGTTTTCGAGTTCGGTGATGGCGCTTTCGGCGGCGGGGAGAAGGGGGGCGTTGGCGGGGTTGGCTTTGAGTTGGGCGCGGAGCACGTCGCCGAGGGGGCGACCGGGGCAGGCGACGAGAATGACGCCGGCGAGGTCGGGGCGATCTTGGGCGGCGAGGAGGGCGACGAGGCCGCCTTCGCTGTGACCGAGAAGGTAGAGCGGAAGATCGGGCGCGAGGGCGCGCCAGTGGTCGAGCCAGCGGTGGATGTCGGAGGCGTAGAGTTCGAGGGTGACGGCGTTGGGGTCGGTGCCGGGCGAGGCGCTGGAGAACATGCCGCGTTTGTCGATGCGGAGGCTGGCGACGCCGTTTGAGGCGAGGGCGTGGGCGAGGAGGCGGTAGGCGTCGGTCTGGATGCCGAGGGTGTTGTTGCCGTCACGGTCGGTGGGGCCGGAGCCGGGGATGATGAGGACGCCGGCGCGGGGCGTGCTCGCGGAGGGAAGGGCGAGCAGGGCGCCGAGCGGGGGCGAGCCGGTGGTCAGGCGGAGTTCGGATTCGGTGGCGGGAGACAGGAGCTGGGCGTGGGCGACGGGGGTGAACGCAAGGAGCCAGACAAAGGCGAGGAGCAAGAGGGCGGGGGCGATGAGGAGCGGGCGCATGATTCGGAGAAAAAAAGAAGACCCGGTCGTAAGGCCGGGTCTTGGGGGAGGGGGTGCGAAAGGAAGCAGGCGGGACGCCTGCGCTACTTTTTAGAGTTTGGGAAACTTGACCCACTTGGCGCCGAGTTTGGCGCTCTTCACCACCGTCTCGATGAAGGCCATGCCATCGACGCCGTCGTCGATGGTCGGGTAATCGAGATCCTTCGGTAGTTTTTTTCCGGATACTTCGGCGCGGACGGCGCGGAAGATCTCGCGGTAGATGTTTCCAAAGGCCTCGAGGTAGCCCTCGGGGTGGCCGGCGGGGGTGCGGGCGGCGGCTTTGGCGGCTTCGCTGGTGAGGTAGCCGTTGCCGCGGCCCCAGATCTCGGTGGGCTTGTCGGGATATTTTACGAGGAGCTGGTTGGGGTGCTCCTGTTTCCATTCGAGGCCGGCCTTTTCGCCATAGACGCGGATGTTGAGGTTGTTCTCCTCGCCGACGCTGATTTGCGAGGCGTGGAGGACGCCTTTGGCGCCACCCTTGAAGCGGACGAGGATGTTGCCGTCGTCGTCGAGGGCGCGGCCTTTGACGAAGGCGGTGAGATCGGCGCAGAGTTCGGCGATGGGCAGGCCGGTGATGTAGCGGGCGAGGTTTTCGGCGTGAGTGCCTATGTCGCCGATGCAGCCGGCGGCGCCGGAGCGCTTGGGGTCGGTGCGCCAGGCGGCCTGCTTCTGGTCGGACTTTTCTAGCGCGGTGGAGAGCCAGCCTTGGGGATACTCGACGACGATTTTGCGGATGGGGCCGAGCTTGCCGGTGCGCACGAGGTCGCGCGCCTGTTTCACCATGGCGTTGCCGGTGTAGTTGTGGGTGAGGGCGAAAACCTTGCGGCTCTTGGCGACGATTTTGCGAAGGGCGATGGCCTCCTTGAGATCGAAGGTGACGGGTTTGTCGCAGACGACATTGAAGCCTTTTTCGAGGAAGAGCTTCGCGGGCGGGAAGTGCTGGTGGTTGGGCGTGACGATGACGACGAAGTCGAGGCGTTCGCCGACGGGCTTTTTCGATTCGGCCTCGGCCATGTCGGCGTAGGAGGCGTAAACGCGGGCGGGGTCGAGGTAGAGGTCGGCACCGGAGGCGTGGGAGCGGGCGGGGTCGGAGGAGAAGGCGCCGGCGACGAGTTCGGCCTGGCCATCCATCTGGGCGGCGATGCGGTGGACGGCGCCGATGAAGGCACCGCGCCCGCCGCCGATCATGCCGTAGCGAAGTTTGCGAGAGAGGGACATGGGATATTTGGAGCGTTGAATTTTAAACCACGGAGGGCGCGGAGGACACGGAGAGAAAGGGCAGGAGGTTTGGAATTCTCCGTGGCTCCGCGTGATCTCCGTGGTGAGTCAAATTATTGGTTTTTCTTGTCGAAGGCGGCGTCGAAGGCGAGGGCGCTGCGGGGGAAATCGAGTTGGCGGACGTAGGCGGCGGACTCGGTGGCGCCGTGGACGCGGTCCATGCGGATGTCCTCCCACTCGACGGAGAGCGGGCCCTGGTAGCCGACGTCGTTGAGGGCGACGATGATGTCCTCAAACTTGACGTCGCCGCGACCGACGGAGCGGAAGTCCCACTGGCGGCGGGCGTCGCCGAAGGTGGTATGGCCGCCGAAGACGCCGACGTCGCCGTTTCCGTGGCCCCACCAGACGTCCTTCATGTGGGCGTGGTAGATGCGGTCTCCGAATTCGCGGATGAATTTGACGTAGTCCACTCCTTGATACGCGAGGTGGGAGGGGTCGTAGTTGAAGCCGAAACGCTTGTGGTTTTTCACGGCGGCGAGGGCGCGGCGGGCGGTGGCGATGTCGAAGGCGATCTCGGTGGGGTGGACCTCGAGGGCGAAGTTGACGTCGGCCTTGTCGAAGGCCTCGAGGATGGGGCCGAAGCGCTTGGCGAAGTCGGCGTATCCGGCGTCCCAATACGCCTGGGAGGTGGGCGGGAAGGCGTAGATGCTGTGCCAGATGGAGGAGCCGGTGAAGCCGTTGACGACGGCGGGGTGGGCGTCTTTGCGGGCGGCGGCGCCGGGGCGGGCGTCGAAGAAGGCGCGGGCGGCCTTGGCGGCGAGGGCGAGTTTTTTGGCGGCGCGTTTGCGCACGCCCTCGGGGGTCCCGTCGCCCCAGACGTCGGGGGGGAGAATGGATTTGTGGCGTTCGTCGATGAGGTCGCAAACGGCCTGGCCGACGAGGTGGCTGGAGATGGCGAGGCAGGAGAGGCCATGGTCTTTCAGCAGCTCCCATTTTTGGTGGACGTATTTTTTGCTGTTGACGGCGGCGTCCACGTCGAAGTGATCGCCCCAACAGGCGAGTTCGAGGCCGTCGTAGCCCATTTTTTTCGCGAGGGGGGCGAGGGTTTCGAGGGGGAGATCGGCCCATTGGCCGGTGAAGAGGGTGACGGGGCGGGGCATGGTCTTTTTAGGGTGGAGTTGAGGTGTGAACAGAAGGGGGATTTGCTCGCGAATACGCGTTGGAGCGCAAGCGCTTTTGAGGAGGGGGAAATTGGCGTATGAACGGTTTGGATGCTTGAGTAAACGCCCTGTGGATATCAGGCTCGGGATACCCCAATCCCATTACCCCATGATGCTTCATACCTTCTCCACGCTTGGTTGTCCGGAAATGAGTCTCGACGAGGCGATCGCGTTGTCCGCGCGACACGGTTTGCATTCGCTTGAGTTACGCACGTTGAACAACACGACGGATTTACCGGCGTGGTTTCAGGAGCACTACGGCACGCCGGCCGGTTTGGCTGCGCATCTGAATCAGCGGCGGATGAAGATCTGCGCGATGGGGACCTCGTTCAAGATGGTCGGGAGCGACGACATCGATCGCGCGCAGTTGATCAATTTCGTGCGTTGGGCGGACGAGGCCAATGTGCCTTGGCTGCGGGTGTTTGACGGTGGCAAGCATGGCGATGCGGCGGAGATCGCGGAGGCGGCGGAGACGTTGGAGTGGTGGCGAGCGGAGCGAATGAAAAACGGATGGGTGACCGATTTGATGGTGGAGACGCACGACAGTATGCTGACCTCGGAGCGGTTGCGCGAGTTGATCGCGAAGTGTCCGCGGATCAGTATTCTTTGGGACACGCATCACACGTGGAAGAAGGGCGGGGAGGCGCTGGCGACGACGTGGAAGGCGTTGCGCAACCACACCATTCATCTGCACGTGAAGGATAGCGTGAGCAAAGCGACGCCGAACGGGAGTCATCCCTACACGTATGTGATGCCGGGGGACGGCGAGTTTCCGATGAAGGAGCTGCTGAACGCGTTAAAGACGGACAAATACAACGGGATAATGAGCTTCGAGTGGGAGCGCATGTGGCATCCGTATTTGCCGGAGCTGGACAAGGCGCTTTACCACGCGAAGCAGACGCAGTGGTGGTGATGCGGGGCGGGGCTATCCGGGCGCGGCGAGCGGCGTCAGGGTATTGGGGACAATCCGCTGTAGGGACAATCCGCTCCACCCACGCAGTGAAAACGGCGAGGGAATGTCGCGTTTCTCACGAAACGGGCTGTGCGAATTTGGTGGGCCGGTGGGTGAGAACCGGAGGGGCGTTCGCTGGTTGAACGCGAATCGGGCTCAGATGAGGCCGAGCTTCATCTTACCCTCTTCGCTGATCATGGACTGGTTCCAGGTGGGCTCCCAGACGATGCGAACGTCGGCGGTGTTGAGGCCGGGGACGAGGAGGAGTTTGCCTTTGGCATCTTCGGCGATGGCGGGGCCCATGCCGCAGCCGGGGGCGGTGAGAGTCATGGCGACATCGGCTTTGTAGCCGTCGTCCGTCTTGGTGACGTCGAGCGAGTAAACGAGGCCGAGATCCACGATGTTAACGGGAATCTCGGGGTCGTAAACTTTGCGAAGTTGGGTCCAGAGCGCTTCGGGGTCGGGGGCTCCGTCGGCGAGGGTGGCGGCTTGGACGGTGTCGGAGGAAATTTGTTCGCCGATGGCGTCGGCGTCTTTGCCGTCGATGCGGTAGAGGCCGGCGTCGCCTTGCACGGTGTAGGTGCCGCCGAGGACTTGGTGGATGAACACCTTGGCGCCGGCGAAGAGGGTGTGTTTATCGCCGGAGGGGATTTGGGTGACGACGATGTCGCGGGAGAGGATGCGGTCTTTGGAGGCGGCGGAGGACATGGCGGGAGTGAAGGGGAAAAGTCGTGAGGACAGAAGAGCCGATTTGCGCGGCGGCACAAGCGGCGGTGCGAGCCGGTGGCGTTCGTGCGTGGGCGGTGCGCTTGCGGGTGAACGGGGAGTGTGCTTGTTTCCTCGCTGTTACCGGTGGATGGAGCGGAAGGGAGTGAACCGCTAATG
>DAIPIP010000030.1:0-22206 GCA_036770725.1 Opitutaceae bacterium
CGGCCTATATCCGCTGGAACCAGAGTTCCGACTTCTTGGTGGACGCCGGCTTTCGCAAAGTAAATTTCGGTTACGAGGAAAACACGTCTTCAAGCCGGCTTCCCGCGATCGAGCGCTCGCCGGTCACGCGTTTCTTTGTCGAGGAAAACAACGGTCGTCGTCTCGGTGCCGGTGCCCGCCGCACGGGTATCTTCGCCGATGGCAAAGCCGGCAACGCCTTTTACGGAGCCGCGATCACCAATGTGGAGCGCACCGCCAACCCAGGCGCGGGCCAGGTCGGAGATTCCAACCAAGTGGCCCTCTGGCTCAACGGCGGTATCAAGGGAAAAACCGACAACATGTCCTTCACGACCGGCTTGTCGCTAGGCTATATGCCCGAGCAGGTTCGCTCCGCCTCGACCAACAACGTCGGCGTGATCACTCCCGCCGCCATCATACCCGGCTCACTCCTCGTCGCCTCGCTTTACTGCGATGTCACGGTGGGTAAATTGGCCCTGGTCGCAGAGTTGCTCTGGTCTGAAAACGATGCCAGCGCGGGGGCTAACTCCTGGGGCTTTCACGTTATCCCCACCTACGAGCTCACCGAGCAGCTCCAACTTGTCGCGCGGCTCGCTTTTCTCGACACCGATGGCATCGGCACCCGTCCCAGCGACGTGGTTCCAGGCGCGGGTAATCCGACCGGCAAACCCGGGTTCGAGACCGTCACGGAAGTTTATGGTGGCATGAATTACTTCTTCAAAGGCAACGACGTGAAGTTCTCCGCCGGCCTCTTTTACGCCAACTTCGAGGACCAAGTCGGCGGAGGGGGAAGTGTCGAGGCGCAGTCCTTGGGACTTCGCAGCCAGATGCAGGTAAACTTCTGATTTCTGCTCTGATAACCAACACGCCGCCGGTGAACTTCACTGAAACGTCACACCGATGACCGTGAACTTTGTTACACTCTTCTTTTCTACACGTAATCCGTTTTCCCATCCATGAATAAATCCATCCTCAGCACGCTAGCTGCGTGCGCCCTCTCGGTCACCAGCGCCTTCGGCCAGATCCAAGTCGATCCCGAACTCAAGCCCTACGAACCCATCTCCGGTGTTTCGGGCAATCTGAACTCCATCGGCTCGGACACGCTGAACAACTTGATGACCCTCTGGGCCGAAGGTTTCCGTGCGGTTTATCCCAATGTAAACATCCAGATCGAAGGCAAAGGCTCCTCCACCGCCCCGGTGGCCCTCATCGAAGGCACCTCCCAGCTCGGCCCGATGAGCCGCGCCATGAAAAACTCCGAGATCGACGCCTTCGAAAAGAAATACGGCTACAAGCCCCTTGAGGTAAAGGTCTCGATCGACGCCCTGGCCGTTTACACCCACAAAGACAACCCCATCATAGGTTTGAGCCTCGTCGAGATCGACGGTATCTTCTCCAGCACCAACCGCCTTGGCGGCAAGCCGATCAACACCTGGGGTGACGTCGGTCTGACCGGTGGTTTCGCCAATCGTCCCATCTCCAGCTACGGTCGCAACTCCGCCTCCGGCACCTACGGCTTCTTCAAGGACGAGGCGCTCGGCAAGGGCGACTTCAGCCCTCGCGTCAAGGAGCAGCCCGGCTCCTCCGCCGTTGTGCAAGGCGTCGCCACCGACCTTTATGGCATCGGCTACTCCGGCATCGGCTACAAGACCTCCGGCGTGACCGCCATCGCCCTCTCTCGTGAGATCGGCGGCACGCAATTCGAGCCCACCCCCGAAAATTGCCTTTCGGGTGATTACCCGCTCGCCCGCTTCCTCTACATCTACGTGAACAAGGATCCGAACAAGCCCATGGATACGCTCACCAAGGAGTTCCTGAAGTTCGTGCTTTCCCGCCCAGGCCAGGAAGTCGTGGCCAAAGACGGCTACTTCCCGATGCCCGCATCCCTCTGTGAAGAGGTTAAAGCCGGTCTCTAACCGTTATCAGGCAATTGGTTGTCTTCTTATGGAAGGCGGGACGACGTTCGCGTCCCGCCTTTTTTGTGACCTTTTGTGATCTAATTGTCACATGGTTCGGTTGATTTAAATCAGCCACCTCCACGTAATCGCCGCTTCTTCGCGCACTTTTTTTCCCGATTTTCGCCCGACTCCTCATGTCCGCCAAACCCACTCCGCCCGTCGTCCCCGCCCGCTTCCAGGTGGCCAAGCGCACCCTGCTTGTGGACCGGTTTATGAACCAGTTCATCAAGATCGGCGGCCTCTCCGTCATCGTGGCGGTGTTTGGGATCTTCCTTTTTATCCTGATTCAAATCGTCCCTCTCTTCAAAGGAGCCGAGGTCGAGGAGTTGAAAGCGGTGCAACTCGAGTCCGAGAACTACGTCGCGCTCGGCATCGACGAGTGGGCGGAGCTTCCCTTCGCGCTGCAAAGCGACGGTGACGTCGTGTTCACCGATCTTTTTGGCGACCGTGGCACTTTCACCAAGCGCCCGGCCCTTTTGGAAAAAGCCGACTTCAGTGCGGCGCATTACCGCCAGAATCTTCAATCCATCGCCATGGCCACCCGCGACGGGCGCTTCGCGGTGGTGAAGCTAAACTATCGCCCCGTTTTTGCCGCCGACGGAACCCGCACCATCGATGTCGCGCTCGACAGCGGCCCCGCCTATCCGCTCGGACCGCGCGGCGAGCCGGTAAAACTCCTTCGCTATGCCGACGCGGGGCCCGGCTCGCGCAAACTCGCCGCCGGCCTCGTCGCGACCGCCGACGGCCGCACCGAGCTTCACGTCACCACGCTCAGCCAGCGGCGCGGCTTGATGAGCGGCGGTCAAATCACCCAGGACGGCTCACACGATCTCACCGCGCTCGTCGAAGGCGAGATCATCAGCCTGCTCACCCCGGCGACCGCCGATGCCGTCATCGCGGCCACCGCCCAAGGCGAGGTATTTTATCTCTTCCGCACCGCCGCTGGCTTCGAGGTGCGCCAGCGTTTCAAACCCTTCGAGGATCTGCCCGGCGCGAGTCTGGCCAATCTCGACCTGATTTTTGGCGACGTCACCCTGGTCGCCGTCGCCTCCACCGGGGAGACGCGCGGTTTCAGTCTCTACACCAAACCGGCCAGCGGCCAACGCGAGTTTGGCCTAACCAAAGATTTCGGCGTCCTGCCGACCGCCACCCCCATTTTCGCCGCCAGCGTGCGCAACAAAGCCTTCGTGCTCGCGGGCGAGAAACACGCCGCGCTCCTTTACGGCACCACCGAGGACACGCGTTGGAGCAAAAGCCTCCCGTTCACCGTCACGCAGGCGGTCATCGGCGGTAAATACGACCGCATGATTTTCTTGGACGACGCCAATCTGCTCCACTTTTACGAACTCAAGGACCCGCACCCCGAGGCCAGTTTCAAGGCCTTCTTCGGCAAGCTCTGGTATGAGGGGCAGTCCGAGCCGACCTTCGACTGGCAGTCCACCGGCGGCTCGGATGACTTCGAGCCCAAGCTCTCGCTCATCCCGCTCATCATCGGTTCGCTCAAGGGCACCTTCTACGCGCTGCTTTTCGCCGTGCCGATCGCCTTGCTCGCCGCCACCTACACGTCCCAGTTTCTCCGGCCCGAGGTGAAGGTTTTCGTGAAGCCCGTCATGGAGATCATGGCGTCGTTGCCCTCCGTGGTGCTCGGCTTCCTCGCCGCGCTCTGGCTCGCGCCCATTCTCGATACCCGCGTGCCCTCGGTGCTCTGTATCGTTTTCGCGCTGCCTACCGTCGCCATCCTTTTCGGTTGGATTTGGACACAATTTCCGCCGCGCCTTCGCGTGCTGATCGCGCCGGGCAACGAATTTCTGGTCTTCATCCCGCTCATGTTCCTCGCCGGCTGGCTGGCCTGGCACGCCGGACCGGTGCTCGAGCGCTTCGCCTTCGTGGTCACCGACCCCACCACCGGAATCAGCGTCGCCGACTTCCGCCTCTGGTGGCCCGAGGTCACCGGCACGCCCTACGAACAGCGCAACTCGCTCGTCGTCGGTTTCATGATGGGTTTCGCCGTCATTCCCATCATCTTCACCATCTCCGAGGACGCGCTTTCCAACGTCCCGCAATCCCTGCGCTCCGGCTCGCTCGCCTTGGGCGCCAGCCGCTGGCAGACAGCCTTCCGCATCGTGTTGCCCACCGCTTCGGCCGGCATTTTCTCCGCGCTCATGATCGGCCTCGGTCGCGCGGTCGGCGAGACGATGATCGTCGTCATGGCGACGGGCAACACGCCCATCATGGAGTTCAACATCTTCTCCGGCATGCGCACGCTCTCGGCCAACATCGCGGTCGAGCTGCCCGAAGCCCCGCACCACGGCACGCTCTACCGCACCCTGTTTCTCGGCGCGATGGTGCTCTTCGTGATGACATTCTGCGTCAACACCGTCGCCGAGGTCATGCGTCAGCGTCTGCGCGAACGCTACAAGACCGTCGAGTAAGCCGCGCCCGAACCACCATCCACCGCCTTTTCATTCAACTTTTTCGCCGCGTCCCATCCGTCGTCCGATGAGCATCAAAAAGCCATTCTTCTCCACCACCTACAAACCCATCGGCGAAAGCTGGGTGTGGGTCACCTCCATGGGCCTGGCCATCGGCCTGACCATGATCGTGTTCCTGCTGGGCATGATCGTTTACAACGGCCTGGGCGTCTTCTGGCCCAAGCCCGTGGCCAGCCTCGAACTGCGCGAGGGCAGCGACGCCGGTATCCGCGGATCAAATACATTCGCGGGCGAGATCGTCAAACTCCAGACCAAGAAGGTCGCCGCCGTCGGCTCCACCGAGCCCCCCGGCCAGGAATACCAGCTCTTCGTGGGCAACAAGGACGCCTACGGCTTTACCTTCAAGTATATCGACGCCGACCAGATCGCCGCCGTCACCTACCCGAAGGACGTGCTCGTCGCCGAGCGCATGGAATACGGCCGCGCCATCTTTTACCCGCTCGAGCTGCGTCGCGCCGACGGCTCGGTCATCGCCGCGAGCGAACCCGCGTTTTTCCCCGCCTTGGAGCAATTGATCGACGAGGCCGACGCCCGCCGCGGCGTCATTCGCAAGATAGAGCGCGACCAGATCGGCGACATCAACCGCAAGCTGGAAAACATACGCCTGCGCACCCGGGCCATCGAGGCCAAGTCCGCCCGCGGCGCCGCCGACGAACGTCTCGTCGCCGAGGTGTTCCCCGCCGAAATCGCCATTCTGCAAAAGGAGTTCGCCGTGCTCGCCACCGAGGCCAAGGCCCTGCGCGATCTTCAGGAAGTCAACAAACTCCAGGTGCGCACGCCCGACGGCCAGGAACTCCTCTATCCCATCGGCCAACTCATCGAATTTATCCGCCCCAACGACCTCGGTTTCTTCCAAAAAGTCGGCATCTTCTTCCACCGTTTCTGGGTCTTCCTGAGCGACGAGCCCCGCGAAGCCAACACCGAGGGCGGCATATTTCCCGCCATCTTCGGCACCTTCGTCATGACGCTGATCATGAGCGTGGCCGTGACTCCATTCGGCGTGCTCGCCGCCATCTATCTCCGCGAATACGCCAAACAAGGTCCCTTCGTCCGCGCCGTGCGCATCGCGGTGAACAACCTCGCCGGCGTGCCCTCCATCGTCTTCGGCGTCTTCGGCCTCGGCTTTTTCGTCTATTTCGTGGGCGGCAGCATCGACAAACTGTTCTTCAGCCTCTCGCTCCCCACGCCGACCTTCGGCACCGGCGGCGTGCTCTGGGCCGCGCTCACCCTCGCGCTCATGACCGTGCCCGTGGTCATCGTCGCCACCGAGGAAGCGCTATCCGCCGTCTCGCGCGGCACCCGCGAGGGCTCGCTCGCCTGCGGCGCCTCGAAGTGGCAGACGATCCAGCGCATCGTGTTGCCCGCCTCGCTGCCCGGCATCCTCACCGGCCTCATTCTCGCTATGGCGCGCGGCGCCGGCGAAGTGGCCCCGCTCATGCTGGTCGGCGTGGTCAAGCTCGCGCCCACCCTGCCGCTCGACACCATCGCCCCGTATTTCCACTTCGAGCGAAAGTTCATGCATCTCGGTTTCCACATCTACGACCTCGGCTTTCAATCTCCCGACTCCGAGGCCGCGAAACCCATGGTCTTCGCCACCACCTTCCTGCTCATCCTTCTCGTCGTGTGCTTGAACCTCGGGGCCATCCTCATCCGAAACCACCTTCGCAAGAAGTATAAGACCGCCACTTTCTAAATCCAGGCCAACCATGCCCGCCGTCACCTTTCCTTCCTCCGAAAAAGCCACTTTCACCATGAGCCAAAAGCCCGCCGCGACTTCCGCCCAGACCGCCGACACCGGCCTCGATCCGGCCTACATCCAGATCAAGAATTTCAGCTTCAGCTACGGCGCGGCCAAGGTGCTGCACAACCTCGCGCTCGACATCCCCGAGCGGCAGGTGACCGCCTTCATCGGACCCTCCGGCTGCGGCAAATCCACCCTGCTGCGAAACCTGAACCGCATGAACGACCTGGTGGACGGCGTTCACCACGAGGGCGACATCCTTGTCGCCGGGCACAGCATTTACGATCCGCTCCTCGAGGTCATAGCCCTGCGCAAACGCATCGGCATGGTGTTCCAGAAGTCGAACCCCTTCCCGAAGTCGATTTACGAGAACGTCGTCTATTCGCTCCGCGTCGCCGGTCGCAACGGCAAGAGCGAGCTCGACGAAGTCGTCGAGCGCTCGCTCAAAGGAGCCGCCCTATGGGACGAGGTGAAAGACCGCCTGCACGAAAGCGCCTTCGGTCTTTCCGGTGGCCAGATGCAGCGTCTCTGTATCGCCCGCGCCATCGCCAACCGCCCCGAGATTCTGCTCATGGACGAGCCCTGCTCGGCGCTCGATCCTATCGCCACCTCGAAGGTCGAGGAGTTGATCCACGAGTTGAAGAAGGAGTTCACCATCGTGATCGTGACCCACAACATGCAGCAGGCCGGGCGCGTCTCCGACCGCACCGCGTTTTTCTATCTCGGCAAGCTCATCGAATACGACGAGACCCCGAACATCTTCCAAAAACCCCGCAACGCCCAGACCGAGGCCTACGTCTCGGGCCGTTTTGGATAAGACCCAAAACGCCCCGAGAAATCCTAAATCCTAATTACTAAATCCTAAAATTGCCCTGACCTAAATCTGTGCGCGGTCCTAAGCTACTTTAGGATTTAGTCGTTTAGGATTTAGGACTTCGGGTCCCCCCCGCATGAAACGCTTCTTCGACAACGAACTTGAAACCTTTCGCTCCCAGCTGCTTCGCATGGGCGAGGTTTCCATCCGGCAGGTGCGCGATGCGCTCAAGGCCCTAGTCGAGGGTGATATAGGCATGGCCGATCAGGTCATCGCCGCAGACGACGAACTGGACGAGATGGAGAAACGCATCGATACCGAGGCCATTCGCTACATGAGCCTGCGTTCTCCGGTCGCCACCGAACTCCGTCTGGTCATCGTCGGAATGAAGGCGTCCCACGATCTTGAGCGCGTGGGCGACGAGGCCACCAGCATTGCCAAGCGCGCGATCAAGCTTTCCGCCGAGCCGCCGTTGAAACCTTACGTGGACATTCCGCGCATGGCGTCGCTCGCCATCGAGATGCTTAGCGACGCACTGGAATGTTTCGTGCACGCCGATCGCGAGAAAGCCATCGCCGTGGTGAAGCGCGACGCCGAGGTGGATGCGATCAACAAGCAGCTCTACCGCGAACTCAGCAGCTACATGGTCGAGGATCCGCGCACGACCACGCGTGCCTTGGAACTCATGTTCATCTCCAAAAGCCTAGAGCGCATCGCCGACCACGCCTGCAACATCGCCGAGGAGATGGTTTTTCTCAGCGATGCGCAGGATATCCGTCACGACGAAAGCCTGAAAAAGTCCGGCAAGTCGGAGTAATACCAAGAGCGCCCCAAGAGCGGAGAGACTCCTGTCGCCGAATCTGGGCGCCTATGCACGGCGACAAGAGTGTCGCCGCTCCTTGCCGACGCGTTCGCGGCTCTATTGTTTCGTCCGCATGTCCATCGCTCCCATTCGTGTCGTCTGTGCTTTGATCGAACGCGAAGGTCGCGTGCTGCTGGCCCGGCGTCCCGAGCACAAGCACCTTGGCGGCAAGTGGGAATTCCCCGGCGGCAAGATCGAAGCCGGCGAGACGCCCGTGGTCGCGCTCGTGCGTGAATGCGCCGAGGAGCTGGCCTGCGTGGTCGAGGTGGGCGCGGAGCTGCCGTCGGTCACACACGCCTATCCTGATCGGACCATTATTCTCATGCCCTTCGTCTGTCGGCTCGCGCCGGGAAGCACCGAGCCCGAAGCCGCCGAACATAGCGCGCTTACGTGGGCCGAGCCGGAGCGCATGGGCGCCTACGATCTTCCCGCCGCCGATGCACCGATCATGGCCGCCTATCTGGCCCTCAAGGGGCTTTCCGCCCGGGACTGACCCGGCAAAGCGAGCGCAGCCGAACCTGCGTTCTCGGGACGGCGAGTGCGCGATGCGCGGAACCCGCCCGTGGATGATGCACGGGCGGGAAAAGCGCCTGAAACTCAGGCTTGTTCGAGCAGTTTGTAGAGACGCGCGACCATCTTGCTCGGGTCCTCGAAGAGGCCGGCGGCGATGAGGGCGTTGTCCAGGATCTGCTCGGCCACGAGGGTGGCGCGCTCGGTATTCGTTTCACGGATACTGGCGAGACGCTTGATGACGGCGTGGCGGGGATTCAGCTCCAGCGACACCTTCACGGGCGTGTCGGCGGCGTCCTTCTGCATGGCCTTCATCATGCGGCGCATCTGGGGCGTCATCATGCGGTCGGCGCTGATGGCGAGGGCGGGCGAATCGACGAGGCGGTCGCTGCCTTTCACGTCGGTGACGCGGTCGCCGAGCGTTTCCTTGAGCCATTTGGCGAGTTCGGCGACCTGGTCGTCGGTGAGGTCGCCTTCGGCGGAGGGCGGCTTGGGGGCGTCGGGGAGCTTGGCGTCGGGGCTGTCGGCGGCGACGAGCTTCTTGCCGTCGAATTCGCGCACGTTGTTCATCACGTATTCGTCCACCGCCTCGGTGCAGAACAGCACTTCGAGGCCGCGGGCCTTCATGCCTTCGAGGTAGGGGCCGGCCTCGATGGCGGCTCGGGAGGGGCCGACGAGGTAGTAGATCTCGGTCTGGCCTTCCTTCATGCGCGAAACGTAGTCGGCGAGCGAGGTGGTCTTGCCGGCCTCGGTGAAGGTGGACTCGTAGCGGAGGAGTTTAACGAGGGCGTCCTTGTGGGTCCAATCGAGGGCGGCGCCTTCCTTGAGGAACACGCCGAACTCGGCGTAGAACTCGTCGTATTTTTCGGCGCGGCTCTTGGCCTCGTCGGCGAGGAACTTGAGGAAGCGGGAGGTGACGGTCTTGCCGATCTTTTCGAGCAGGGCTTTGTCCTGCATCGTCTCGCGGGAGATGTTGAGCGGGAGGTCCTCGCTGTCGACGACGCCCTTGAGGAAGCGCAGCCACTCGGGGAGGAGGTCCTTGGGACGGGAGTCGATGAGGACCTTGCGGCAGTAGAGGGCGACTGCGGGCTCGGCGCGCTGCATGCCGAACTTTTCGGGGTTGTCCTTGGGCACGAAGAGGAGCGAGGCGATCTGAAGCGGGGCGTCGGCGCTGAAGTGGAGGCGCAGGCGGGGCTCGTCGTAGGCGTGGGCCTGGAACTTGTAGAAGGCGGTGTATTCCTCGTCGGTGATCTCGGACTTAGAGCGCAGCCAGAGGGCGGTGACGGTGTTGACGTGTTCGCCGTCGAGCTTGATGGGGAAGGAGACGAAGGCGCTGTATTTTTTTAGGATGTCCTCGACGCGGTATTTCTTCGCGAAGTCCGCGGCGTCGTCCTTCAAGTGAAGAACGATCTTGGTGCCGCGCGCGGTGTGTTCGGGGGCGGGGGCGAGGGTGTAGTTGCCGGCGCCTTCGGAGGTCCAGACGTGGGCGGGAGCGTCGATTTGCCAGGACTTCGAGAAGACCTCGACCTTGGAGGCGACCATGAAGGCGGCGTAGAAACCGACGCCGAACTGGCCGATGAGGTTGGAGTTTTTCTGGCCGCCTTCCTGGAGGGCTTTGAGGAAGTTTTTGGAGCCGGAGTGGGCGATGGTGCCGAGGAATTTGGCCAGTTCCTCGCCGGTCATGCCGAGGCCGGCGTCCTCGATGACGAGGGTCTTGGCCTTCTCGTCGGTGGTGACGGTGATCTCGAGCGCGCGGTCGGCGTCGTGGATCGCCTTCTCGGTGAGCTGGAGATGGCGGAGTTTTTCGGTGGCGTCGGAGGCGTTGGAGACGAGCTCGCGGAGGAAGATCTCCTTCTCGGTGTAGAGCGAGTGGATGACGATATCCAGGAGCTGCTTGATCTCGGCTTGGAACTCAAACGACTGGGGAGCGGTGGCAGTATCGGTGGACATGGGTGTTTAGGGAGAAAAGAGGGTTGATCGAATAACCATCCGCTCCCGTCGCGCAAGTGCGCGGTGGGCCCATCGTTCACTTGGAGTTATCGTGCTATTCCGTAGCGAAAACTTCCTGAAAAAGCGCGCGCATGGCGGCAAAGGCGCGCTTGGCGACCAGCGGGTTGTATTCCGCTTGGCCAGGGTTTTTGGCAGTGGGATCGGTGAAGGAGTGGACCGCGCCGGAATAGGAAACAAATTGATAGTCGGCCGACGTGGTGCGCATGGCGGTAAGCCAGGTATTCACGTGCTCGGGAGGCACATAGGGATCGATATCCCCGTGGAGCACGAGGATGCGGCCGGTGATGTTTTTGCTGTCATCGGCGAGGGTGGGGGAGAGCAGATCGCCGTGGAAGGAGACGTAAGCCTTGAGCGGCGCGCCGGAGCGGGCGAACTCGAGCACCGCGCCGCCTCCGAAGCAGAAGCCGATGGCGGCGTAGTCGCCCTCGGGCACGCCGGTTTCGGCGGCGAGGGAGCGGAAGTGGTCGAACGCGGCCTGGGTGCGGGCGCGCATGATGGCGCGGTCGGCGCGCACGGCGCCGGCGGCGGCGCCGGCTTCCTGGCCGTTTTTCGGGCGAACGGCGGCGGTGTAGAGGTCGGCGATGTAAACGGTGTAGCCCATGGCGGCGACCTTGGAGGCCTTGGCGATGGCGTTGTCGTTTACGCCCATCCAGTTCGGCACCATCAGAACGCCGGGCAGCTTTGTAGTCGGGGCGTCGGCGGGTCGCACGAGCACAGGCGCATAGGCGTCGCCGGCGTGGTCGTAGGCGAGCTTGCGCACGGTCAATTCCGGCGCTGCGAAGGCTAGGGCGGTAAGGGCGGAGGCGAGCACAGCGAAGACGGGAATGCGAAATTTCATGCCGCTTAGGTGAATGCGACTCAGCCCAACGGCAAATCGCGGGGCCAGTTCGCTCGTGTGTCTCAACGCTCCTTCAACGTCTCGCGGTCCTCGGGCGGAGGTTTGACCGGGCCGCCGCAGAGCAACTTCCAGATGCACCAGCCAAGCAGGCCGACCACGAAGCCGACCGAGAGAAAAAGGGTTATCCAGCCGCCGAGGGTCATGGGTGGTTCTCCTGGTCGAGTTCGAGTTTGCGGTTCCAGTGCGGAGTCGAGGCGCGGATGATCCCCACCGTGATGGCCGCGATGAGCAGGATGAAACCCACGCTCGCCCACGCGACCGCGTTGGGTTTGTCGCCGACGAGATCGGTCACGTAGCCGGTTGGCGCGAACTTGGCGTCCGCACCGAAGCGGAAGTTCCAACCCACGATCTTGGTCACGATGAAGAGGGCGAAGATCACGCCGAGATAGAGCGGACAGAGATATTTGATCACCAAGCCCCAGATGTTCGGGACGCCGATGCGAGCGCCGCGCCGGGTCTCGGCCAAGCCGCGCCGGATTCCGATAATCCAGCCATAGATCACGATCACGAGCGAGGCCTGCACAAACAGCAGCACGTTCGCCACCCAGAAATCCAGGGTGTCGAGCGCCTTCAGGCCGGCGGAAAAATACCACACGAAAACCGTGCCGGCGGCGGTGATGACACCGAGGAAAAGAACCGCCCGGCCGCGATCAATGCCGAGGCCTTCCTGGAGAAGCGCGACGCCCGGTTGGAGCATGGACAGCGAACTCGTTATGGCGGCGAGGAAAAGCAGGCTGAAAAAGCAAACCGCGAAAAACTGTCCGCCCGGCATGGTCGCGAAGACCTGCGGCATAACCACGAAACCCAGCCCGATAGTGCTGCCGACCACGCCCGCCGAACCGAGAAAGACGAAGGCCGCCGGCACGGTCATCATGCCGCCGATGCCGACTTCGCAGACCTCGTTGGCGGCGGCCGCCGTGAGACCGGAAAGCGCGACGTCGTCATTGGGGCGTAGGTAGCTCGCGTAGGTGATGATCACGCCCATGCCCACGCTGAGCGAAAAAAACACCTGGCTCGCCGCCGCCAACCAGAGTTGGGCGTTGAGCAGGTCGGCGCCGATCTCGCCCGGGTTCCAGAGAAAGCCGAGGCCATTGAGCAGCGACTGGTCGGGCTTGGCCGGGTCCGGCGTGCCGAGGGTCAGCACCCGGGCCAGAATGATCAACGCGAGCACGATAAGCGCGGGCAACGCGTAGCGACAGGCCAGCTCGATCCCGCGTGAAAGACCGCGATGGATGAGAAACAGATTCAGCGCGAAAGTGATGAGGAGAAAGGTTCCGAGGTTGCCCAGGCCGAACGCCACGGCCGAACCGTTCTCTCCGATGCCGACAAACGACTCGAAAAAACCGCCGAAATTCAGGTCCCCGCCGAAGGTGCCCGCCATCGCGTTGACTGCGTAGCCGAGGCACCACGCCTCGATGGTGACGTAATAGACGTAGATCACCGTAACGATCATGAAGCCCAGTCCGCCCAGATATTTTGCCCACGGTTTGCGCACCAGCGCGTGCATGACCCCGGCGGCGGAGTGAAAGCCTTTCGCGCCGCCCATGCGGCCGAGGGTCCACTCGCTCCAGACCAGCGGAATGCCGATCACGAGAAACGAGATGAAGTAGGCCACCATGAATGCGCCGCCGCCGTATTGCGCGGCTTGGGCCGGGAAGCGGATGAAGTTGCCCAATCCCACCGCACTGCCCGCTACGGCAAGGATAACGCCGAGGCGGGAGGACCAGGCTTCGGGGACGAGGGATTTGCGGGAGGCCATCGGTTGCAAAAAAGATACGAGGACGAACCAAAGCAGGACGAGGGCCGTAGGCTGCGGCAATGTCGAATCATGCAGGGCACTTGCGCGCAAAAACACGTTGCACGCAGCGACCTCGCGGTGACGCTGGCCCTTCACCTCGCTTCGCAAACCATGGCCAAAGTCCGCATCCTGCCCGCCCGGGTCGCCAACCAGATCGCCGCCGGCGAGGTGGTGGAGCGTCCGGCCGCCGTGGTGAAGGAGCTGGTGGAGAACGCGCTCGACGCCGGCGCGACGCGCATCGAGGTGGAGTTTTCCCACGGCGGCCGCGCCCTCATGCGCATCGAGGACAACGGCTCCGGCATGTCGCGCGACGACGCCGTGCTCGCCCTCGAACGCCACGCCACCAGCAAGATCGCCGAGGCCGGCGACCTCGACCGCCTGGGCAGCTTCGGTTTTCGCGGCGAGGCCCTGCCGTCCATCGCCAGCGTATCCCGTTTTCTGATACAAACGGCGGACGAGACGGGCGCGGGCACCGAGATCCTCGTCAATGGCGGCCGCCTCCTCCACGTGCGCGATTGCGGGCGCCCGCGCGGCACGCGCATCGAGGTCACGCAACTGTTTAATTCCGTGCCCGCGCGGCGGAAGTTCCTCAAGACCGACCCCACCGAGGCCGCGCACATCGTGGCCTCGGTGCGCCTGCACGCGCTGGCCGCGCCGCATTGCGCGTTCACCCTGATCGAGGACGGACGGGTGATTTTCCGTTCGCCGACCTGCCCGGCGCTGGCGGATCGCGTGGCGGAGATTTTTGGGCGTCAACTCGCAGAGACTCTGATGGAAATAGACGTGCGCGAGGCCGGCCTGCGCCTGCACGGCCTCATCGCCAAACCCGGCTCGGGTGGTCGCGCCACGCGCCACGAGACGATCACCTTCGTGAACCGCCGCCCGGTGGACAGTCGCACGCTTTCGTATGGGTTGATCGAGAGTTATCACGAAGTGCTGCCGAAAGGGCGCTACCCGGCGGCGTTCGTGTTTTTGGAGATAGATCCGGCGGCGGTGGACGTGAACGTGCATCCGGCCAAGCGGGAGGTGCGTTTCCGCTCCGAGGCGCAAGTGCGCTCGTTTGTGATTCGCGGCGTGCTGGCCGCGCTACGCGAGACGATGCCGGCCTCGATCACGCCGACTTTGCCGCCAGTGCAGATTGCCCCTGCGCCAGCGCCTGTTTCGCAGTCCGCGACTGTCTCGCGGCCGGTCGCCTCTTTTCAGCCCCGGCCCATTGCCGCTCCGACCGCGCCGCTGGCGGCGATGCCCGCGCCCGCGCAACCGGCTCCGCGACCGGCGCCGTCAATCGAGTCGTGGCGTTACATCGGGCTCGCGCATACGATTTACGCTTTGTTCGAAACCCCCGCCGGATTGCTCCTGCTCGACCGCCGGGCGGCGCAGGAGCGCATCGTGTTCGAGGAGTTGAGCGAGCAATTCGCGCGCGGCGAGGTCACGGTGCAGCGTCTGCTACTGCCGACCGTGCTGGAGCTCGATCCGGTGGGCTCGGCCTTGTTGCGCGACCGGTTGGCCTTTCTGGCGAAGCACGGTTTCGAGGTCGCGGAGTTTGGGCGGCATGTGTTTCGGCTCGAAGGCGTGCCGGCCTTGTTGGATGCGGGCGACGCCGAGGCGTGTTTGCGCGATTTGCTCGATGCGTTTCGCGACGGGCGCGATCCGGATCGTAATCTGGAGGTGGCTCGCGAGCAGCTCGCCCGCGTGGCCGCCGCGCGAGCGGTGAGATTGCCCTCGCGGCCCGAGCCGGAGGCGTTGCGCGCGCTGGTGGCGCGGCTGTTTGAGTGTCGCGCGCCGCACACCAGTCCGGGGGGGCGGCCAACGCAGGTGGAGCTGGGGCAGGGGGAGTTGGCGCGTCGCTTTGGGCGGGCCTGATCCGGCGCTTCCGCCATAAATCGCCCTTTTCCAGTTGTCTTTCGCGGGCGGGGTGCCGTTTCTACAAGAGTCTTAGCAACCAAATCCAAGCAATTATTGATGGCCCTCTCAGCACCCTTCGGCGGTGGCTCACGCCGCCCTCCTTATCAGCGTCGTAACAACGACCCCTTCGCGCACATCCGGCGCAACGACAAGATCCGCGCCCCCGAGATCCGAGTGATTTCCCCCGAGGGTAAACAGCTCGGCATCTTGCCGACCGAGAAGGCGCTCTCGCTCGCTCGCCAGTTCAATCTCGACCTCGTCGAGATGTCGGCCAACGCGAACCCTCCGGTGTGCCGCATCATGGACTTCGGCAAATACATCTACGAGGAGCAGAAGAAGACGAGCCACGTGAAGTCCACCGCGAGCAAGCTCAAGGAGATCGAGTTCACCCCGCGCATCGCCGAGAACGACTTCATCACCAAGATCCGCCACGCCGAAGAGTTCCTCGACCATGGCAACAAGGTGAAATTCCGCCTCAAGTTTCGCGGCCGCGAAATGGCCCACACCGAGCTCGGTTTCGATTTGATGAAGCGCGCCCTTTCCGAGATCTCCGGCATGGGGCACGCCGACTCCGAGCCCCGCCTCATGGGCAAACAGATCAACGTGATGCTCACCCCGTTTCCCGCCAATAAACGGAAACGTAAATACACGCTGCACGCCAACGAGAAACCGATCGACGACACCGGCTCGGACGGCGACGAGCACGACGAGGACCACAAGTAACACGGTCCGTCCGGGCCTCTTGCCCATGTTCTCGCTCACGCGCCGTGGTTTCGTCCGTGTTTAAATCCCGCGTTCGCCGCGATCCTTTTTGTTGGATCGCGGCTTTTTTCCGTCGTCGTCGCCCCTTGGTGCGCGCGCCGCGGATCGCGGTTCTGGGGCTGGTGGTCGGCCTCGTTTCACCGGCCGACCTTTCGGCAGCGGCCCGGCTGCCCGAGATGAAGGCGCCCGCGTCGGTTCGCATCGGCGATACCTCCTACACCGAGGCCCGCGCATGGTTCACTCGTCTCGGCTACCGGCCTAGCTACGACCCGCAAACCCGCACGCTGACCTTGGAGGGCCCGTCCGGACGCATCGTTTTCACCGACGGTTCGCGCGATGCCCGCCTCCACGGCATGCGCTTTTTTCTCAGCGAACCGGCGCTGTTGCTGAAGGGCTACCTGCACGTGCCGCTTATCGATCTGGAGCGATTCCTCACGCCTATCCTCCGTCCCGCGCAGCTCTCGCCCCGGCCGTTGCGAACCATCGTGTTGGACGCGGGCCACGGCGGAAACGACGGCGGCACCCGCAACCACGCGATGGATCTCAACGAAAAAGTCTTCACCTTGGATCTCGCCCAGCGGCTTGAGCGCCTGCTTGGGGATGCGAAATGGCGCGTGCTGCAAACCCGCGACACAGACCGTTTCGTCTCGCTGGCCGACCGGGCCGCGTTCGCCAACGACGCCGGGGCCGATCTTTTCATCAGCATCCACTTCAACGCCGTCGCCAACAATTCCACTGTGCGAGGCACCGAGACCTACGTGCTCACGCCCCGGCACATGCGCTCGACCTCCGCTTCCAAGGCTACGCCCGAAGACAACATCGCCCAGCCGGGCAACAAGCATGACGAGTGGAGCGCGGTCCTGGGTTATCACGTGCATCGCGAACTGCTCGCGCGTCTGCAAACCGAGGATCGCGGCTACAAGCGCGCGCGTTTCGCCGTGTTGCGTTTGGTGGATTGTCCGTCGGTGCTGGTCGAGGCGGGCTACCTTTCCAACAACGACGAGGCCGCGTTGATCGCGGAGGAATTCTACCGCGCCAAAATCGCGGAAGCGCTTTACACCGCGATTTTGGCCTACGATTCCGCCCTGGCCTCGGCCCGGAAATAGGCTGCCGCTTCGCTCTGTTGTTTTGACACCGCCCGCCGGTGTGTCGCCACTATCTTCCTCGTGTTGATCCGTCGTCTTGCCGCTTTGCCCTTGATCCTGGTTTCTTTCGCGGCGTCCCCGCTTTTGGCGGAGAACAGTCTCATTGATTTAAAGAGCGGCGCGCAGCTTCGCGCCGAGGTTTTGGCCGACCGGCCGGACCGGCTCGTGGTCGATCTGGGTTTCACCGTGCTCTCGATTCCTCGTGAGGAAGTCGACCGCGTCTCCGCCCTTGCGGCGCCCGAGGTCGCACCGGATCTGGGGGCGGTCGGAGAACTGTTTCGCGCCGTGCTCAATCCTCCGCTCCTGCCCGTGCAGGCCAACGTGGAGCGCGTCGGCGGCGCGGTCGTGCTCGTGCAATCTCCCGTCGGTCTAGGCTCCGGTTTTATCATTCATCCCGACGGCTTCGTGGTGACAAACCACCATGTCGTCGCCGGCGAGACCGAGCTGACCGTCACCCGTTTCGTGAACGACGCCACCGGGCTGCGCCGAGTGCGGCACCAGACGATTCGCCTGGTCGCGAGCGATCCGCGCACGGATCTCGCCTTGCTCCAGATCGAGGACCGCCAGGGTGTCGAGCGCTTCGCGACCGTGCCGGTCGGCGATTCGCAAGCGCTCGAGGAAGGGCAGGGGGTTTTCGCCATCGGCAGCCCGCTCGGCCTGGATCGCACCGTTTCGCAGGGCATCGTGAGTTCCCGCCATCGCCTGCTCGACGGCCAGCTCTACATCCAGACGACGACGCAGATAAATCCCGGCAATTCCGGCGGCCCGCTCTTCAATCTTCGCGGCGAGGTCGTGGGCGTGAACAACATGAAGGCCATGGCGATCGGCATCGAGGGGCTCAATTTCGCGATTCCCTCCACCGTGTTGAAAAACTTCCTGCGCAACCGCGACGCCTTCGCCTTCGATCCGCGCAGTCCCAACGCCGGTTTCCGATACAATTCTCCTCCTCGCCCGGTGACGCCCGCCGCCGACGAACCCGCCACGCTGCCCGCCTCCCGCGCGGAGTGAACGGCGGACGCCCCCTTTTTTATCCATGACTCTCCTACCTATGAAAACATCCGCCCGACTTCGTCGTTCCTACCTTGCCACCCTCGCGCTTTGCGCCACTTCAGCAGCCAGTCTTTTCGGCGCGGAACCGACGCTTCAGCGTCTGGTGCCGGCCGATACCGCCGTGGTGGTCGCGATGCACGACCTGCCGGCGATGAATGCTCGCTCCGCCGAATCCGCCTTCGGGCGCGCGTGGGCCGATCCGGAGATCGCGCGTTTTTTTGAGCCTCTTCGCCAACACCCGAAGGTCGTCGAGTTTATCGCCAGCTTCGAGACTTCCACCGGACTGACGATCGAGGAGGCCGCCGCTCTTATGACCGGCGACGCGATGTTCGCCCTGCCGAAAATCAATTTTGAAGATCCGTCCGCGCCCTCGCTTCTTTTCGCGGTCGAAGTCGGTGCAAACGAAGGCCGGATCAAGGAGGTGCTGTCCGGGGGAATCAAAAAGGGTCTCCCCTCGCTGAGCCTCGAAGACTACAACGGGGTCGAACTCACCATCTACAAAGCGCCCGCCGACGAGCCCGACGCCGACCCTGTCGTGCGTTCCGTGTCGGCCTTGCACGAGGGCCGCTGGATCGTCGGCTCCGACCGCGCGGCGGTGACCAACGCGCTCGATGCCCTCGCGGCGGGCGGCTTGTCCGGTTCGCTCGCCGAAGCTCCCGATTACCTGCGCCTGCTCGACCGCGCGCGTGGCAAGCCGGAGCTGATCGCGCACATGAATATTCGCGCCATCTATCCCGCGCTGCTCGCTTCCATTGAGGCGCAACGCGATCCCGACGCGGCGCCCAATATGTTCGGCATCGAGCCGACCACGGTGATCCAGGCGCTGGGTCTCGACGCCATCGAAGGATTGTCGATGATCGGCAGCCATGCCGATGACGTCGAATATTTCACCGCCGCGATGACCTTCTCCGAGAACCGCGGCCTCTTGCGCATGCTCGCCTACAAGGACGGTCCGGTTGCCAAGCCCGATTGGATGCCGGCCTCGTGGTTCAACGTCTCCTCGCAGAACTTTTCCATGATGGATTTCTACGTCGAGCTTGAGGCGATCGTGGATCGCATCAGCCCGTTGCTCGCGGGCATGGCGCAGGGGCAGATCAAGACCTTCGAACGCAACCTCGGCATCGACCTGAAGCGCGACTTTTTCGGCGCGCTGGGCACGTCTTTCGTCAGCGGATTCGCCGACCCCGCCGGGCCCAACCCGGATAGAGCCACGCCCTACGACGAGCTGGACCAGTTTGTCGGCATCTCCCTGGCCGACGCGGCGCAATTCGAGCGCACCATCGAAGCCGTCAAGGCGGCGTTTTTGCCCCCCGGCGACGCGAGCCCCCTGCAAACGCGGGAGTATCTTGGCAAAACCATCCATAGCTTCACTCCGCCCATGCCCGGCGCGAAGGGGTTTTCCTACACGATCAGCGATGGCTGGCTGATGATCGGCATCGGCTCGGCCGGCATGGTCGAGGGCGCTATTCAGCTTCAGGCCGCGCCCAACTCCGACCTGGCGTTCTGGCGGCGCGCCGATGTGCGCGCGGCCACCGACACCGCTCCGGCCGGGGCCGTTGGCGTGCAATACAGCGAGCTCGCGCCCCTTTTCGCCTCCCTCGCTTCGTTTCTCGTGAAAATCCAGGCAGACGCGGATGAGTCGGAGCGTTTTGTCGATCCCTCCGCGTTGCCTTCCCGCGAACTCCTTTCCCGCTACTTCAAACACGCGGCCTCGCATACCCTGATGGGACCCAACTCCTTGGTGATTCAATCGGAAGGTCCCGCCAAGTGATGCGTCGCGCGCTTGTCTCGCTCGCTCTCGCCGCCCCGCTTTTGCTGGTCGGCAACACCCCCGGCGCGGCCTTGCCCGAGGCCCCGATCTTCACCGGACCGGAGGTCGTCAAGCTCGACTGGAACACGCGCGCCCTGCTCGCCCGCGACCTCGACGGCGACGGGCGGCAGGATCTCGTTTTGATCAACAACGACCGCGCCGCGATCGAGCTTCTGTATCAACTCGATCCCTCCGCGCCGCCCGCCGAGCGCGCGCGGAATTCGGCGACCGCGAGTCGTTGGGAGCCCGAACTCGAAGACGCCCGCTTTCGGCGCGTCACCCAGGTCATCGGACAAAATTTGTTCGACATGGTCGCGGGCGATTTCGACGGAGACGGCCGGCCCGACCTCGCCCTCACCGGCGAGCCCGTGCCGCTGCTGGTGCGTTACTCGCGCGAAGACGGCGCCTGGGAGGAGCGGCCTGTGGCGACCGCGCCCACGCCCTCGAAATTTCTCGGCTCCCTGTTCGCCGGCGACCTCGATGGCGACGGTCTCGACGACTTGGTGATCCTCGGCCAGCGCGAACTCGTGGTGTTTCGCCAGCGGGCGGGCGAGGGCTTGGTGGCCGACGAACGCCTGCCCATCAGCGACGAAAATCCCTACGGCCTGTTGGTCGCCGATCTCGACGGCGACGGGCGTCCCGACCTTTCTTATCTCGTGCCCGGTCGCCGCGAGGCCATGCGCGTGCGCCTGCAAATCTCGGCCGGTAAATTTGGCCCCGAGATGTTCTTCCCCATGCGCACGCCGCGCAGCCCGCTGCTGGCGCTGCGCGAAGGCGGTTCGGCCGCAGTGTCGCCGGGCGGTCCGCTGCTTGCCAGCGCGTTGGGCGCGAGCGGGCAGGTGGAGTTTGCCCGCCTCGTTCCGGCCGAGGGCGAGGATCGTTGGCGGGGACTTTCGCCGCGCGTGTTTTCTCCGTTGGCCGGAGTGCGCGGGCCGGCGCTTTACGCGATCGGAGATTTTAACCAGGACGGCGCTTCCGACATCGCGGTGGCCTTTGCCGAGACGGCGCAAATCTACCTGTATCTGCGCCAGGCCGACGGCGGATTCGCGCCGGCCTTGCGGTTGCCGTCGCTCACGGATGCGAAGGCGCTTTCGGCCGGAAAGCCGAGGCCCGGGGCGGGTTTCGACGTGCTCCACGTGTTGAGCGGAAGAGAAAACGCCATCGCGGAGATCGAGGTGGCGGCGGACGGCTCGGCGCGGCCTCCTCGCGCGCTCGCCATTCCCGGCCGCGTGATCGGCATGGCCGCGGGAGCGCTCTCGCCCGAACGCCCGGCGGGTTTGGCGGTGGTGGCCGAGGAGGAAGGCAAACGCATGCTCACGCTTTGGTCGCGCGGCGAAGACGGCGAACTCGAGCAGGGCGCTTCGATCGAACTGAAGGGACTGCGCACCGATCCGCGACTGGTGACGCTGGCCGACATCAACGGCGACGGCCGCGCCGACGTGTTTCTTTCCGTGCCGGCGGCGGGCGTTCGCCTCTATCTGCAACAAGCCGACGGCACGCTGGTCGATGCGGCGGACAACGCGGCTTATCGCCCCGGCCTGCTCGCGCGCGCCGAGGCCGCGAACGCGCCGCTGGCGTTTGCGGACGTCGATGGCGACGGAGTGGACGAATTGCTGGTCGCGGCGGAGAATTTTCTGCGCGCGCTGCGGGTCAACGAAGCCGGGGAATTGGAGATCGTGGCGCAGTTCTCCACGCGAGATCCGTCCGGCGAGGTGACGACGGGATTCTTGCTTTCGGGGGGCGGCCCCGGCGCGCCCGAAGTCGTGTTGCATGAACGCAAGGCGGACCAGCTCCACCTGTTGCGCCCCGCGCCGGATGGCGGTGGACACGAAACGGTGGATGTGCGCGACGTGGCGCGCTTGGAGATTACCGGCATGGCGGCGCTCACCGGACCAAAGGGACGGAGCGAGTTTCTGTTGCTCGGGCGCGACCGCTTCTGGTGGCTGCCGGAAGGCGGCGCCAATCTCTCGATCCAAGCCGAAGGCGTGTATGCGAGCGATCTGCCGGAGGCGCGTTATCTTTACCTTGCGCCCGGGGATTTCGACCGGGACGGACGCGATGAGATCGTGGCGATCGACGCGCGAAAAAACTCGATCGAGGTCCTGAGACGCGGGGCGGACGGCGAGTGGGCGAGCCGCCTGCACTTCAAGGTTTTCGAGCCCGATCCGCATTATGAAGGCAACCGCGGCGGTGGTCGCGAGCCCCGCGAGTGCGTGGTGGCCGACGTCACCGGCGACGGCAAACCGGACCTCGTGCTGCTCGTGCATGATCGCGTGCTGGTTTATCCGCAGGAGTAGGCGCGCGCTGGCGCGCCGAGGGATGAGGGATGAGACCTGATACCATACGCCTATTGAATTTGGACTTTAGGATGTAGGCCAGACCGCTGGCATGGTGCCAGACATCGTTTACACATAGGATGCCAGACATCGCTTA
>DAIPIP010000188.1:0-5247 GCA_036770725.1 Opitutaceae bacterium
TAAGATGCGGCTTCTGTTGAGGCTAACTGCGGAATCTAGGTTTAAATAAAGCCGTAGCCATCCAAGGGTAGGGCGCGAGCGCTGGGCGCGCCGCGGTGTAGTGGCGCTTCACCGATAATATTAGCGGCGGGCCCAGCCGCCCCGACCCACCTTCAGACCGTAATAAATGGATGCGGTTTAATTCAAAATGCTCTTGCGCGCCATCCGCCGGTTCGTCGCCCAGTTCGGCGGCGCGACCGTCGCCGCTCCATCAAGTCGCCTCGCTGTCTTCAACGGATTGCGCTCTTGAGCGGCAAAACAAGATCGGAGGTGTAGAAACCTATTTCGGACATAAGTTACCGCGAAATTCCGCGAAGCAGCGCGAAAATCAGACCACACCGCACCGCAATGGTCCTGTCCTTCGCGAATCTTCATGTATTCTTCGCGGTTAAAAAAATCCCTGCACTCCAACCGCTCCTTTCCAAGCCAGTGTCCCAGGCGCACACCCTCAAAACAGCGAATAGCTTTGGGAATCGGCCAAACTCACTCCACCAAGCCGTGATACAAGCACCACCGGGTGAGGCCGACCACATCGCGCACCCCCAGCTTGGCATAAATGTTTGCCCGATGTTTCTCCACCGTGCGCGTGCTCAGCTCCAGCTTCGCCGCCACCTCCTTCGAAGACATCGCCGCCGCCACCAAGCCCGCGATTTCCCGCTCCCGCGCCGTCAAAACCTCCGGCCTCACCTGCGCGGAATTCCCCGGCAACGCAATCATAGCCTCCGTCGGCGGCTTCTCCAAACCCGCCACGCTGGTGTAGCTCAGCCCCCCCGCCAGCACGCTGCGAATCGTCTTCATCAGCTCCAATGCCGAAGCCGTCTTGTCCGCAAACCCCTGCACCCCCAGCTTCAAAAGCTCCCTGGGCAAATCCGCCCGAGGATGCGCCGTCAGCAATATCACAATCATGTCCGGCAACGCCGGCCGCAACGCCTTCACCACCTCGACTCCCGCACGATCCGGCAAATGCAAATCCAACAATAAAGCGTCGGGCTTGACCTCCAAACATGCCGCGATGCCCTCCTGCGCCGTCACATACTCGCCCACCAACGTCACGCCCGAAACCTTCTTCAAAAGCTGACGCATAAACTGCCGGTAAACCGGATCATCCTCAACCATCACGACGCGAGTCATTTGAGTGGGGCTTTCGGTGTTGAATGGTTTTAGCATGGAAGTGGCGCTTACTTACGCAAAACAAGGGATGCATTCAAATACGGCATGACACAAGGTTAACCCTACGTATAAGCCCCCAAACGCAAAAGTATTACCGCTCAGGCACCAGCCAGTGAACGCCCCCCGCCGCTCCCTCCCCCTGCGCCATCACCGGAGCCAACCACCGCGCCAAACCATCCAGCGGCGCCGCGCTACCCCACGGAGGATTCAACACCAGCATCCCGCAGCCCCAAAGCTTCAAACCCGCCGCCTCCCCCCCGATAAGCAACTCCACCGTAAAACAGGCGGGCAGCTCGGGCGTCGCCAAGAGTTCCCGGTAAAACGCGTCCACCCTCGCCCTCGCCGTCAACGGATACCACACCGCAAACACCCCGCCCGGCAACCGCGCCAAGCCCCCGCGCAAGGCCTCCACGATCCGCGCCCACTCGTCCCCGCGTTCAAACGGCGGATCGATCAACACCAACGCCCGCCGCTCCGGCGGAGGCAGCATCGCCCGCACCGCCGTGTAGCCGTCCATCTCCTGCACCGATACCCGCCTCGCCCCCGCAAACTCCCCCGCCAGCGCCTCCCGCTCCTCCGGCTGCCGCTCGCAAAGCACCGCCCTGTCCTGCGGCCTCAGCCTGCCCGCCGCCAGCCGGGGTGAACCCGGATAAAATCTCGGCGCGCCCCCCGCCTTCGCGCCGGCTCCCCCCGCCTCCTCGTCAAACTTCCGCACCGCCGCCACATAGTCCACGATCTCCGACGGCGCGTCGTCGCGCCCCCACACGCGCCCCAGCCCCTTCGGCCACTCCGGCTCCCGCTCCCTCGAACTCCCCGCCGCCGCCGCCGACAAATCATAGCCGCCCCGGCCCGCATGCGTATCCAAATACAGGATACCCTTCTCCTTCGCCTGCAAACCCGCGAGCAGACGCAGCAGCACCGCGTGCTTCAGCACGTCCGCGAAATTCCCCGCATGATAGTGGTGCCGGTAATTCACCGGAGCGACGACACCGGCACCTTCACCACCGTCTTGCGCACCAACCCCCGCGCGCCGTCCGCCAACGAGGGCATGTGCGCGTCCGCCGGAAAAAACACCGCCGCCTCCCCCGCCCCGATCCGCAACTCCGACCCGCCCGCCCACGGCGCGAAAAACATCAGATCGCGCTCCGCCCGCAAATCCTCCGCCAAAGTCAACCGCCCCGCCTCCGTCACCCCCATCAACTCGCCCCCCTCAACCACAACCTGCACGTCGATGAATCGTTCATGCGCCTCCCACCGGCCCTCCTCCGCCGGCTTCGAAAGATAGGCCTGCTCCAACGCAAATATCCCCTCGCCCAGTTCCACACGCACCGTCTCTCCCTCCGCCACCGCCGCGATCCGCCGCGCCTCCTCCGACCCCGGCGTCAACGCCCTCTCGACATATGCCAGCGCCGTCGCGAAAGCCCGCGCGCCGACGAGCTGTGAACGCACGGTGGAAAGTGAACCGAAAAGGGCCATGCCGCCACCCTCAGCCAACCCCGAGCCCGCTGGCAAGCCGCCGCATGCGCGCAAACCCGGCTCCCTCAACGCCTCGGCCAGTCCGCGACCGGCGGCGCGAAGAAATCCACCGGCAACTCCGGATTCGCCACATACTCGTCGATCACCGTCTCGTTCAAAACCCGCCCCGCCTCCACCGTCCGAATTCGCCCCGGCAACACCACGCCCGCCACCTCGCGAAAATCCGCGTAGTGCAGCTCCACCTCACGCTCCCCCGTCACGGAAACCGTTCGCACGATGCGACGCACCAAACGATTCGACCCCACGTCTATCAACAAGGTCTCCAGCCCGCCCCCGGCCCGCGTCGCCAGCAGACGATGCGAAAACGCCCTCCCGCTCTCCACTCGACCCGCATAGTCGAGCCCGATACCGCGTTCCACCGGCTTGAAATACGGCGGATCAAACACCGCCTCCCAGATAAAATGCAGCTCCTCCTCGCGCCCCAGCCGCCGCGGCGGTCGCATCACGTCGTCTTTTCTCCACGGCAGATGCACCCCGTCGTAAGCCGTCACCAGCGAGCCCCGTTCACCCAGCGTCTCCACCCTCACCCGATCCGGTCGCGCCGTATAAAGAATAAACGACACCTCCACCTCCCCCACCCGCGTCACCCCCGTCGCGCGCAAACTCGTCAAACGCTCGTGCGCCTCCGCCCCGCCCGCCGCCTCCAGCGCGATCAACGCCACATCCGTCGCCAAATCCGCCCGCGCGACAAACCCGCCGCCAAACACCAAGCCCGCCAGCAAACCCGCAAAAAAACGCCACCTGCGCAGTAACATCGGGGTGAGGGGAAACACCCGACCATGCCGCCCGCCCCGCCCCCGCCGGGCAAGCCCGAAGCAGGGCCGTCCCTCTGCTTTGCGCTCGCCCCCCGCCGCCCCCGCGCCAATACCCCACCGCATCATGGCAATGGAATTTGGCTGGTGGATCCGCGACCCCGAACAGGGCAAATTTGAAGTCTGGGTGGAATTTCACGGAGGCGCCGTGACCTGGCGCCGCCATCAAGGACACCACACGCCCTGGGAGCCCATCGAACACGTCACCACCGAGATGTGGGACCGCCTCATGGACGAGGCCGCCAAACGCGTCCCCCGCCGCCTCATGTCGCCCAAGCAATTCGACGAGTTAAAACGCTGTCGCACCGCCGCCGAAAACGGCTCCACCCCAAAACCCCTCAAACGCGGCGCCCACCTCAAACGCGCCCGCGACCTCCCCTCCGCCCCGCAGGATTGAGCGCCGGCTCGATTAAGCCCCGACGCCCCACCGTCTCGGCCCCCGGCCCGAAGCCTGCTAACGACGAAACCATGTCCGCCCCGGCCCCCGCCGCACCCTCGCCCGATCCCCTCGGCCACGCCCTCCTCGCCGAGCGCCTCGCCAGCATCCCCGCCACCCTTGATGCCATGCTGCGACGCGGCCTCCCGCCCCTCTCGCCGCGCACCCTCGCATCCACCCGCTTCATCGTCACCGGCACCGGCAGCTCCGAAGCGCACGCCCGCTACCTCGCGATGCTGCTCAACCTCTACACCGATCGCGCCGCCGCCTATCTTCCGCTCTCCGGCTTCGTCGATCCGGCCCCCGGCGCCTTCGCCGGCAAAACCCTCGTCGTCTTCTCCCAAGGCGTCTCCCCCAACGCCCAGATCGCCCTCCGCCGCCGCCGAGACTTCGCCCACCTCGTCCTCTTTTCATCCACCACCCCCGCCGCCGCCCTCGCTGCGGGAAAACCCGACCGCGCCGCCCTCCTCCAAGGCCTGCTCGACGAAGGCCACGAACTCGTCGAATTCCCCCTCGCCGAAGAATACACCACCCTCATTCGCTTCGTCGGTCCCCTCGCCGGCTACCTCGCCGCCCTCCAATTCGTCGGCCAATATCCCGACTGCCGCGCCCCCCTGCCCTCGGGCGCGCAACTCGCCGCCCTCCTCGCCGCCACCGCCCCGCGCGACCTGCTCGACGCCATGATCCGCCTCCCCAGCGCCTGGTCCGGCGGCTTCAACCTCGTCACCGCCGCCCCCATCTCCGACTTCAGCCAAAACCTCGCCTGCAAATTCATGGAAGGCGTTTATTGGCCCTGCCCCCCGATCAGCGATTTCCTGCAATTCGCCCACGGCCCCTTCCAGCAAATGAACGCCGCGCCCAAACCCGTCATCTTTCTCCAAGGCGGAAGCGCTGCCGAAGCCGACATGGTGGACCGCTCCGTGCGCATGCTGCAAGAGGTCGGCCTCGCCGCCTTCGTCATCCGCATCGACGCCGCCCCCCTGTATTCAATTTTCGGTTACGAAGCCGCGCTCAACGACCTCGTGTTCCGCGTCATGCGCCACCTGCGCGCCAACCAGATCGAATGGCCCGGCAAAGGCCGCGACGATCTCCTCTACGGCTTTTGCCCCGACGTCTAGCCCGACAGGCAGGGCGCGACCGCCGGGCCCGCCACCGCCCTCTCCCTCTAAGCAGAACGGACATTCCTGTCCGTTTTTGCACAGGATAGCGCGCATTCCTGTCCGTTTTTGCCCGTTTTTATCTGCCCAATCACCC
>DAIPIP010000189.1:0-5226 GCA_036770725.1 Opitutaceae bacterium
TCCCCATGGGTGCCAACCGCATCAGCCTCCGCGACATCGCCGCCAAGGCCGGTGTCAACGTCTCCACTGTCTCTCCCGCCCTTCGCAACGATCCGCGCATCCGTCCCGAACGCATCGCCGAGCTGCAAAAGTTGGCCGCAACGCTCGGCTACCGGCACAACCCGCACATCAACGTCCTCATGCGCGATGTGCGCCGACGTCGCATCGCGCCCGCCGGCGTCTCCCTCGCTTTTATCCATGGCCTCGCCGATCCCGGGTTGCTGCACACGGCGTCCAATTACGACCAACTCCATCAAGGCGTCTGCTCCCGTGCGCGAGAGATCGGGATCACGCTCGAGACCCTCTGGGTTTCCGATCACCCCGACGCCGTCCGCCCGGCGAAGATCTCCGCTGTCGTCACCAATCGCCGCATCGACGGTGTAATCGTAGGTCCGATGAGCCACCCACTCCGGCGCCTCGACCTTCCTTGGGCAAAGCTCGCCAGCTTGGCCGTCAGCCATGGCCTGCGCGAGCCTTCGCTCCATCGTGTGGTCCTTCATCAGATCCACGCCATGCGCCTCGCGCTTCAACACCTCATCGACCGGGGCTACCGCCGCATCGGCTACGTGGACAACCCTATCCACGACGCCAATACAGACCATAACTGGTCAACCGCCTACGCCGGTATGAGCGCCGCGGTCGGCGCGCGCCGCTGGCCGCCACCCCACTGGCAAGCCGGTAAAGACCGCGCGGCGTTTAACCGCTGGTTTCGCCGCCACCGACCCGATGCCCTCGTCGTGGGCATGCCTCGTGTCGTCCCCTGGCTCACCGCCCTCGGGCTGCGCGTTCCCGCCGACATCGGCGTTGTCAGCCTCCTCGCCGGCGAGCGCAACACCAGCCCGGCCCTCTCGGGCTGCGACCAGCAGATGCATGAGGTTGGCCGCGTCGCCGTGGACGTGCTTGCCCGCCACATCTACGCCGGTGAGCGCGGCCTGCCCCGCACCCCGCTCACCGCCTTGGTTGAACCAGCGTGGTTTGAGGGCGCCACCCTCCCTTGCCCCGCCGACCACCTGCGCAAGGCAAGTTCAAAGCCAGACAAATCCCCCGCCTCGTGCAACGTGTTGCATTAACTCGATCTTTTCCCGGCCTTCACTGCAAACCTACAACATCCGCGCTTCGCTAACTCGCATCTTCAATACCCCCAACAAACCCTGCCATGTCCCGCCTCGTTCTACCGCTTCTAGTCCTCATTGTCGGCACCGCCAGCGCGGCCATCATGCCGTTCAGCTACGACTACACCTCGACGCCGGCCAATTTTAACAACGGTGGTCGGCCCAACACCCACACCCACAGCGGGACCGACCTCGGCGTGGACGGACTCGCCGGTCGCATCAACAACGGGGCCGGTCTCAACACCCAATTCGGCTTCGCCTCCACCACCTCCATCGGCTCCTTCGCCTCGGTCCGGCGACACTGCGGTCATCTCCGCTTCCTTCCTCTCCGACACCGGCACCATCATCCCAAATGGCGGCAACATCCTCTCTATCGTGATCGGATCGAGCAACACGGCCCTGCTCAACAGCCACAACACCAACTTCGAGTTCACCATTCGCGGCGATAACGCCCTGTTCGGCACCGGAAACGCCGGCCTCCGTCTGCGCAGTCACGACGTGACCACACGCACGACAATCAGTCCCGACGCCGCCGAGAACACCTTTGGCGCAACCGATTTCGCCACCAGCACCTGGCACACCTACTCGGTGGGCATCACCCGCACCGTCGCCGGCTTCGACTTCGAGGCATCCCTGATCAACAACACCTCCAGCACTTCTCTGTTCGCTGCCAGCGGTTCGGTCGTAAACGCGTCCCTTGCCAGCGCCGCAAATCTCTACGCCGGCTTCACCACCTTCGTCACCTCCGCCGGTTCCGGTTCGAACTCCACTTTTATCGCCGCCGATAACTTCAGCGTCATCCCGGAGCCCTCTTCCGGCGCCGCTCTCCTCGGTCTTGTCGCCCTCGGTGGCGTGGCCACCCGCCGCCGTCGCAGCGCCTAAACCGTCGCCCCCTCCGCCGCCCGTTTCCCGGCGGTGCCTCCCCTCCTCCCGCCCGTGTCCGCCCCTACGGCGGCACGGGTTTTTTGCATTTACCTTCCGTCCCTAAGTCTCATGCCCCTGCTCCGCCTGTTTGCCCGTCTCGGCCTCGTCCTCCTCGCCGCTTGGTCCGCCACCACCGCCGCGGCCTCGCCGCTTGATGGCCTGCGTTCCGGCCATCCGCGCCTCCTCTTCACCGCCGAAGACGAAGCCCGCATCCAGGCGCTGCGCGGACACCAGCCCGTGCTCGACGACCTCATCGAGGTTCTCCTCGCCGAGTGCGAGCGCCACCTCAACGAGCCCGTCATCGCCCGCCGCCTCGACGACCCCAACGAATCTCCCGCCAACCACCGCCTCAAGGAGGAGCGGCGCACCGCGATGTTCCGCGTCTTCAACCTCGCCCTCGCCTGGCGACTCACCGGCGACACCCGCTTCGCCGAGCGCGCCAAGGCCGATCTCCTCGCCGCCGCCCAGTTCGCCGACTGGTATCCCACCCACTTCCTTAACATCGGCGAGATGTCCGCCCTCATGGGCATCGGCTACGACTGGCTCCACGCCTACCTCACCCCCGCCGAACGCGACATCATCCGCGCCGGCATCGTGCAAAACGGCCTCAACCCCGGCCTCGCCGACTACCAGGCCAACGCCCAATGGGTCACTTGGGACAACAACTGGAACCAGGTCTGCAACGGCGGCCTCGTCGTCGCCGCCCTCGCCGTCGCCGAGGACGAGCCGACCCTCGCCGCCGACATCCTCACCCGCGCCGCCGCCTCGCTCCCTTACTCCATGGTCGGCTTCAAACCCGACGGCGACTGGCAGGAGTGCCCCACCTACTGGGCCTACGGCGCCACCTACAACGCCCTCCTCCTCGGCTCCCTCCGCTCCGCCCTCGGCCACGTGCTCGGCCTCGAACAGACCGACGGCTACGCCGAGTTCGGCAAATCCGGCCTTTTCCAAATCCAGACCGTCGGCCCCACCAACCTTTACTACAACTTCGGCGACGCCAAACAGACCGCCTACTTCTCCCCCGTCCTCTTCTGGCTCGCCCGCGAATTTCAGCAGCCCGTTTACGCCTGGTATGAACGCGAACTCGTTTCCAAGGACCTCCCGCGCATGCGTCGCGGCGAGATGATGGACAACGATACCCTCGACCGCTTCTTCGCCCTGCTCATCGCCTGGTTCGATCCCTCCGGCCAATCCGTCACCTACGATGATCTTCCGCTCGATTCCTACTTCCGCGGCGGCGCCGCCGTCGGCGCGATGCGCGGCGCCTGGACCGACCCCGCCGCCCCCTACCTTGGCTTCAAGGGCGGCGACAACCAGGCCAAGCACGGCCACATGGACATCGGCTCCTTCGTCCTCGACGCCGAAGGCGTGCGCTGGGCCCTCGAACTCAGTGGCGACGACTACAGCCTGCCCAACTACTTCGATTTCAACTCCGGCCGCTGGAACTACTACCGCCTCAACAACCGAGGTCACAACACCCTCGTCATCAATAACCAGCTACAAAACAAAAACGCCGCCGTCCCCATCCAAACCTTCTACACCACCCCCGAGCTCGCCTATTCCCGCCTCGACCTCACCCAGGCCTACTCCGGCCAGGCCAGCTCCGTGCGCCGCGGCTTCGCCCTCGTCAACCGCAGCCAGGTCGTGATCGAGGACGAACTCGTCGGCGTGCCCTCCGGCCAGTCCATCCGCTGGGGCATGATTACCCCCGCCACCATCGCGCTCGACGGCTCAAAAGCCCTGTTCACCCAGCACGCGCCCTCCGACGAGCCCGAGACCGACCACGTCTTCACCGTCGCCGCCGACGCCATGATCCGCGACAACGCCAGCGCCACCCTCAACTACGGCGGACGCACCACCGTGGACCTTAAGGGCTTCGGCTCCGGCACCACCCGCAAGGGCTACTTCCGTTTCGACACCGCCTCGCTCCCCGTTCCCAAGAGTCAGATCACCCGCGCCCGCCTCGATTTCAAGGTCGCCAAAGGCAACCTCGCCGGCAGCCAGATCATCGACCTCTACGCCCTCCGCGACGGCGTGAACCAGAGCGGCCGCCTCGGCGAGAACTGGCTCGAAGGCACCGCCAACGGAGCCGCCCAGAACGGCGCGCTGACCTGGAGCAACGCCCCCGCCAACAACACCGGCAACGGCAACAATACCTTCAACACCGCCTTCGCCACCAGTCTCGAGACCAAGACCCTCGGCAGCCCCGCGACCAACTCCTTCGTCACCTACCGCTCCCGCCCGCACGACACCTTCCTCCGTTTCGTCCGCGCCGACACCGACGACCGCCACACCTTCCTCCTCCGCCGCACCGACAACGCCGACGCCGCCACCTTCGACCTCTACGCCAAGGAAAACGCCGCGCCCGCCGCCGAGCCCGCGCGCCTCACCCTCACCACCCAGCCCCCCGGCCCCCTCGTCGCCCTCCAGACCGAGATTCTCGAGCCCGCCGGCGCCGTCTTCGATATCCTCTCCACCGACCCCGGCTCGCCCACCACCCAGACGCCCAACTGGGGCACGCAGATGCTCGCCGTGCGCGTCAACGCCACCAGCCAGCCCACCCGCATCGTCATCGCCTTCACCCCCGTGCGCGACGGCACTCCCCTCGCGCCGCCGCCGAGCTTCCGCCCTCTCGCCGCCGCCAACCCCGCGCTCCCCGTCCTCTCGCTCCACGCCCCCGTGCCCGAGACCGGTGAGTGGCCCGCCGACCTTCCCCCCGCCCGCCTCGCCCTTCGCCGCGCCGGCGAACTCACCCCCGCCCTGAGCGTCACGCCCACCCTCACCGGCACCGCCACCAACGGCGTGGACTACGCCGCCATCCCGCAGCCCCTCACGCTCGCCTTCACCGCCAACGACACCGGCCCCCGCCACGTCGCCTTCGACCCGCTCCCCGACGAACTCGCCGAAGGCACCGAGACCGCCGGCCTCTTCCTCCAACCGAGCAGTTTTTATACGATCTCCGGCCCCGACACCGTGACCGCCCTCATCCACGACACCCCGCGCGACGCCTGGCGCCACGCCCACGGCTATGTCGGCGCATGGACGGACGAGCCCGCCGCCGATGGCCATCCCGCCCTCCTGCGTTACTTCCTCGGCCTGCCCGCGCAGACGCCCGTCTCCGGGCCGCTCTTCGTCACCTCCGTCGCGCCCG
>DAIPIP010000190.1:0-5135 GCA_036770725.1 Opitutaceae bacterium
CGCGGTGGTGCTGACGACCGACCACCGGGATTTCTCCGTCTATCGCGTGCCCTTCGTCTCGCCAAAGGGCGAGTTTCACGGGTGAGGGAACGGTCGGGATTGGTTGATGTGAAAATCAACAAACAACGTCACGACCCTTTGGATCGCCCTCCCTTTGGACCGCCCGACCCTTTGGACCGCCCCCGATTAGAATTTCGTCTCGCGAAACCGAGGCCGCATGCCATTATTCTAGCAAAATCATGAAAGTGATTGAACAACCCGCCAAAACGACATGGCCGACTCTTCAGGGACGCTTGAAACATGCGCTTGGTTCACGCGAGGAGGCGGTGAGGCAGCTCCAGACCACGATGCAGATCACGCCGCTCGCGAAGGCCGTGTTGTCGCGGAGCAAAACCGGCTCATCCGCTGGGCGGCAGAAAACCGCCGGCTAAGAATTCGGCATCGGCCGCTTCCTGAATTTGCGCGAGGCGGCGAGCACTTGGTTTTCTACCGTCAGTCCAACCGGCGTTACTACAAGGCCACGCTCGCCGAACGACAGAAGGGTTACGGCATCGCCCTGGGGTCTTACAGTCGAGGAGCCACGCCGGCGGAGTATTTGGACCGGCAGGCGCTGCATAATCGGATTTTTGATGACGATATTCGGCTGGAGTATGTTTTGGAAAACGAGGGTTTCCCGATCATCGTCATCTCACAGCCGGGCGTGAAGGGGTCGGCCGCGCCGCAACAGGCCATCGATCAAATGATGACCAGCATGGGCTACGAAATTCTGGCTCCCGGGGCATTTTATGACGCCAGGGCGGGGCTGCTGATCTTTGACCTCCTCCCCAGAAACGCGATTTTGACCGAAGACGACAGGGTGTTTCCCATCGATCCGGTGATTCAGCGTATCGACGCCGAGTTTGCGGCGTTTCTTCGTGCGCAGCCCTTCACCATAAATTTGATCTGAGAAACAACCAGAGGGCTGCGAAGACCGAGATCAACGCCCCAAGGCGCGCTCGGAGTCGGCGCGATCCGCCGGTTCGATCTCGTCGATGGAGAGTTTATCTATGGCGAGACGCAGGGCCTTTTTCACCAAAACTCGTCCGCCGTCGGAGGTGTTGAACAGCCGGTCGGAGCGATAACGGGACGGAATGGGCAAACCGAGTTTCTTCAGGACGGCGATAGGCGGGAAAACACTTCGGGTAACGGGCCGACCCACGTGATGACGAGCCTCATGCCCGCGCGCGTGAAGCCCATGTAGAGGCGGCGGGTGTTGTCGCGCCGGAGTTCCTCGCGCTGATCCGCGCTCGTTTGCAGGTCGTCCTCCCTTTCCAACAACTCGGCCGCGCCGATGAGAAAAACGATCGGGGCCTCGAGTCCGGTCGCTCCGTCGATGCTGCAAACGCGCACGCTGCCGGGTTGCGTGGTCTTGCGCGCATCGGCCACGCGGCTCGCGCCAAAGGCCCGGGCCAACTCGTCGTGCACCGGCCCGGTGCGCAGACCGGTGGCCACCAACACGAGCACCGCGTCGGGGTCGCCGCCTCCGTCGAGGTAGGCGCGGAGTTCGTTGATCACGCGCGCGATCTCATCCTGCCGGGACAGGAGCGGAATGATGCGCGGCGACTCGCCGGATTCGGCGCTGAGCAGCTCGGCGACGTCGGGCAGATTCAGGTCCGCCTCCTCTTCGTCGCCGAGGCGTGCGCGGTAAAAGTCGGCGGCAAAGGCGAGGATCTCCCGGGTGTTGCGATAGCTGCGGCGCAGGCGCGTGGAGCGGCCACGCAGATCGATGCCGCACGCCACCCAGGACTGGCGGCGTTTCAGGAAGCCCTGCGTGGGGTCGGCGGCGAGAAGCAGGCGTCCGCCGCTCGGGCGCAGCGCGCGGCGCAGCGAGCGCAACCAGACCGGGGCGAAGAACTGCGCCTCGTCCACGTAGATGTAGTCGTAGAGTTCGGGCGTGATCTCGTCGCGCGAGAGTTTCTCCCAACAACGCAGGGCGCGCCCCGACCAGTCCTCCGCGTTGGCAGCGGCGAGCAGTTCGCGATAGCGCCGATAAATCGCATGGACTCCGGTGCGTTGTTCGGCGGACAGCCCGAGGCCCCTGCCTACGCGGTCGACCGCGAGGTAGTCGGCGGGGGTGGTGACGGCGCGATCCTGCATCCAGTCGAATTCGTCGCGCAGGAACTCGATCCACTGGCCCGTGACGGCGCGGCCCTCGCGGCGCACGGCCTCGGCCACGAGCGCGTCGCGCTCGGCGTATTGCACGACACGACGAGCGTGTAGTGGTTCTTTCAATACGGCGTTCACCCATGAGAAATACGTGTGCCAATGCACGTTCGCCGGTCGTCCCAGCTCGCCGAAGCGGGCCTCGAGTTCGCGCCGCAGGGCCTTGTTGTGCGTGAGCACGAGGGAGCGGCTTTGCGGATGCAGCCGGGCTTGGGTGCAGGCGCGGAAGAGCAGGACGAGAGATTTGCCGCTGCCGGCCACGCCGGTGACGAGGGCGGACTCGCCGTAGGGCGTCTGCTCCTCGGCCAGCGCGAGAGTTTCCTGCGGGAGGTGCAGGCGGTTCTTGGCCCATGCCTCCTGATCGTAGTCGAGCAGCATGGGGGCGAACTCGGCGGCGATGTTGCGCGGGGGGCGAGTCTTGGCGGAGAAGCGCATCGGCACCACGGTCTCGGGCGAAAAATGCGAGCGCAGGCGCTGGAGCTGGCGCTCCTGCAAGCCGCCGGTGGCGAGCTTGCGCAGGCAGGCGGCGAGTTTTTCCGAGGTGAGGTGGCGCTCGCCGAGCCAGTAGCAACCGTCGTGCGGGTTGTCCGTCCAGACTTGTTCGAGCAGGGCGTGCGATGCGTTGGGGAAAAGCACGAGGCCATACACGGCGGGCGGACCTTCGTCGTCGGGCGGGGCGTCTGGCGGGGGCAGCGCGCTTCGGATGAAGGCGCGCACTTTTTCGCGCTCGGCGGCGCCGAGCGGTTCGGGAGCGGGAGCGGCGCCTTCGGTGAAGAGGCCGCCGTGCAGGCGTTCCTCGATGTCGGAATCGGTAAGGCGAGAGACGGCGATGACGAAGGCGGTGGAGTCGGCGTGGACGACGAGCAGGTCGGGGCGGGAATCGACGCCCGGCAGCGGCAGGCCAACCCAGATGATAAACTCGTCGCCGGGGATGGCCTTGAGCGCGCGTTGCACGCGGAGCACCTCGGGAGGAAACGAGCCGAGCAAGGGATCGGGAAGGATGCGCGCCATGATCGTTTAAGCTTCGGGCAGCGGCACGTCGATCCGGCGGGCGTTTTCCAGCAGGGAGAGAAAACACGCGGCACCCTCGTCGTCGGAGCGGGCGCGAGCGTAGGCGACAAGCGCGGGGCTGGCGACGAGCACGAGTTTGGTGCGAGGGCGGGTGGCGGCGACGTTGAGGCGTTGGGGTTGAAATAGAAACTCACGCAGGCGATGCGCGAAGTCTTCGTCGGAGGTGGTGAAGGAGACGATGACGACCTCGCGCTCCTGTCCCTGCATGCGCTCGACGGTGTCTATCACCAGACCCTGCGGCGAACGCCGGTCCGGCGCGCGGGAAGCGAGACGCTTGCGCAGGAAACGGGCCTGGCGGCGGAAGGGCACGACCACGCCGATGTCGTTCCACGCGAGGCCGCCTTCATGAAAGTCGCCCAGAAGTTCGGCGACGAGCGTGGTCTCTTCGGGCGCGTAGGAACGGCAGCCGCGATGCGGCACGGCGAGCCAGACCACGCCGGGCGTGGCGGAAAACACCTCGGGCCACTCCACCGGGCGGCGGGCAAGCATGAGAGTGCGAGCCCCTGCGCGCGGGTGGGCGCGGAGTCGGGATTTGTAGAAGGTGTCGCTCGGCCAGCGGCACAGCTCGTCGTTCAAACGATGCGTGGTGGTAAGCAAGGTGTCGTAGCCTCGACCAACCAGGCGGCCAAAGATGGAGAGACTGCGCGTCTCGTTGGCGGGGCGGCTGAGCGAGACCGGAGGGAGTTGCTGATGATCGCCGGCGAAGATGTATTTGCGCCCGGCCAGCATGGCCATGACGGCGAGGGGAATGGTCACTTGGCTGGCTTCGTCGATGACAATGGTGTCGAAATCGCGCGCTCCGATACGCGAGGAACGCAGGGCGAAGGGCGTGGCGCCGATTACGTATCCCGCGCCCGAGGTATCGTCGGCGAAGGAGAGTTCGGTGAAGCGCTCGCGTTGTTCGACACCGGCGGGAAGACTTGGATCGAGGTAGGGCGCGATCTTGGCCACGTGACCCGGGGTTTCGAGGCGCTCGGCGACGGCGGCGAGCAGGTTGTTGATCGCGCGATGGGTGAAGCTCGTTACGAAGATGCGTTCGCCGCGTTGCAGCAAATCCTGGATCACCCAGGCGAGCACGTGGGTCTTGCCCGTGCCGGGCGGCCCTTGGATCAACCAGCACGTCTCGCTGGCGACGGCGTTGGCGACGGCGTCGGTCTGCTGATCATTCAGTCCGTCGCGGGTGGCGCGCTCGGCGGCGCCGTCCCATTCGGCGGCGTCCACGGTGGGTTTTAGCTCACCACGCAGCAGAGGGAGGATGAGGTCGCGGCCGATATTGGTTTTACCCAGATCCTCTATGGCGGCGCGATAGCGGTCTTCGAGATCGATAAAGGATTCGTCGATGCAAAGACCGCTCAAGCCGATGGGAAAAGCCGTGTCGCCGTAGGTGCGCCATTCTTGGATTTCGATGCGCGTGTCGCCGACCGCGAGCAAGGCGGCCTCCATGAGAGGAAACTGCGGGTCGCCGGCGCTGATGCGCACAAAATCTCCCTCGCGAAAGCGGGAGTCGTTGCCCTCGCAGGCAAGCACCCAGCGCTTCGCGCTCGGGTGCTCGATAACCGTGAGCCCGGAGATGCAGCGACCTTCCAGGAGGCGGTCTTCCAGGTCGGAGGCCCAACGCTGGCGCATGGTTTCGCGTTGGATGGCGTGCTCCTCGACCACGTAACGATCAAGTTCATTTTGCAGCGCAACCAGAGCCGGGTGCGAAAGGTCGCCGGATGTGTCGGAGGGCGGAGTCATTTGAAGGCGGGCGGAAGGAAACAAACGCGGATCAAACCATCTTGGCGAACTGTTGAAACCGGTGCCGCCGCAGGCTCTCCACCGACGGGCGCAATTTTGCCTTGGGGTCGAACTGGAGGTGGCGG
>DAIPIP010000031.1:0-21781 GCA_036770725.1 Opitutaceae bacterium
ACGCACCCGCGTCACCAAGGCCTCCGCCGAGTAGGGCTTGGGCAGCAGCTGTCGCTCCACCAAACCCGCCGCCAGGATGATTTCAGGCGTGGTCTGGAGTCCGCTGGCCGCGAGGATCTTCACGTCGGGTTGCAGCGAACGAAGCCGCCGAATCAGCGCCGGCCCGTCCATCACCGGCATCATCATGTCGGTGATCACCAACGCGATTTCACCTTGGTGCCGCACATACAACTCGGCCGCCTGCGCTCCATCCTCGGCGGTGAGCACACGATAACCAAACTCCTCCAAAATAGACCGGGACAACGAGATGATGCTGCTCTCGTCGTCCACCACGAGCAGCAGCTCACCCTTCCCCCGAGGCAGGGCTACGGGAGCCTCGCTCGGAGACATCGCCACCGAGTCAGCGGTGTAGGCGGGCAGGTGGAGAGTGAATGTGCTGCCCTCCCCGAGCTTGCTTTCGATGTCCAAAAATCCACCCAGGTTGCGAACGATGCCGGATACCGTGGAGAGCCCGAGTCCCGTGCCCTGGCCGAGTTTCTTGGTGGTGAAAAACGGCTCGCAAACACGCTCCACGATTTCAGGCGCCATGCCCGCGCCATTGTCGGTCACCCGCATGCGAATGTAAGCGCCCGGCCGACGATCACGGCGGAAGTCCGCCTCGCTCGCATCGAGTGTATGGTTGTCCGCCGCGATCTGGATGCGCCCGCCGGAGGGAAGCGCGTCGCGCGCGTTGACCATCAAGTTGAGCACGGCCTGATTGACTTGGGTGGGGTCGGCCAAGACCAGCCCGAGATCGGAGTCGATCGACAGCTCGATGGTGATGTTTTTGGGAAACGTATTCCGCGCCATGGCGGCGACCTCGACGAGGATCGGCTTCGGACACAGCGCGATGCGCGCGCCCTCCACCCCGCGGGCAAACGTGAGCACCTGTCGCACCAGCTCGGCGCCGCGCTGCGAACTCGTCTTTATCGTCTCGATCACGGGCAGGCTTTGCGGCGGCACGGGCAACTGGCGCAACAAATCCACCCCCATCGAAATCGGCGTGAGCAGATTGTTGAGATCGTGCGCGATGCCACCGGCAAGCGTGCCGAGACTCTCCATGCGCTGGTTGCGCAAAAACTGCCGCTCCAGTTCCTTGCGCTCCGTGATGTCCTGAATCGTGCCATGCAGACTGATAACCCGACCCTCCGCATTTTTATGCGGAATGGCGTGGGCGACCGCGTCGGCCCGCGAACCATCGGGCCGCTGAATCACGACTTCATACTCCTGGGGTTCGCCCGTCGTGATCGCGCGTTCCACGGCGGCGCGCAACCTCACCCGACTCTCCGGCATATAGTGACCCAGGTTATCCTCCTCGTCCTTGGGCGGCCCCAAAGCGGGATCGCGGCCGGTGAGCACGTAAACTTCGGGCGACCAAGTGATGACCCGGGTCGCCAGATCAAAATCCCAGTCGCCGATCCGGCCGATGCGCTGCGCTTCATACAAACGCTGCAACGCCCGTTCGGTGTTTTCCTCGTCGGCCTTTCGCCGCGAGATGTCCTGGATCTGCGCGATAAAATGCAGCGGTTCTCCGTCCTCATCACGGACCAGTGAGACACAGAGAAAAACCCACACATCGTGCCCGTCTTTGTGGAAATAGCGTTTCTCAATCTGGTAGGACACGGCCTTGCCCTCGAGCAGCGAGGCGGCATGCACCAAATCGAGCCCGATATCGTCAGGCCGGGTCAGCACCTGCACCGTCAAGCCGAGCAACTCGTCCTCCGTGTAGTCCAGCATTTGGCATAACGCGCGATTCACCCGGATAAATGCCCCCGAAAGCGCGACCAAAGCCATGCCGATAGGCGCATGGATAAATGCGCTGGCGAACTGACGCTCGCTAGCCCGCAAAGCCGCCTCGGTGCGTCTGCGCTCGGTGATATCCTGACACGCCCCTTGCACGGCAAAAATGCGCCCGGAGACATCGCGCATGGCCTCGCCAATAATCCTCACCCAAAGGCGCTGCGCGTGCGCAATGACCAGCGGCAACTCCAGATCGAAAGAGGTCCCCGCTCGCCCGCACTCCTCGAGTTTACCCATCAACACGGAACGGTGCTCGGGCACATAAAAAGCGAGCGCCTCGACAAGGGTAAGGCGTTGCTGCAAAGGCAGCCCGTGTAACGCGTAAATCTCGGCCGACCACAAAAACTCCTTGCTGGCCAAATCGAGAAACCAAAACCCGATACGAGGCAGACGACCGCTCGGGGAGTCGCCCGTTGAATACGGCGAAGTGTCGAAAGACTCGGGCGAACGATCAGGAACCGGGTTGTTGCCGGGTGTGGGGGAATCGATCATCAAGAGGCGTTTTGTTTAGCCCTCGGGTTTAGACCAAAAAACAAAACGGCGAGCGCTCGAAGTTGATCGCTATCCCGCCGGTCAAATTCTGTCGAGCCTTGCCCGCCGGTTTTCGGCACCAAAACGAAACCAACGACCAACACCTTTTCACGTTTTCACCCTCGCCACTTTCACGCAACCCGACCGAAGGTTGCGGCGTCTCTCGCCTTCAATGCCACGTCCCCTAAGCCCCGCCCGTCTCCTCTTTTTCCTCTGCTCACTTTTCCTGGCTCCCCTTGGCGCCCAGGAGGTCGAGGCTACGCCGCCCGGCTCCCCCTCCGCCCCCTCCGAGGAAATGGTCAGCACCCTAGTCCTTCGCCAGGACTCCGTGGACATGGTCCTCGACCTCTACGAACGCTGGTCCGGCCGCACCCTCATCCGCCCCGCCTCCCTCCCCCCCGCCACCTTCACCCTCAACCTCGATAAACCCCTGCCCAAGTCCGAGGCCCTCCGCGCCCTCGAAACCCTCCTCAACCGAAACGGCATAGGTCTCGCCCCCCTCGGCGAACGCTTCACCCTCGTCTCCCAGCTCAACCTCATCCGCGCCGACACCCCCGAACTCATCACCGGCTCCACCCTCGGCCTCCCCCCCAGCGGACGCGTCGCCGCCAAGATCTTCACCCTGAGCTTCCTCCGCGTCGGCGAATTTGTCCCCCAATTGGCGCCGCTCCAGAACCCCGCCATCGCCACCCAGCCCTCTGTTTTCGAAAAATCAAATTCGCTCCTGATCGTCGAATCCGTCGCCAACCTCCAACGCATCGAAACCCTCATCGCCGAGCTCGACCGCCCCTCCTCCACCGCCCTCGCGGTCAAGGCCTACACCCTGAGCTTCGCCAAGGCCTCCGACGTCGCCACCAAGCTCCGCACCCTCCTCGGCGGCCCCCTGTCCGCCCAGATCGGCACGTCCACCACCTACCAGCCCGACGACCGCACCAACCAGCTCCTCCTCATCAGCGACCCGCGCGAACACGCCTTCTTCGACGACCTTGTCGCCCGCCTCGATGTCCGCGCCGATCCCTCCACCCGCAGCGAGGTCATCTTCCTCAAACACGCCGACGCCCTTCAGGTCGAAGCCCTCCTCGCCAAACTCGTCTCCGGCCAAAACACCGCCGCCCAGCGCTCCGGCGCCGCCGCCAACCGCCTCGCCTCGCGCAACAACGCCGCCGCCAACGAAGGCGCTCCGCCCGTCCCCACACCCGCCGCCCCGGCCGCCGCCGCCAACGCCCTCGCCACCGTAAACTCCGAGGAATTCTCCAGCCTCCTCACCATCGTCGCCGACGAACGCTCCAACGCCATCGTCGTCGCCGGCACCCCGGACGACATCCGCCTCGTCGCCTCCCTCGTCAACCGCCTCGACGTTCTCCTCGCCCAGGTCCGCATCGAGGTCGTCATCGCCGAGGTCAACCTAAACGACGGTGCCAGCAGCGGCATCGACGCCCTCGGCCTCCGCGTCGAGGACAACAAGCTCACCGGCTTCCTCGCCTCCGGCCCCGGCGGCACCATCGGCGGCATCGGAGCCGCCGGAGCGGCCGGCTTCGCCACCAGCACCGGCTACGGTCAAAATCTCACCGCCGCCATCGGCCTGAGCTCCACCCCGCGCAAGGACCGCTCCACCATTCTCTCCGTTCCCACCATCGTCACCACCCACAACAAAGAAGCCGAAATTTTCGTCGGTGAGACCCGTCCCGTCATCACCGGCACCACCACCGGTGCGTCCGGCGCCGCGACCGGCCTCACCACCAGTTCCACTGTTTCCCAGCAGCAAATCGGCATCACCCTCCGCGTCCTCCCCCTCATCGGCAGCACCGGCACCGTGCAACTCGAGATCGAGCAAAACGTGCAGGACATCCTCGGCACCGTGGAAATCGACGGCAACGAACAGCCCCGCGTCGGCGAACGCCGCACCACCTCCTTCGTCAGCGCCGCCAACGGCGACATCATCGTCCTCGGCGGCCTCCAGCGCACCTCCGACTCCCGCAACTCAAACCGCCTCGGCCCCATCCCCTTCATCGGCGACCTCTTCGGCAGACGCTCGCGCGAAAAAACCCGCAGCGAACTCATCTTCTTCCTCCGCCCCGTCATCCTCACCAACACCGAACTCGACAACATCGAAGCCCTCGAACGCATCGACTCCGGCCCCCAAAGCGAACGCATCCGCGAGGTCCTCGACCGCCGCCCCGCCGCCGCCCCCGCCATCCCCACGCCTCTCGACCCCGTCGCCCCCTGAGTAAGCTCCACCAGCTTACTCGCTTTACCGGCTCCACCAGCTCCCGATGCCTTTCACCCTCGACGCCTCCACCTTCCCCGCGCTCGCGCCGGAGGCCCTGCAAACCATCGCCGAGGCCCCCCGCGCCGAACGCCTGCTCGCCCTGGCCGGCTCACTCTCCGTCCCTCCCGAAACCGCCCTCGCCGTCCTCGCCGACGCCGCCCGCCTGCCCCGCCTCGCCGACCCCGCCGTCGACCCGGATTCCCTCCGCCTCCTCCCCGCGCGCCTCGTCCACGAATACCAACTCGTGCCCGTCAAAGACCCCGCCGCCGCGCCCGTTGAGCCCTCCGAGATCGCCCTCGACCCCGCCCCCCCCGACGGCCCCCTTCATCTCGCCACCGCCTGGCCCGCCACCGCCGAGATCGCCGACTGGATCGCCACCTTCACCCCGCGCCCCGTCGTCTGGCACCTCGCCATCGCCGACCGCGTCAAGGAACTCATCGTCGCCAACTACGGCGTCGGCGCCGGCTCCCTCGACGACGAACTCGAAGCCCTCGGCCCCGACTCCACCGCCAACGAAAACGAGGCCGACGAAGACGCCGCCGTCGTCCGCTTCGTCACCGACGTCCTCGCCCAGGGCATCGCCGACCAGGCCACCGACGTCCACTTCGAGCCCCAGGAAGAGGCCCTCCGCATCCGCTACCGCATCGACGGCCTCCTCGTCCCCGTCCCCGTCCCCGACAACCTCCGCCGCTTCCAGGACGCCATCATCTCGCGCCTCAAAATCATGGCGCGCCTAAACATCTCCGAAAAACGCCTCCCCCAGGACGGACGCATCAACTTCAAATCCGGCGCCACCGCCCTCGATATCCGCGTCTCCACCTTCCCCACCCTCTACGGCGAATCCATCTCCCTCCGCCTCCTCAACCAGAAGAAAGAGGCCTACAACATGGACCGCCTCGGCATGTCGCCCTCGGAACAGGCCCAGATCAACAAGGTCCTCGACTACCCCCACGGCATCATCCTCGTCACCGGCCCCACCGGCTCCGGCAAATCCACCTCGCTCAACGCCTTCCTCCGCAAGATCAACTCCCCCGACCTCCGCATCATCACCATCGAGGACCCCGTCGAATACGAGGTTCCCGGCGCCAACCAGATGCAGACTCGCGCCGAGATCGGCCTCACCTTCGCCTCCGCCCTCCGCTCCATCCTCCGCCAGGACCCCGACGTCATCATGGTTGGCGAAATCCGCGACCTCGAGACCGCCGAGATCGCCATCCGCGCCTCCCTTACCGGCCACCTCGTCTTCTCCACCCTCCACACCAACGACGCCCCCGGCGCCATCACCCGTCTCATCGACATGGGCGTGGAGCCCTTCCTCGTCGCCTCCGCCGTCGAGCTCGTCATCGCCCAGCGCCTCGTGCGCCGCCTCTGCCCCGCCTGCGCCAAACCCGCCCCCGTCGAGCGCGAACGCCTCCAGGCCGATCTCGTCGCCCTCGGCCTCTCCCCCGACCTCGCCGACGGTATCCACGAACTCAATACACCCGTCGGTTGCCGCCAGTGCCGCGGCACCGGCTACCGCGGCCGCATCGGCGTCTTCGAGATCCTCCACCCCAAGCCCCTCCACGACCTCATCGTGAAACGCGAGTCCGGCCGCGCCCTCACCGAGCAGGCCGTCGCCAACGGCATGACCACCCTCTCCGAGTCCGGCTGGGAACGCGTGCAAAAAGGCCAGACCACCTTCGACGAACTCCTCCGCGCCCTCAGCACGACGGACTGATCGCGCCCAAGCCCGCTTAATCGGAATGATCAATGCCCAATGTCCAATGACCAATGAGAAACCCCACGCCCCCGTGGTAGGGCGGGACCGCTGGGCCCGCCGCGAACACCCTATCAGCTCCCTTCGCCTCGCCCCCGCCCTCCCGCGCTTCATCTTCCCCTTCCCCCTTGGCGGCCGCACATTGGTCATTGGTCATTCGTCATTGGTCATTCAGGGAGCCTAAGCGACCGCCCCCATGCCCACCTTCTCCTTCACCGCCCGCGACAAATCCGGAGCAGCCTCCACCGGCACGCTCGAGGCCCCCTCGCGCCGCGACGCCCTCCGCAAGCTCCAAACCCGCGGCCTCCAACCCACCAAGCTCGACGAATCCGGCGCCGTAACCTCCCCCCTGGAACGCCGAACTCCAGCTCGGCCCTCCTCCCCTCAGGTCTCAGGTCTCAAGTCTCCGCCCTCTTCATCCTCCCGCAACGCCGCCACCCCGCCCACCGCCGCCGAGCGCCTGCCCTTCCTCGAAGCCCTCGCCGACCTCGTGCGCGGCGGCCTCTCCGCCGGCGAGGCCGTGCGCCTCCTCTCCGTCCGCGTGCAACAACCGCGCCTTCGCGCCCTAGCCACCGCCCTCTGGGCCGACCTCAGCGAAGGCCACACCCTCTCCGCCGCCTTCGCCCGCCACCCCGCCGTGTTCGACGCCCAGACCGTCAACCTCGTCGCCGCCGGCGAGGCCACCGGCAACCTCCGCGACGTCCTCGAACGCCTCATCGCCCACTTCACCGAACAAAAAGAACTCCGCTCCAAACTCATCGCCGCCATGGCCTACCCGGTCTTCGTCTGCGTGCTCGCCGGCGGCGTCATCCTGTTCTTCCTCTTCTTCCTGCTCCCCCGCCTGCGCGGCCTGCTCTCCTCCCTTGGCGGCGACCTGCCCTGGGCCACCAAGCTCCTCGTTAACGGCTCCGAATTCCTCATCCGCTACGGTGTCATCGCCGCCATCGTATTCGTCGTCGGCGCGCTCGCCTTCTGGCAATGGCGTCGCACCCCGTCCGGCAAACTCGGCTCCGACGCCCTCGCCCTGCGCGTGCCCCTGGTCAGCGGCTACGCCATCCGCGCCACCGTGCTCAATTTTTCCCACACCCTCGCCGTGCTGCTGGAAAACGGCATCACCACCGCCGAAGCCCTCCGCCTAGTCGAGCGCACCATCCCCAACGAGGCCCTGCGCGCCCGCCTCCGCGAATCCACCGACCGCGTGCTCGAAGGCGAATCCCTCTCCAAGGCCCTCGGTCGCACCGGCATTTTCGCGCCCCTGCTGCTCGACCGCCTCTCCGTCTCCGAGCAAACCGGCAGCCTTGCCCCCGGCCTGCGCGACATCGCCCGCACCTGCCGCACCGACCTGGATCGCTGGCTCAACACTTTCACCGGCCTCATCTCCACCGGCGTGCTCGTCTTCGCCTTCAGCTTCGTCGGCTTCATCGCCTACGCCATCGTCAGCGCCGTCTTCGAAGTCAGCGCCAGCTTCCGGTTTTAGGCCGTGTCTTGTAAATAAACCGGGCCAGCGTGAGCGAGAAAAGGCGCTCGGCCAAGGCGACCGAGGCGGAGGCGGGCCAGAGGCCCGTGCCGCCGAGGGCAACGCAGGCCCGGCGCCTTTTCTCGCTTCACTCGCAGAGCGCCCGCGATGGCCCGGTTTATTTACAAGACTCGGCCTAAGAGACGGGAAAAAGTCCGCCGCTCGTTCCACACCCCCGCGCGCTCCGTTTGACATCCGCGCCCCTCCGCCCCCCATTCCCTTCCCATGTCCACGCCCAAGCGCGCCGTTCTTCTCGTCAACCTAGGTTCCCCCGATTCCACCGCCGTCCCCGACGTGCGCCGCTACCTGCGCGAATTCCTCGGCGATGAACGCGTCATCGACATCCGCCCCCGTTGGGCCGCCTGGCTCCTCGTCAACGGCATCATCGCCCCCACCCGCGCCCCCAAATCCGCCGAGGCCTACAAGGAGGTCTGGCAACCCGACGGCTCCCCCCTCGTCCTCACCTCCAAAAGCGTCCAGCGCAAACTCGTCTCCACCCTCGGCCCCGACACCCCCGTCTTCCTCGCCATGCGCTACGGCACGCCCTCCATCCCGAGCGTGCTCCAGGCCATCGCCGCCGCCGACATCGAAGAACTCTTTCTCATTCCCCAATACCCCCACTACGCCATGTCCTCGTGGGAGACCGTCGTGGTAAAAGTTTACGAAGACGCCAAAATCCACGCCCCCCGCACCCGCATCGACTGCGCCCAACCCTTCTACCAGGACGCCGATTACATCGAGGCCCTCCACGAGGTCTCCAAACCCCACCTCGACCACAACCCCCACGACCACGTCCTCTTCTCCTATCACGGCATCCCCCAGCGCCACCTCCGCAAAGGCGACGCCTCCAAAGCCCACTGCACCATCACCCCCGATTGCTGCAACACCTGCTCCGCCGCACACGCCACCTGCTACAAGGCCCAGTGCGTCAAAACCACCCAGGCCTTCGTCAAACGCGCCGGCATCCCCGACGGTAAATGGTCCATCTCCTTTCAATCCCGCCTCGCCGGCGAACCCTGGCTTTCCCCCTACACCGACCACGAATTCGAACGTCTCCCCAAAGAAGGCAAAAAACGCCTCGTCGTCTTCACCCCCGCCTTCGTCGCCGACTGCCTCGAAACCCTCGAGGAAATCGAAGGCGAGGGTAAGGAGGACTTCCTTCACGCCGGCGGCGAAGCCTTCCATCACGTCCCCTGCCTAAACGACTCCCCCGCCTACATCCGCTTTCTCGAAGGCCGCATCCGCGCCTGGCTCGCCGGCCGCAACCCCACCGAAGTGCAAGCAACCGAAACCACCCGCACCTTCCAAGCCCTCCCGTCCACGGCGCGGCTTGACGGATAATTCATGTGGCGCGGGCTCGCTCTCGCCCGCTTCTCTTTGCAAGCTGCTCGACGAAACGAACCGGACCTCCCGGCATGTTTCTAGCACACTCCGCTCATGGTCATCGCAGCCACCACCGAAACCCCGGCGGTTCTTATCCTCGATAAGGACGGCCGTATTTTATCGGTGAACCCCGCCGCCGCCGCCGCCCTCGGCCGCACCGCCGCCGCCCTCGCCAACACCCTCCTCGTCGAGAGTCTTCGCTTCGAACTCACCAGCAGCGACCCCGAGATGCTCGCCATCCAGTGGGAAGCCCTCGCCTCCTCCGCCAGCATCCGCGCCCAAAGCATCCGCCCCATCGACGGCACCCGCTCCTACCACCTCCGCCTCGACCCCATCACCCTCGCCGCCGCCGCCTGGACCGCCACCCTCGTCGCCCTGCCCGAAGTCTCCTCCACCGCACCCTTTCCCCTGCCCGGCGCCGCCGCCCACCCCCTCCAGGACGCCCTCCTCCTCATCGCCCACCGCGCCTCCCTCGGCTTCTTCGACCTCCGCCTCGACAGCGCCCAACTCGTCACCTCCAACGGCTGGAAACGCACCCTCGGCTACGCCGAACACGAACTCCCCGACACCCTCGCCTCCTGGCGCAGCCTCGTCCACCCCGACGACACCTCCGCCTCCCCCGACTACGCCCCCCGCCGCCAGCCCGCCGGCACCCGCCCGTTCTCCGTCGAATACCGCATGCGCCACCGCGCCGGCCACTACCTCTGGATCAACTGCACCGGCGTCCGCGTCTTCGGCCCCGAAGGCGCCCTCCAACGCGTCTGCGGCGTCCTCCTCGACATCACCGAACGCAAGGAACTCGAAGAGATCAGCATCCTTAACGACGAGCGCCTCCAACGCCTCTCCACCCAAGGCTCCCTCGCCGCCTTCGACCTCGATTTCGCCCAAAACCAGCACTGGTTCTCCGCCGCCTGGCACCGCCTCCTCGGCACCCGCTCCCACGCCGACGATACATCCCTCCCCGCCCCCACCCCCCTCCTCGACGCCCTCCCCCCTGAAGTCGGCGCCGCCGACTTCGACTCCTTCCTCCGCGGCGCCCCCGGCGAAGGCGAGGAAAGCCGCCGCGTCGTCACCCTGCTCGACGCCTCCCGCGCCCCCCTCCCCGCCCTGCTCTGCCTCCAACGCGAATTCGGCCGCCGCGACCAGCTCTCCCGCGTCATCGGCTACGCCATCCCCCTCGCCGGCCTCGCCACCGATCCCCGCGCCACCCCGCCCACCCTCCTCACCGCCGCCCTCGACGCCCTCGCCGAAGCCGTCCTCATCACCGACCCCCACGGCGTCGTCATTTCCTGCAACACCAAGGCCGCCACCCTCCTCGCCCTCCCCGCCGCCGACACCCTCGGCCACCCCCTTTCCGAAATCTTCCAACTCGTCCACCGCACCACCGGCAAACCCGCCGACGAAGCCGTCGAACTCGCCCTTACCCAACCCCGGATCGGCCGCCTCGACGACACCCACTCCCTCTCCCCCCGCACCCCCGACGCCCCCCCCCGCCCCATCGTCTGGACCGCCATCGACGCCCGCGACGCCGACCAATCCCTCGCCGGCTTCGTCGTCATCTTCCGCGACCCCACCGAGATGTCCCTCACCCCCGAGGAACTCGTCCGAGCCAACCGCTTCGAGTCCCTCGGCATCCTCGCCGGCGGCATCGCCCACGACTTCAACAACCTCCTCACCACCATCCTCGGAGGCGTCTCCACCGCCAAAGACAACCGCGAGTTCAACCACCTCGACGCCGCCGAACAAGCCTGCCTCGCCGCCAAACAACTCACCCGCCAGCTCCTCGCCTTCGCCAAAGGCGCCGGCACCCAGGCCACCCGCCAAGTCGTCTCCCCCGCCGATCTCCTGCAAAACGCCGTCCGCATCGCCGCCGCCGGCAGCCCCGTCGTCGTCAACGTCGATACCCCGGCCGACCTCCTCCCCGTCGAGATCGACAAGGGCCAGATCCTCCAAGTCATCCAAAACCTCGTCATCAACTCCATCCAGGCCATGCCCGTCCCCGCCGACGGACGCATCACCCTCTCCGCCGGCAACATCACCCTCGCCGAACACGAATTCGACGACCTCCCCGCCGGCGCCTACGTCCGCATCGACGTCCAGGACAACGGCACGGGCATCTCCCCCGAGATTCTGCCCCGCATCTTCGACCCCTTCTTCACCACCAAACGCTCCGGCACCGGCCTCGGCCTCGCCACCGTGGACAGCATCGTCCGCCGCCACGGCGGCCGCATCGGCGTCCAATCCTCCCCCGGCGCCGGCACCCTCTTCAGCGTGCTTCTCCCCGTCGCCTCGCGCCCGCTTCAGGAAGAGACCCGCCGCGCCCCCGCGCTCCGCTTCGGCACCGGCCGTATCCTCCTCATGGACGACGACCCCAAGATCTGCGAACTCACCGGCGCCATGATCGCCAGCCTCGACTACACCCACGACATCGCCCGCAACGGCGACGAAGCCATCCAGCTCTACCGCCGCTACCTCGCCGTCCAACGCCCCTACGACGCCGTCCTGCTCGACCTCACCATCATCGGCGGCATGGGCGGCGAAGAATGCTTCAAACGCCTCCGCGAGCTCGACCCCGGCGTCCACGCCATCGTCACCAGCGGCTACGACGACGACGAGATGGTCCAGCGCTACCTCGACATGGGCTTCGTCGGCTACATCACCAAACCCTACCGCGTCGGCGACCTCGGCCGCGTGCTAAAATCCGTCCTCACCCACTGAGCCGAGGAACCGTGCGCCACGTCCCTGGCCCCGCCGCCCGCCCGCGTTTGCCTTCGCTCCCCGCCTCGCCAGCCTGCGCGCATGTCCGCCTCCGCCTGGCACCCTTGGCAACCCGTTCCCCCGCTCCCCCGCGCCCGGCCCCTCACGCCCGCCGTCCTCGCCGAAATCCTCGACGGCGGCCAGGCCTTTCGCTGGCACCCCCGCCCCGACGGCTCCTTTGAAGGCGGCTGGCTTCACCACCACGTCCGCATCCGCCTGGGCGCCAATTCCGCCACCCTCGAATTCACCACCCCGCTCCACGCCGATCCCGCCGCCACCGCCGCCGCCCTCCAAACCTACCTCGCCGGCCCGCCCGCCGACGAAGACCTCCTCCCTTGGCGCGGCGACCCTCCCCTCGCCGCCTCCCTCGCCGCCCACCCCGGCCTGCGCATCCTCCGCCAACCCTTCGGCGAGACCCTCCTCGGCTTCGTTTGCAGCGCCACCAAACAGATCCCGCAGATCAAGCAAATGCTCGCCCGCCTCGCCGCCCGCCACGGCTCCCCCGCCGCCCCGGAAGCGGAGTGGCGCGCCCTGCCCACATGGCCCGAACTCGCCTCCGTATCCGAAGAACAACTACGCGCCTGCGCCCTCGGCTTCCGCGCCCGCCACGTCGCCGGCATCGCCCGCTTCCTCGCCCAAAACCCCGGCTGGCTCGCCGCCACCGAGACCGCCCCCTACCCCGAGGCCAAAGCCCGTCTCATCGAACTCCCCGGCGTCGGTGAAAAAGTCGCCGACTGCGTGCTCCTCTTCGGCGCCGGCCGCCTCGAAGCCTTCCCCGTGGACACCTGGATAATCAAGGCCATGGCCCGCCGCTACGGCCTCGACGGCTGGAAACCCGAACAAATCGCCCTCTTCGGCCGCGCCCACTTCGGCCCCCAGGCCGGCCTCGCCCAACAATACCTCTTCGCCCACGAACGCGCCCTCGCCCGCGCCCTCGTTCAACGGATATCATAAAACTTCCGGAACGCGCCTCGACTTCATCCGCCCCCGGCTGCTGGTCTTGTCGCTTTCGCCCCCAACCCGCCTCTTCCATGCTCCACCACGGCCTCATCAAAGCTTGGCAAAACCCCGAGCTCACCTCGCTCAACAAGCTCCCGCCCCGCGCGACCTTCACCCACTTCGCCACCGCGAAACAGGCCCTCGCCCGCGACCCCGACAACTCGCCTTGGATCCTCCCGCTAAACGGCCAATGGCAATTCCGCCTCGAGGCCAGCCCCGAGGACGCCCTCGCTATCCTCACCCCCGCCTCCACCCCGTCGCCCGAGTGGGGCTCCATCATCGTCCCCGGCAACCTCCAGACCCAGGGGTATGGGAAACCCCACTACACCAACGTCCAGATGCCCTGGCCCCACGAGCCCCCGCACGTCCCCTCCGAAAATCCCACCGGCGTCTATCGCCGCACCTTCTCCGTCCCAGCCGCCTGGTCCGGCAAACGCATCGCCATCCACTTCGGCGGCGCCACCAACGTGCTCGCCGTTTACCTCAACGGTGTCGCCATCGGCCTCTCCAAAGACTCCTGCCTCCCGGCCGAGTTCGACCTCACCCCCGCCATCCGCCACGACCGCGAAAACGAACTCGTCGCCCTCACCCTCAAGTGGTCCGACGCCACCTTCATCGAAGACCAGGACCAATGGTGGCTCACCGGCCTCCACCGCGAGGTCTTCCTCTTCGCCACCCCCAAGACGTTCATCCGCGACATCCACGCCCGCCCCGTCCTCTCCGCCGACCTCGCCTCCGCCACGCTCGACGTCGCAGTCCTCATCGGCCTTGCCGACGCCGGCCCCACCCCGAAGGGCGTCTCCGCCGAGGTTCGCCTGCTCGATCCCAAAGGCCGCGATGTATTCAAAAAACCACTATCCGCCGTCCACCAGGTCGCCGAAAAACGCTGGTGCAACAACCCGCTCCACCTGCGCATCGACCTCTCATCCGCCGTCGCACGCCCCCAACTCTGGTCGCACGAGTCGCCCGCGCTCTACACCCTGCTCGTCACCCTCAAGACCCCCGACGGCGACAGCCACACCGCCACCCGCATCGGCTTCCGCCGCGTCGAGATCCGCGACCGCGATCTCCTCATCAACGGCAAACGCGTGCTCATCCACGGCGTCAACCGCCACGACCACCACCCCGACCACGGCAAGGCCGTCCCCTACGAAACGCTCGTCCGGGACGTCACCCTGATGAAGCAGTTCAACTTCAACGCCGTCCGCGCCTCCCACTACCCCAACGACCCCCGCTGGCTCGACCTCTGCGACGAACACGGCCTCTACGTCATCGACGAGGCCAACGCCGAATCGCACGACTTCCACAACACCCTCTGCCACGACCCGCGCTACGCCACCGCCTGGCTCGACCGCGTCATGCGCATGGTCGTGCGCGACAAACACCACCCCTCGATCATCTTCTGGTCCCTCGGCAACGAGTCCGGCTACGGCGCCAACCACGCCGCCGCCGCCGGCTGGGTCCGCGAATACGATCCCTCCCGCCCGCTCCACTACGAAGGCGCCATCTCCAAGGGCCAGAGCCACCTCACCTGGGCCCACGGCTCCGCCGCCACCGACGTCATCTGCCCCATGTATTCCTCCCTCGACGAACTCGTCAAATGGAGCGACCTCGGCGCCAAACACTACTCCGCCGCCAAGGAATCCACCAACCCGTCCGGCGACGCCCTCCTCGCCCTCGGCTGGCAAGACCACTGGGCCGCCAACTCGCCGCACCGCGACCGCCGTGCCATCCCCGCGCCCCTCCACCCCCTGGCCCGCCCCGTCATCCTCTGCGAATACTCGCACGCGATGGGCAACTCCAACGGCTCCCTCTCGGACTACTTCCACGTCTTCAAGACCAAGCCCGGCATCCAGGGCGGCTTCATCTGGGAATGGCTCGACCACGGCATCCGCCAAAAGACCGCCGACGGCCGCGAGTTCTTCGCCTACGGCGGCGACTTCGGCGACACCCCCAACGACGCCAACTTCGTGTGCGACGGCCTCGTATCCGCCGACCGGATACCGCACCCCGCCATGTGGGAATTCAAGCACCTCGCCCAGCCCGTCTCCGTCGAACTCGTCAAAAACAAACCCGGCCGCATCCGCGTCGCCAACGACCACGACTTCGTCTCCCTCGCCCGCCTCCAGGGCCGCTGGGAACTCCTCCTCGACGGCGTCACCGCCAAGACCGGCAAACTCCCCAAACTCGACCTCGCCCCCGGCGCGTCGAAGGAGGTCGCCCTCCCCCTCGGCAAACTCCCCCCCGGCGTCGAAGCCCACCTCAACGTCACTTGGAACACCGTGGCCGACACCACCTACGCCGAGCGCGGCCACGAAACCGCGTGGAGTCAGCTATCGCTGACTCAGATCCCAAGAAACCCCTCCCCCCGTGGCCTGCTTCGTGAGAAGCAGGATTCCGTCCGCATCGAGAAGAGTGTCGGAGGCCTCGTCCTCCGCGCCGGCGACACCGCCGCCACCTTCGACCGCGCCACCGCCACCCTCGCATCCCTCCGCGTGCGTGGCGCCGAGTTCCTCGCCCGCGCCCCGCTCGTCGAGCTCAACCGCGCCGCCACCGACAACGACGGCCTCAAGCTCTGGACCGGCCAGGACGCCAAGGCCCTCGGCCGCTGGCAAAAACTCGGCCTCGTCACCAAAGCCCTCCAACACCAGCCCGGCGCCTTCTCCCACAAGGCCAACCCCGACGGCTCCGTCACCGTCACGCTCTCCCACGCCGCCTCCGGCCGCGAAAATTGGAAAGACTGCACCCACACCCACCGCTACACCCTGCACCCCGACGGCCGCCTCGTGGTGGACAACGTCATCGCCTTCGGCTCTCCCGACATGACCGATCTCCCCCGCGTCGGCGTGCGCCTCGACCTCGTGGCCGGCTACGAAAACCTCGCCTACTTCGGCCGCGGCCCGGTCGAGAACTACAACGACCGCAAGACCGGCAGCCTTGTCGCCCGCTACGAGACCACCGTCACCGCCGAATACGTGGACTACGTCATGCCGCAGGAGCACGGCCACCACACCGACGTCCGCTGGCTCGAACTCTCCACCGCGCGCAAAACCAAAGCCCCCGCCCTCCGCATCACCGCCGCGCCTCTCTTCGAGTTCAACGCCACCCACCACACCGCCGAAGATCTCTACGCCGCCAAGCACGCCACCGACCTCGCGCCCCGCGCCGAAACCATCGTGTATCTCGACGCCGCCCACCGCGGCCTCGGCACCAACAGCTGCGGCCCCGACACCCTCGACCGCTACAAACTCACCGCCAAACGCCACACCCTCACCTACGTCCTTGAGCCTGGAAACGGCGGTCGGGCGTCGGAGTATCGCGCAAGATGCTGAGACGGACGACGCGGGCGGCAGGCGGCCGACAGGTTGCGCGAGACGACCCGATCCGACCGCCGTTTCCCGGCTAAGCGCGCGCTGAAGCCCGGATTCGCCTACCATCCCAATCCAAGCTCACGCCAGACCGATCCGCCGCCCGGAAGGTAGGGCGTGACCGCCGGGCGCGCCGCGTCCGATAGACGTCACACAAACAGCTTCAACCCGCGCCGTAGGTAAGTCGGCACGTCGAGGTCCTGGCCCTCGAAAAGATTGCGGTCGCTCTTCTCGAAACTGCCGCGCGTCTCATGCTCCCCGAGCACGAACTCGGCTTGCGCGGCCGCCTTGCGAATCGCCGCCTGACTCGTCACGGCGGGAGCCGCTTTGCGCGACGAATCCTCCTTCTCGCGCACCTCCGCCACCGGCAACAATTCACCCAAGCCCAGCGGCATCTCCCGCGCGCCGGCCGGGCTCGCGACCGGCGCGGGCGAGAACGGGGCCTCGCTCAACCGCGACCGCGCCGACTGCGCGCGCCTGGGCGTGAAAACCCGCCCGTTCACGTCACTCGTGCCAAGCACCATCAACTCCACCCGCCCCTGGCAGGTCTCGTCGATCACCGCGCCCATCACCACGTGCGCGTCGCGACCAAACTGCTCGGTCACCGCCGTCATGATTTCGTTCACGCGCGGCAGCGAGAGGTCCGTGCCGCCGACGATGTTGACCAACAACCTGTCCGCCTTGCGCGCGAACTCGGGCGTCGCGAGCAGCGGGCAGAGCTTCAAATTCTCCAACGCCTCGGCCACCGGATTTTCACCCGCGCCCGATGCGAGCCCGAAGAGCGTCTTGCCACCTCGCGTCTGAAACGCCTGCCGCAGCGTGGCGAAGTCGAGATTGATGAGCCCGGTGCGAAACATCATCGACCAGATCGATTTCACGCCGCGCCCGATCCACTCGTCGGCGCGCGCGAAACTATCCAGCGCGGTCTCGCCCTCGGCGGCCTCTTGCAGGAGCAGGTCGTTGGAGAGCGGGATGACGGCGTCGCAGACTTTGCGCAACGCGTGCAGGCCTTCGTCGGCCTGCTTGGCGCGGCGACCGCCCTCGAAACTGAAGGGCAAGGTAACAAACGCGATGACCATGGCCCCGTGTTCGGCGGCGATCTCGGCCACGGTGGGCGCGGCGCCGGAGCCGGTGCCGCCGCCCATGCCGGCGAGCAGGAACACGAGATCGCAGTCCTTCACCACGGCGGCGATTTTCTCGCGGTCGGATTCGACCGCCTGGCGACCGAGGTCGGGGTCGGCGCCCGCGCCGAGGCCGCGCGTCACGGACGCGCCGATGAGCACCTTGTCCTGCACCGGCGAGGCGGCGAGGGCCTGCGCGTCGGTGTTGATCACCGCCATTTGCAAGCGGTCCAGGTTCTCCATCTTGAGGCGGTCAACCGCGTTCGCGCCCGCACCGCCGAGGCCGATGACCTTGATGGCGATGCGGCGGTCGGTGAGCAGATCGGCGGAAAGAGGGAGCGGCATCTCGCCGGAGGAATCGTGGTGCGGCATGGCGGGCGGGGCTTGGTTGAAAAGGTGATTTTAGAACGTGGCGATGCGGTCGAGCAGACCCTTGAAGCGGCCGCCAAGGGTGCGTGAAGACGGGGCGGAGGACTCTTCGACTTGTTGGGAAAGGCCCTGATGAAGCAGGCCGAGCACGGTGCTGAAGGTTGGGTGGCGAAGTTTTTCGTGCACCTCGATGCGGGGCGCACCGATGCGAGCGGGCACGCCAAAAACACGGGCCGCCGCGTCCTCGATGCCGGGCAACGCGGTCGTGCCACCGGTGAGCACCACGCCGGCCAACGTCTCCTCGGGCGTGTAGAGCGCGCCGAGTTTCTTGCGCACCACCTCGAAGATTTCGGTGATGCGCGCGGTCGTTATCTGCTCCACCGTCATGCGCTGGAAGCGGCGGTCGCCGATGCCCATGTCGCCGTTGAGCCACACCGTATCGGTGCGATCCTTGGCTGTGACGGTGGCGCGCCCGTAAAGATTTTTGATCTTGTCGGCCTGGCCCTCGGTGATGCGCAAACCGAGCGAAAGATCGTTGGTCAGGTGATTGCCGCCGACCGGGACCACGCCCGCCACGTAGGGGCGGCCATGGCGGTAGTAGGCGTAGTCGGTCGTGCCCGCGCCAACGTCGATCACCAGCGCGCCGTGCTGCCGCTCCTCGGCGGTCACGAGGATGTTGCCGCCGGCCAGCCCCGCGAGCACGAGCTGCGAGACGGGCAGGTTGAAATTGCGGATGATGTGCGCGCCGTCCGCGATGCGGTTCTGGTCGCCGTGGATGTGCCAGACCCCGACCGAGAGGCGCGTCCCGCGAATATCCTCCGGCGAGGGCGAAAGCGTGCCGTCGAGATAGTAGGGGCGGCGCAGGAAGTGGACGATGCAGCGGCCGTCGGGCAGCGCCTTCGTCTTCGCGAGGTTGTGGACGTTTTCGATGTCGAGCTGGCTCACGCGGCCTTCGAGTCCGGAGATGTTGATCGCCGCCTCGTGGTAGAAGCCGTCGATGTGACTGCCGCTCTGCGCGAGGTAAACCTGGCGAATGCGCGCCCCGGCGCTCTGCTCCGCCGCCACCAGGGCGCGGTGCGTGGCCTCGCCGGCGGCCGGGGCGTCCACCACCACGCCCTTGATCACGCCGCGCGAGGGGAACTCGCCCAGGCCCACGACGTTGAGACGCGAACCGGAGGCCTCGCCGACGAGGACGGTGATCTTGGAGGTGCCGATTTCAACGGCGCCGACGATTTGGGATTTATAGCTCACGGCTGCAAGGGATGGGAAGAGTTGGAGAAGAGATCAGAGACGAAAGAGATTCCGCGTCGGTGCCTCCGTCGGGCGTGGCGCGGGAGGATTGGCGGGAACTGAAGCGGCGGTGGTGGACGCGGGCTCGAAAGCCACCGGCACCTGTTGTCCGCCGATGGCGAGATTGATGGAGCGGATGGCGGGCGCGCCCGGGCGGGCGCGCAACTCGTCGAGGATGTAGTCGAGCCGCCCGAGCTGGCGGTAGAAGTAGTCCCGCGTGCCGAAAACGATCTCGGCCACCTCGGGCGTGCGAACCAAAAGCACGCCGTCGCTCGCGTAGCGGGCCAGCGAGATGACCTGAAAATTCTTCGCCAGTCCGGGCGCGGAGGCGCGGGTGGTGCCTAGCAATTCGGAGAGCGCCTCCATGCCCGCGACCGGAGCGAAACCGGGACCGGTTTCGGAGACGGTTCTGGAGAAGGCCACGCCCGCCAACCAGGGCAGACTGTTGACGAGGCCCTCGTCGTAGCGTTCGCCGAAGAAAATGGCGCCGTCCCGGGCGACGAACAGGTTGCTCAGCTCGCCTTCGTCGCTGAGCACCCGGGCGCGGATGACCGGGCTGCGCTCCTCCATGATGACGGCGAGCACATCGGGGAAGCGGCGCGTCACCACCGCGTCGCGCACCTGGCCGCTGGCCAGCAAGCGGGCGCGCAGCGCGGGCAGGTCGAGTTCCATGATGCCGGCGCCGGGGGCGATTTGCAGCGTGGCCTCGACCCAGGCGAGACCGAGCACGCCGTCGGTGCGCACCGCGATTTCGCGCAGCGGCGCGGAGTCGGCGGGGGCCGCGAGTCGCGCCGGGTTGGCGCGCCACACGCCCCAGCCCGCGTATCCAAGAACCAACGACACTCCCGCCGCCGCGACCATGAACCACAGGCGCACGCCATCCACCACCACGCGGCGGCGGCCGGTGCGGTTGAGCGGACGCGCGTCGTCCCCGGCGATCACCTCTCGCCAGGTGGGTGCGGTCTGTCGGACTACGGGTATCGGGTTCACGGTTTGGAAGATAGTCGGGTTTCCTGGAAGCGACGCACGGCAGGCCCGGCCAACTCACCTACCAACGCGGTAAAATCGAGCCCCGCGCAGCGCGCGCTCATCGGCAGGAGGCTCATTTCCTTCATGCCGGGAAGGGTGTTGATTTCCAGCAGATAAAACTCGGAGGACGAAATGAGAATGAAATCCACCCGGGCGTAATCGCGGCAACCACACGCCGCGAAGGCGCGCTCGGCGGCTTCGCGCACCGCGGCGGTCGCGATCTCGTCGAGCGGCGCGGGCGCGAGATACTCGGTCGCGCCCTTGGTGTATTTGCTGGCAAAGTCATACACGCCGGAACGCGGCCGGATCTCGACCACTCCGAGCGCGCGCCCGCCGACCACGCCGACCGAAAGCTCGCGGCCCACCAGGCGCGGCTCGGCCAGCCAGTTGCCGGGGGTGAGCGCGGCGAGCGCGGCCTCCAGCGCGGCGCGGCCTTCGGGCAGCGCGAGACCGACCGACGAGCCTTCGGCGTTGGGTTTTAGGACGACGTTTTCGGAGCCAAGGATGGCGATGAGTTCGTCCGCCGTCGGACGGGGTGTGGTTGGCGCGAGGGTGAAGAGTTTGTCCGGCGCCACCCGCACGCCCGCGCCGGCGGCGGCGCGCTTGGTGGCGGCTTTGTTCATCGTGAGCGCGGACGCGGCGGCATCACATCCGGCGTAGATGATCCCGGCTTCGTCGAGCAGACGCTGCATGCCGCCGTCTTCGCCGAAGGTGCCGTGCAAGGTCGAAAAAACCACGTCGCGCGCCGGATCAAGTCCGGCGGGCAGCGCGGCGGCGGTGACATCGAGCAAACGGGTCGGCCAGTGCCGCGCGAGCGCGGCGGCGGAGGCCGCGCCGGAGCCGAGCGAAACCTCGCGCTCGGCGGACACGCCGCCGGAGAGAACGGTGATGCGGGGAAGGGGGAGATTCGCGGCGGCGCTCATGTTAAAGCACGTCCTTCCAGTCCTTGCCGTAGAGCAGGACTTCGGGTTCGAGGCGCACGCCATGGGCTTGCTCGACGCGGGCGCGCACCTTGCGCACCAGCTCGATCACGTCGGCGGCGCGGGCGTGGTCGGTGTTGACGATAAAATTGGCATGCACCGGAGAGACCTCGGCGTCCCCCACCCGCTCGCCCTTGAGCCCGGTGGCGTCGATGAGGCGACCGGCTGAGTCGCCGGGAGGATTTTTAAAGATGCATCCTGCCGACGGTTCGCGGGGCTGGGATTTTTTGCGTTTGTCGCGGTAGGCGTCCATCTGCGCGGTCACGTCGGCGCTCTCGCCGAGCTTCGCGGGACGCAGCGTGGCGGCGAGGGCGATGGCGGACTGGAGTTCGGCGCAGTGGCGATAGTCCACGTGCATCTCGGCCTTCGGCAGCATGCGGCGTTCGCCGGCGAGGGTCACGAGTTCGACGCTTTCGACCACGTCAAACATCCAGCCGCCCATCGCGCCGGCGTTCATGCGCAACGCGCCGCCGACATTGCCGGGGATGCCTTCGAGAAATTCAAAACCGCCGAGCCCGGCCTTGGCCGCGAGACCGCAGAGGTTGCGCAAACGCAGGCCCGCGCCGACGCGCAC
>DAIPIP010000032.1:0-21759 GCA_036770725.1 Opitutaceae bacterium
ACGCCTGCGGCGCGTGATCGACGGCACGGATGGGCGTATATAAACACAGGCGGGCGTCGGGGCGGATTAATCCTCTGATATCTGTGCTTATCTGTGTGATCTGTGGTCCTGATTTTTTGACCGCGAATGGACGCGAAGGGACGCGAATAAAAGGCAGGGGAATCGCGGAGTTGGTGTCGGGGCGGGGTTGGGGCTTTGATGACGAAGAATGGGTTTTGGGGTGCGATCACAGGCGCGGGCTTCGCGAGCGAAGTCCCTACGGGGGAGCGCGGGCTTACTTTTCGATGTCGCTCAGTCTTCCATTCGCGGCACGGATGGTTTGGAGGGCGACGGGGGACGTGACTTCGAGGGTGTGGAGATTCAGCCGACTTTGGGGGCCGAGGCAGATGACGGCGGCGGTGGCTTCGAGGGGCTTGCCAGGTTCGGCGACGGCGGGGGCGGTGAGTTGGACCACCCAGACGGAGCCGCGCCGGGCGGTGTGCACGCGGGCTTCGCCGTCGGGCTCGACGCAGAGCGCGGTGGCCTCGTCCACGCCGAGGCCGAGCAGGCGCGGAGCCTCGGGGTGCTCGGTTTGGAGGCGGGCGAGGAAGGCGACGAGGCGGCCGAGGCGGCGGCGCTCCATGAAATGGCTGTCGGTGATGACGCCGGCGAGGGCGGGGGCGCGGAGGAAGCCGGTGCCGAGGGTGACTTTTTCGTGGTGCGGGTTTTTGAGCGCGATGTTGCTGGTGATGGTGTCGTTGAGGGCGGAGAAAAAATATTCGCCGAGCACGGCGAGGCCGGCGCTGGTGCCGCCGATGGGCTTGCCGGCGGCGATGTGGGCGCGCAGGGCGTCGCCGACCGGGGTGTCTTTCCAGTATCGGATGTAGAGGGCCTGGTCGCCGCCGGCCATGAACACGCCTTCGGCGTCGGCTATGCGCGCTAGCACGGCGGGGTCGTGGGCGGCGCGGGCGTTTTTGAACAGGATGGTCGTCACGGAGGCGGCGCCGCTGATCTCGCGGTAAATGTAATCTTGGTAGCCGTCGGAACCGGAGGCGCGGAGGACAACGATGTCGCCGCCGGCGGCTTGTTTGACGAACCATTGCCAGGCGTTATCGACGTCGCCGCCGCCGCCGGAGAGAAGAAGGCCGGCGCGTAGGGGGCGATCAGGCGAGGGAGTGGAGTCTTCGGAGGAGCCGACGTGCCAGGAATCGTAGTCGGCGGAGCGCGGGAGCGGGGCGGCGACGAGCAGGGCGGGGAGGAGGAGCGCGAAGAGGGAGGCGAGGTGGAAGGCGAGATGGCGCATGGGGGTTGGTAGTGAGGGTTTTTGACCGAGTTTCGAGCGTAGCGACAGGCCTGACATGGACGCGAAGGGACGCGAATAAAAGGCAGGGGATGCGGGCGGGAGCGGTTGTGGGTGAGCAGGGGTGTGGATGGGTGCAGGGGCTTCGCTTGCGAAGCCCCTATGTCGGAATTATCAGTAAGCGCTGGGCGTGCCGGGGCAGGGGGAAAGCGATGGCGGAAAACATGAATACAACCTTGGTGGTATGCGTTTCGCGCTGCGTGGCATGAAATCGGCGGCTAGGCAGGGATGATGTTTAACCTATTTTCGACACGGTGCGGGCGAGAGTTTTCGGAGCGGCGGGCCCGGCCCCGACATGTCGGGGTAAACTGGTTCCGCCCTGCCGATGAACCGCGGCGGGCCCGGCGGTCCCGCCCTACCTGGGGGGTGGTTGGCCTTATGTTGGTCGTCGGGTTTTTGGCGGGATGCGGTTCGCGGGAGACCCCGGTGGAGCGGGGGAACCGCGAGGGGATTTTGTATCGGGGCAACGCGACGGAGCCGGAGTCGTTGGACCCGCATCTGGTGCGGGGGCAGGTGGAGTGGACGATCGTGGGCGGGTTGTTTGAGGGCTTGGTGACGCCGGATGCGGCGACTTTGGAGGCGCGGCCGGGAGTGGCGGAGCGTTGGGAGGTGTCGGAGGACGGGCTGATCTACACGTTTTTCCTTCGCGAGGATGCGAAGTGGAGCGACGGGGCGGCGGTGACGGCGAAGGATTTTTATTTCGGCGCGAAGCGTATGTTGTCGCCGCGGCTGGGGTCGGCGCATCCGGAGAACAATCTGTTTTTCGTGAAGAACGCGCGGGCGTATCAGGCGGGCACGATCACGGATTTCGCGGAGGTGGGAGTGAAGGCGCCGGACGCGCGCACGGTGGTGTTCACGCTGGAGCGACCGACGCCGTTTTTTCTGTCGGCCTTGTATTTGTTTTTCCCTACGCAGCGAGCGGCGGTGGAGCGGCACGGGGATTTTGACGACCGGGGAAATCCTTGGGCGCGGCCGGGCGGGCTGGTGGGCAACGGTCCGTTCAAGCTGAAGGAGTGGGCCTATGGGCAGCGCATCGTGGTGGAGCGGAATCCGGCGTATTGGGACGCGGCGGCCGTGGGGTTGAACGCGATCCATTTTTTACCGATCGAGAGCGCGCAGGTGGAGGAGACGGCGTTTCGCACCGGGCGTTTGCACATAACGGCGACGGTGCCGGCGTCGCGCATCGAGACGTATCTGGCGCAGGAGAATTCGCCTTTGCGGCAGGTGGATGATCGAGGGGTGTATTTTTATACGGTGAACGTGAACAAGGCGCCGATGAACGACGTGCGGGTGCGGCGGGCCTTGGCGATGGCGGTGGATCGGGAGCAGTTGGCGCGGGTGGTGTTGCGCGGGGGGAGGGAGCCGGCGACGAGTTTTACGCCGCCGGGCATGGGTGGCTACACGGCGAAGGCACTGACGAGTTTCAATCCGGAGCGGGCGCGGGCCTTGCTGGCGGAGGCGGGTTATCCGGGCGGGGCGGGGATGCCGGTGATCGAGGTGTTGTTTGATTCGCGCGAATACCATCGGGTGATCGCGGAGGCGGTGCAGGGGATGTGGCGACGCGAGCTGGGGGTGCAGGTGACGCTGCGCAACGAGGAGACGCAGGTGTTGATCGCGTCAAAAAACAGGAAGGATTTTCACCTGGCGCGCGGGTCGTGGAACGCGACGACGTATCAGGATCCGTTCTATTTTCTCGGGGCGTGGCAGTCGGAGGCGCTTTACAACGAGGCCGGGTGGTCGAACGCGGAATTCGATACGACGATCGAGGCGACGTGGACGGCGGACGCGGCGGCGCGCGATGCGGCGTTTCAGCGGGCGGAGGAAATTTTCTTGGAAGAGTATCCGGTGATTCCGTTGTTTTATTCGACGCAGCTTTACCTGGCTGCGCCGGAGGTGACGGGATTGTTGAGCAAGCCCTTCGCGGATCGAAGGCTGAAGTTGTTGGGTTTGGACAGCAGTCCGTGAGTCCGGCTTATTCTGGTTCGCGTTCAAGTTGAGCTTGGTGGAGCGGACGGCCCGGCGGTCCGTCCCTGCCCATGGAAGCTCAACTTTAACGCGTATCGGAATTAGCGCCGTCCGCGTGGCGCGCCGCGGGTGCCGCGCATCAGGCGACCGGCCGGCTTCGGCGCCGCCGCTTCGGCTTCGGCGAGGGCGGTCTCGTCGAAAAGGGCGGAGTAAATGTAGGGGAAGCCTTCGAGTTTCTTCCGCTCGATGGCGGTCCCGATGTAGCGCTCGATGGAACGCGCGTCGCGCACGTCTTCTTCCGTGACCAGCGTGTAGGCGTCGCCCGTGCTTTGCGCGCGCCCGGTGCGGCCTATGCGGTGAACGTAGTCTTCCGCGTTTTCAGGCACGTCGTAGTTCACCACGTGGGACACTCCCGCGATGTCGAGTCCACGCGCGGCGATGTCCGTCGCCACCAGCACCTCGAAGGTGCCGGCCTTGAAGCCTTGAAGGGCTTCGACCCGCTCGCGTTGGTTGCGGTCCGAGTGGATGACTCCCACCTTGTGCGACTCGCGTTGCAGGCGGTGGGCGATGCGGTCGGCGCCCATTTTTGTGCGGGTAAAAATGATCACGCTCTTGAAATCGGTGCGGCGCAGCAGCTCCAGCAGCAGGTCAAATTTTTGCGTCGCAACCACGGGGTAGAAGGCGTGCGCGACGGTCTCGGCGGCGGAACGCGTGCGGCCGATTTTAATCTCCACGGGCTCACGCAGCGCCCAGCTGGTGAGCTGGGCCAACTCGGGCGGCATCGTCGCGCTGAAAAACAAGGTCTGGCGGGCCTTGGGGCAGCGCTCGATAATGCGGCGGACGTCGGGCAGGAAACCCATGTCAAGCATGCGGTCCACTTCGTCGAGCACGAGCATCTCCACGTCCGCCAGGCTGGCGGTGCCCTGTTCCAAATGATCGAGCAGGCGGCCCGGGGTCGCCGCGATGACGTCCACCCCGCGCGCCAGATCTTCGCGTTGTTTGCCGTATCCAACTCCGCCATACAGTATCGTCACGGAGAGATCGGTGTGTTTGGCGTAAGTTTGAATGGCCTCCTCGACTTGGAGGGCCAGTTCACGCGTGGGCTCCAGCACGAGGCAGCGGGTCTTTTTTTGATGGGAACCGAGGCGATGGATGATCGGCAGCGCGAAGGCCGCGGTCTTGCCCGTGCCGGTTTGGGCGGAGCCGATGACGTCGCGCCCCGAAAGCACCACCGGCACCGCTTGGGCCTGGATCGGCGTGGGTTCCTGGTAGCCCATCTTGGCCACCGCGAAGGCAATCGCGTCGTTGAGTCCGAGCTTGGAAAACGCGGTGTCCTGCGGGGGGATTTCCACCGCCACCTTGGGCTTGATGGATTCCGGACGCGGGTGTTCGTAGGCGTGGTCGGTCTTGGGTTTTTCGTGTTTCTCGGGACGGTCCTGGCGGGGGCCGCCGGCTTGGGTTCCCGGGCCGCCGCGCCGCTCGCGATTCCGGCCGCCGCTTTGCGCTGAACCTTCGCCCGGCCTGGCGTTCTCGCGATGGCGGCGGCCTTCGCGCGAATCGCGCCGTTCGCCGCCGCTCGCGCCGCTTTCACGGGCGCGGGTGTGGGCGGGATGTTCGCCGGATCGGGCGGGGCGCGCGCCTTCTCCCTTGGCGGGCTGCGGGCGGGAAGAGGCGGGTTTGGACGAGGCCGGTTTGGCGGCGGCGGGTTGCGGGGTCGAAGGGACGATCACCGACCGCAGCTTCGAGATGATTTTCTTAAACATGCTTGTTGCGCACTTTTTCGCCTTTCCGCCGCCTTGGCAACTCCGCAGCCGGTGCGGCGCGTGAACCGCGCCGCTCCTTCGGGTCGGCTTAGAGCCGCCCCTGAATCTCGGTCAGCAGAGCCTGGCCCACGGCCTCGTCTCCAAACGCGCCGACGCGAATGCGGATGCCCGTCTCGTTCGCGCTTTGGCGCGTGACCAGAACATCGATCTTTTTGTCCAAGGCGGTCCGGGCCACGAATTCCGTCTGCAACGCGTCGCCTCGTTCGCTCTCCGAAGTGAATTTCATGCGTTCCAGCGCCGCGCGCGTCGCTTTCACCGAGTCCTCGTATTCGCCGGCCAGCGTCGCGTTCAAATCGCCGCGCACAAAAGCCACGGTCTTCGTCGTGCCTTCTTCCACGGACGCGCATCCCGCGTGCATGATGCACACCGCCGCGAGGGCTAAACCGGCCGAGATCCGAAGCAAGGGGAGGGTTTTCATGGCCACCACTCAAACATGCGGCCATTCGTTGGCAACTTCTTGTGCGCCTTCCGCGCTCAGCCGCGCCCCGGTTTCGGCCAAATGCGGGCCAACACCACTCCCGCGATGAAACCACCGGCGTGCGCCCACCAGGCCACCCCTCCGCCGCCCGCCGTGCCGTCAACCAACGACCCCACGCCCGCATACGCCTGAGCCACGAACCACAGCAGTAAAAACACCACCGCCGGCACCGGCACGATCAGCACGATCCACGGCACCAGCGCCACCACCCACGCCTTCGGATAAAACACCAGATACGCTCCCAACACCCCCGAAATCGCGCCGCTTGCGCCCACCATCTTCACGTTCGAGCCCGGCCCGGCCAACACCTGCGCGAGCGCCGCCGCCACGCCCGACAAACCGTAAAACAACAGCATCCCCGGTCCGCCCAGCCTTCCTTCCACGCCTCGGCCAAACACCCGCAAAAACCAACAATTCCCCAACACGTGCGCCACTCCGCCGTGCATGAACATCGACGTCCCCACCGTGCGCCACTGCTCCGCGTCCCCCAGGCCCCCCAGCAAGCGCGCCGGCACCAGCGCATGCCGCGTCATCCACGTCTCAAACGCCCCCGCGCCCCGCGTCAGCAACACCACCTGATAAACGAATACGCCCAGACACGCGGCGATGATCAGCCCCGTTATCCACGCCGTGCCCCGGCGCGCCTGCGTATCCCAAAGCGGTAACATTCCCCACGCCACACCTCGTCTCCACCTCCGCGCAACCCAGAAAAAACTCCCCCGCCTCCCGCGCCCCCGCGCTTGCACCGCCTCCCGCTCCGAACCCAATCTCTCCTTTTTCGTATCCACATGTCGCCGGCCCAACGCCTACCCACCCTGCACCCCGCGCAACGCCGCACCCTGCGCCCGCGCCTGCGCCTCTCCATCCGCGACGCCTCCCTCACCGATCTCTCCCACCCCGACGACGCCTCCGGCCGCGCCGCCAACCACTTCTGGAAACTCGAACCCACCCCCCTCGTCCTCACCGCCGAGGAATGGGCTCCCCTCGAAACCGGCCTCCGCCAGCGCGCCCGCCTCGTCAACGCCCTCCTCGTTGACCTTTACCAAGGCCAGCAAGCCCTGCGCGAAAAAATCCTCCCGCCCGAGGCCGTCCTCTCCGATCCCTTCTACCGCCGCCCCTGCCTCGGCCTCGAACCCGAGCGCCCCAACCCCGCCGCTCTCCTCCGCTTCGACCTCGTCCGCACCCTCGACGGCTGGCGCTGCGTGCAAACCCGCTCCAACACCCCCATCGGCCTCAGCTACGCCGTCCAGAACCGCCGCTTCATGACCCAGGAAGCCGGCGACCTCTACCGCGCCCTCCCCGATTACCACAGCGCGATCAACTTTCCCCTCCAGCTCCTCGCCTCCCTCAGCGCCCTCGCCCCCGCCGACCGCCCCGTCCCCTCCATCGTCGTGCTCACCGCCGGCCCCGGCGACGCCTTCTTCTCCGAGCACAGCTTCCTCGCCCGCAAGATGGGACTCCCCCTCGCCCGCGGCGACGACCTCATCGTCCTCGACAACACCGTCTATTTCAAAACCGTCGCCGGCCTCGAACGCGTGGACGTCATCTACCGCCGCCTTAACGACGCCCACATCGACCCCGTCGTCTTCTCCACCGACCGCGAGACCGCCGGCATCCCCGGCCTCCTCCAATGCATTCGCGCCGGCCGCGTCACCCTCGCCAACGCCATCGGTTCCGGCCTCGCCGAAAGCCGCGTCATCGACGCCTACCTCCCCCGCCTCTGCCGCTACTACCTCGGCGAAAAACTCCTTCTCCCCTCGCCCGAATCCCACGCCTGCGGCGACCCCGACCGCCTCGAACAAATCCTCGACCAGCGCGACCGCTTCGTCATCCACCCCGCCCACGAATCGCCCGACAACTACACCGTCGCCAAACCCGCCTTCCGCCGCCCCCTCCTCACCGCCAAAGGCCTCGACCGCGTCGTCCGCGAAAACCCCCATGCCTTCGTCGCCCGCGTCTCCCCCGACGCCCTCGGCCTCGACGGCCGCCGCGCCACCCGCGCCAACCCGCCCTACTGCCTCAGCACCTTCGTGCTCACCCACGCCCGCCGTGCCGACGTGTTCCCCGGCGGCCTCGTGCGCCTCGGCGACGTCCAGCCCCCCGCCGGCCGCGTCGGCGAGACCGCCGACTGCCTCGTCCTCCTCGGCTCCCACAACTCCGGCGGCATCGCCGATCTCGAAAGCGCCGACCCCGGCCAGCCCCCCCTTCGCCACACCCTCGGCTCCCGCGCCGCCGAGAACCTCTTCTGGCTCGGTCGCTACCTCGAACGCGCCGAATCCACCGCCCGCATGCTTGCCATCCTCGACGATGTCGCCCTCGAGGAGATTCCCGCCCGCGACCGCAAACACTGGCTCCCCGTGTGGCGCGGCCTGCTCGAAGCCACCGGCCAGGACCGCGCCCGCCTCGACGCCCGCACCCGCCCCGACCAGACCCTCGGCGCCGACCTCGCCTGGCGCCTCACCCTCGACGAGGAAAACCCCGCCTCCATCGCCGCCACCGTCAACTCCGCCCTCTACAACGCCGGCCAGCTCCGCGACTACCTATCCCCCGAGTCCTGGCGCGTGCTCACCCGCCTCAACACCCGCCTTGACGCGCTCGGCCACCGCCACATCCCCGCCGCCCGGGCCTCCGCCGAAAAAGTCCGCCAACTCCTCGCCGGCGAAGCCGAGCGCAACGTCCTCGAACAAGTGCCCTCCTTCCACGGCACCGCCGACCACACCATGCTCCACGACGCCGCCTGGCACTTCCTCCGCCTCGGCGTGCTCCTCGAACGCGGCATCATCACCTGCTCCGCGCTCCGCCATATTCTCGGCGCCCACGCCCGCCCCGAAGCCGCCCGCCCCGAGCACTACCGCGACAACCCCGAACTCTCCGCCCTCCTCCGCATGCTCGGCTCGCAGGACGCCTACCGCCGCCTCTACCAGACCCGCAGCCTCCCCCGCTACGTCGCCGAGTTTTTTCTCCAACAGCCGGACGCGCCCCACGGCCTCTTCCACATCGTGCACGAGATCCGCCGCAGCGTCATCGCCGTGCGCGAGGAGCACCACCCCGACGACCCCGCCGGCCCGCCCGAGCAGGCTGCGCACGACCTGCTCGCCTACCTCCTTGATTTGAAGCCCGCGCGCCACTTCGTCGGCGACCCCGGCATGCCTCCGCTCGGCAAGCTCCTCGCCACCCTGCTCGACCGCCTCTACGGCTTGTATCCAATTTTCAACGACCACCACTTCAGCCACCAGGCCCGCCTCGTCCCCGCCGAGCGCCAGCCCGAGCTCCCCCTCTGACGTCGGGCACCCCTTTTGGGCCTAAATCTTATTTCAAAAGAAAATGGATTCCGGGCTATGAAACACGTTAGTTGCCTGTTTAAAACTACATCCTTGTTTTCAGTAGAATCCGTCCATACCCCCGCTCGCCGAACAGACGCGAATCGTGGCGGAGCTGGACGCGGAGGCGGCGCGGATGGATCCGTGAGCGGCTTGATCCCCGCCTTCGAGGCTAAAATCGCCCGCACCCTCGCCCGCATCTGGGGCACGCCCGCACTCTGATTCCCACGCGTTTGACAGGCGTGGTAATCTTCTACCACACAACCCCCGCACGTCTATGTTTAGCAACACCGTCAAATCTCTACGTCTCGAAAAACGCCTCACCCTTCGCGATTTCTGCGAACAGGCCGGGCTCGATGCCAGCAACTGGAGCAAGGTCGAACGCGGCGTAAATCCTCCGCCCGGCGATGTCGTAACGCTTGAACGCCTGGCGGATTTCTTCGGCCTCACCGGCGCAACCAAACTGGCGTTTATGGATGAAGCCGCCCTTCAGCGCCGGGAAATCCCCGCCGACGTGGCGGACAACCTTGTTCTCCAGCGAGCACTACCGGCGTTTTTCCGCGCGGCGCGGGGCCACGAATTGTCCGAAGCCGAACTGAAGAATCTGGCCAACGACATCCGCTCCCTGAACACGCCCGACAAACCCCGTAGCTGAGCCCATGGAACACGTCTGGCAAAAGGTCGAAGAGTTGCGCGTCCGCTATGAGCTTCTACGCGAGGATCGCACGCCGCTGGACGTGTTCACCTTGTTCGAAATCGATCTCGGGCTCGACCCGATACCCTTCAATGAATTGACCGCACGATATCGCGTGGAAGCCGCGATCACGGCGGATTTTTCCGGCATCTACCTCGATGCCGAACAATACGCGCTCATGGAACGCGGCCCGGAGTGGAAGCTAAATCGCTTGCGCTTCACCGTGGCGCACGAACTCGCCCACTACTTCCTCCATCGCGCTCTCCCGCAAAAAGAGCACTTCGCTTCCCTGCCTGATTTTGCCCGCTGGACCGAAAACTACGGCGGCCGGAAATACACCGTCGAACAGGAGGCCAACGAGTTTGCCGGTCGCCTGCTCGTCCCGAGCGCCCGCTTGCAGACCCTGTTCGATGAGTTCGCGAAAGAGGCCGAACGGCTCGTGCCCAATTTCATGCAAAGCAGTTCGCTGCGGGATAAATTTTCGGAACGCGCGGCGCCCCGATTCGGCGTGAACGCGCAAGTCATCGCCGTCCGTTTGGATCGAGACGGTATCTGGCCCGCAAAGTAATATCCAAAGCGGCGCCCAAGCAGATGATTGAAATGGCCACCGGCGACCTTCTGCAGGCCCCGGTCGATGCGCTCGTAAACGCCGTCAACACGGTGGGCGTGATGGGCAAAGGACTCGCGCTGCAATTCAAGCAGACGTATCCCGAAATGTTCACCGCCTACGCCCGCGCCTGCGCTCCGGGAGAAGTGAAACTCGGCAAGATGCACGTCTTCGATCTCGGCGGACTTGGAGGCGGACCGCGCTGGATCATCAACTTTCCCACAAGGGACACTGGCGCGAGGCGAGCCGGCTGACCGACGTTGAAGCCGGGTTGACCGATTTGGTCGGCACGGTCCGCGCCCTCTCGATCAAGTCCATCGCTATCCCCGCGCTCGGCTGCGGCCTCGGCGGCTTGGAGTGGCGCGATATGAAGCCACGCATCGAAGCCGCGTTCGCATCGCTGCCTGATGTAAACGTGCGGCTTTACCCGCCTCCAACTATTACCCACGTTGTCAGGCGTTAACCCCATGCCCTCCGAAGCCCAGGCCCGCATCACGATCAACAAGCTTCTGGAGGAGGCGGGCTGGCGATTCCTCCCCGATGCGCAGGGCCGCCGCGAAAACATCGTCTGCGAACACCGCGTCACCCGAAAAGCCTTCGCCCCCAACGCCCGCCACCGCCCTTGACGAATCGGTTGCTTATGCGAATATGCGTTTATGCGAACGACCTTGGATATTCCCGACGAGGTGTTTAAGAAAGCCAAGCTCAAGGCTGTCCACGAAGGCGTCGCCTTGAAGGAGATTTTCACCCGCGCCTTGATTCGCGACCTCGCCGAGCCTGCGAACGACGTCTCCGCCCGGAGAGCCCGGGCCGCCCGCCTGTTTTCCGCCCTCGACCAAGCCGGCAACACCCAACCCGTAGGTCGCCTCAACCGGGACGAAATCCATGACCGCCCGGTGCTTCGCTGATACCAACCTGTTCCTCTACGCCGCGTCCAAAGACCCGGTCGACGCCTCCAAAAAAGCCGCCGTCCGTGCCTTGTTGGAAAGCGAAGACATCGGCATCTCCGCGCAGGTGCTCCAAGAGTTCGCGCACAGCGCCACCGCAAAGAAACGTCTCGGCCTCAAACCCGCCGAAACCGAGGCCACTCTCCAAGCGCTGCTAGACTACCCCGTGGTGCCGATCTCCAGCGAACTCGTGCTCGACGCTTTCGCCATCCAGCACCGCTACCAGATAAGCTATTGGGACGCCGCCATTATTGCCGCCGCCCGTCAGCTTGGTTGCGAAATCCTCTACACCGAGGATCTCAACTCCGGCCAAAGTTACGCCGGGGTGGTCGCCCAAAACCCCTTCGCGCCCAACCCATAGACCTCGGCCCTGACCACCACCATGACGAATCCGACCTTGAATCCCACCCTGCCCGCGCCCGCCGGGGCTCGGGTGCGGACGGTGCTGAGTTTTGAGGAACTCGCGTCCACGCCCTTCGCCGACGGGGTGAACGCGTTGTGCTGGCCGCGCGTGCTGGCAGGCGACTTCGACGAGGTCATGGCGAAGCTGGTGGCGCGGCATGGCGAGTTCGCGGAGATCACCTCGCTCGACGACGCGGATTTGCTCGCGCTTGACTTGAGCGAGGCGGGGCGGGCGGCGCGCGAGGTTTTGCTGGCGGATCTGCGCTTGCTGCGCGAGCGCGGGCTGGAGCCGAGTCTCGACGCGATCCCGGCGTATCCGCGCGACGAGGCGGCGGGGGCGGTGCCGACGACCGATGTGTATTCGTTCCACGCGGACAGCGCGAACGTGCCGGCCGACACTTATCTGTGCAGCTACACGGTGTCGTCGTCGGAGGGCGTGGCCAACGAGGAGGTGGTGTGCTGCGTGGACCTGCCGGAGACGCGGGCGGAGTTGTTGCGGCGCTACGGCGGGGCGGACGACACGGGGTTCCGGGTGTTTTTGAACGAGCATTTTTTCGATCTGCACTACGTCGCGAAACCGGGCGCGCGGGTGTGGTCTTTCGGGCTGGGCAATCTGTGGCGGATCGCGACGGAGCACGCGGAAAGCGCGGTGCCGCCTTGCGTGCATCGCGCCCCGGCGACGCGACCGGGGCAGGCGGCGCGGTTGTTGTTGATCAGTTGATGTCCCCGAATGTCGCGGGGATTTTTTTGCGCAAAGGCCGCAAGGAATCGCAAAGATCATGGTCCCTGCACCGTGGTGTTTTGCGAGCTTGGTGCGGCTTACAGGGGGGATTTCAACGCCTGATGGCCTGGAGGGACCGGCTCCGTCCGGTCCTTCGGGCAAGGACGACACGGAGGTCGTCCCTCCCGAGATGCGCCAAGATCTAAAATCTACGGTCGGTTGGTATCAATCCTCGCGGTGGTGTTGGTGGCGGAAGGGTTTGGCGGCGCGTTCGTCGGCTTTTTTGCGCCAGCCGGGTTTGCTCGCGACGGCGCTGGGTTTGCGGAGCGTCGGGGCCTTGGCGGCCTGCTCGGCTTTTAGCTTTCGGTAGCTGGCGAGGCGCTCGGCGGGCAGGGTGCCGTCGGCGAGGGCGGCGCGCACGGCGCAACCGGGCTCGTCCTCGTGCAGGCAACTCGTGAAACGACAGCGGAGGGCGATGGTGGTGATGTCGGAGTAGGCTTCCTCGACCGCTTCGTCGGCGTCCCAAAGCTGGAGCTCGCGCATGCCGGGCGTGTCGATGATGAGCGCGCCGCTAGGGGCGAGCACGAGTTCGCGGCGGGTGGTGGTGTGGCGGCCTTTGGCGTCTTTTTCGCGGACCTCGCCGGTGGGGAGTTCGGCGTCGCGGGCGAGGCGGTTGATGAGGCTGCTTTTACCCACGCCGGAGCTGCCGACGAAGGCGAGGGTGCGGCCGAGGGTGGCGTGGCCGCCGAGGAGTTTGAGGCCGCGACGGGTCTGGCTGCTGGTCACGAGCACGGGCACGCCGGGGACGAGGCGCTGGATGTCGGCGCGCACGGCTTCGGGGTCGGGATGGAGGTCGGCTTTGTTGAGCACGACGACGGGTTCGGCGCCGGAATCGCGCGCGGCGACGAGGAAGCGCTGGATGCGCTTGGGGTTGTGGTTGCGGTCGAGTCCGCTGACGAGAAAGACGACGTCGATGTTGGCGGCGATGAGCTGCTGCGATTGTTCACCGCCGGCGGATTGGCGGCAGAAACGGCTGCGTCGCGGGAGGACGGCGTGGAGTTGCGCGCGGCCCTCGGCGCCGGGGATGGGCGTGACGGCGACCCAATCGCCGACGGCGGGATAGGCGGCGGGTTCGCGTTGGGCGTCGTGGTGGAATTTGCCGGTGCATTCGGCGAGGAGTTCGCCGGAAGCGGTGACGACGGCGTAGTAGTGGCGGCGCAGCTCGACGACGACGCGCGCGGGTTCGAGGCCGGGCGGGGGAGAGGGGATGCCGGCGAGGGCGGCGGCCCAGGCGGAGTCCCAGCCGTAGGGAGCGAGCGGATGCGAAGCTGGCGAGGAGTGGGCCACGGCGGGGGCGCGGGCGAGTTCGAGCGGGAGAGCGGGCGGCGCGGTCAGAGTGCGACGGACCGTTTGGCGGGATCGGGCTGCTGGCGGAAGAAGAGCGCGGTGTGGCCGACGGAGCCGACGCAGTGGACGCCGGTCTCGGTCTCGATGCGGGCGATGAGCGCGGCGCGTTCGTGGCGGTCGGCGCCTTCGAAGCGGAGTTTAACGAGTTCGCGGGCGTCGATGAGTTGGGAGAAGAGGCGGAAGAAAGTCGGCGCGAGGCCGGCTTTGCCGATTTTGATGGCGGGTTCGAGGGTTTGGCCGAGGCCGCGCAGGCGGGTTTTTTGCGCGCCGGTGAGAGGGAGATTTTCCATGTGTGTCCGCCGATGAAGGGGGAAAGCACGGCGCGCGCAACCGGCGAAAAACGGGGTGCGGGCGCGGCGCGTGCGGGGGTTGCGGGTGCGCTTGCGGCGCAGCGGTTCGGGACGGAGCAGACTTCGGCGGGGCAGGGCGACGCCGTGGTTGTTAGCGGTGTCGAGCGCGGGGGCGGCGGCGCAGAGTGGCGAAGAGGGCCGCGACGAAACCGAGCCAGGCGGCGCTGGCGGCGGGTTCGGGCACGGGCACGAGGAGGAAGGACGGCGCGCCCTCGGGGTAGTCTTCGGGCCGGCCTTCGAAATCGACGGCAAGCCAGGAGGAGAAAAACGGGTAATCTCCCTCGAGGGCGTCAACGAAGCGCAGATCGCCGGAGAGCCCTATCTAGCTGGTTACGGTAAAAATCAGCGAATCAAATAGAAGTGGAGCCGCAAGGCCGCCAGCTTCGTAGAGATACACCAAGCCGCCTTCGGCGGAGTTCGCGGTGTAGTAACCGCCGATCAAGGTGGTGCCCGCCGCGAGCGGGGATCCCAATGAGTTTTCTCCAAAAAGAAATTCCTGCGTCGGGTCGTTAAACAAAGAAATGCTTTCGCCCGAAAATCCCGGACCTACACCGAATAAATTGGCTTTGAAGCGGCCGAGTCCGGACGGAAAAAGCGCGTCGCCAACCCCGGTGGGGGCGGGTGGGATGAGGCTGGGTTGGTATAAAAACGCCTGACCGCCGGGAGCGGAAATACGCCGGGTGATCGTATCGCCGGGTTCCCATTCGAAGGCTTGGGAGGGGCTTGAAAGCTCGTAGCTATCGGTGAACGAATAGCCGCTGAAAAGATCGCCGCGCACCACGCGTTCGTAGCCGACGACGTTGAAGTCGAAGACCGAGGGTGCGGCGGGGGAGCTGGCGGAGGGCAGGAGCGCGAGCAGCAGGCCGATGAAGCTGCGGCGACAAGAGCGGAGAAGGGAGGGAGGGCGGAGCGGCATGGAGGGGAGGGCGTTTAGTTGTTAAGGTTAAAGGTCAGGGGCAGGGCGAGGCGGACACGGACGGGTTGGCCGTCGCGGCGTCCGGGGGTGAAGAGCCACTGTTTCAAGGCGGCGATGGCGGGCTCCTCGAAGGCGGGGTGGTTGGATTCGCGCACGGTGATGTTTTCCACCTGGCCTTCCGGAGAAACCTCGAAGCCGAGAATCACGCTGCCTTCGCCGCCGTCGCGGCGTTGCGCGATGGGATACACGGGTGAAATCTGGCGGAGCACGCGGGGCAACTCGTCAAGCTGAGCGGCGGTGTAGGCGCGTTCGGCGGAGCTGGCGAAGGAGAGCGGGAGGACGACGCGGGTGGCGACGGCGCGTCCGTCGCGACGGGGCGGGGTGAAGCGCCACTCGGGTAGGGCGGAGAGGACGGCGAAGGAGAGGCGTTTATCGGGCGAGGCGAGGATGCGGGGGAAGAGGACGTCTCCGTCCGCGCCGAGGAGGAACTCGACGGTGACCTGGGCGGCGGGGAAATCTTCGTCGGCGTCGCGCGGATCGTCGGGGCGCGTGGTGGAGAGCGGTGCGACGCGTTCGTCGAGCTCGCGCGCGGCGGCGAGTGGAAACGGCAGGTCGTCGGAATAGGTCGCACCGGCGGCGGTGAGGAGGGCGGCGCTTTCGGTGGCACCGTAAAGGCGGGCGAGGCGGAGGGCGGGCCAGCCGGCGAAGAGGGTGTCGGCCGGCCAGCCGTGGGCGAGGGCCGAGCGCACGAGGGGCGCGCGGTCGTTGGCGATGGCGACCAGAAAAGCATAGTGGTGGTAGGGGGCGCGTTGTTCGGGCGCGGCGGGCAACCAGGGGCCGTCGCCGACGTGGCGTTCGAGCAGAGGGAGGACTTGGTGGGAGCGCAGGATGAGGGCGAGGGCGAGCGGCGAGGGTTGCCCGGGGGATTCGGCGAGGGCGGCTGCGGGGTCGAGGGCAAGGAGGGCGGACACGGTGGCGGGGTCGTCGCCCAGGACGGCGAAGTGGAGCGGGAGGCGACCGTCGGCGGTGCGATGGGCGGGCGAGGCGCCGGCGTCGAGCAGGCGTTGCACGATGCGGGCGTGGCCGGCGCGAGCGGCGATGAGGAGCGGGGTGATGCCTTCGGGGGAGGCTTGGTCGGGCCGGGCGCCGGCGGCGAGGAGGGCATCGACGAGTTCGGGGTCGTCGTGGCGGGCGGCTTCGAGGAGGGCGTGGGTGCCGCGCACGGTGGTGTCGGGGGGCACGCCTTTTTCGAGCAAGAGTTTCACGCCGGCGGTGCGACCGCGGGCGGCGAGGGAGGCGAGCACGCGGGCGGTTTGCTCGTCTTTGAAGTCGATGGCGCGAGGGGCGCGTTCGAGGAGCAGGCGGGCGATGTCGGCGTGGCCTCGCGAGAGCGCGAGGCGGAGGGGGGTGGAGCCTTCGTCGTCGGGTCGTTCCGGCCTGACGGCGCGCAAGGCGGCGAGGGCGGCGGCGGCGCCGCCGTGGCCGCGATCGGCGGCGAAGGAAAGGGGGGTGCGGCCATCGGCGTCAACGGGATCGGGCGGGGCTTTGGCGGCGAGAAGTGCGTCGATGACGGCGGCGCTGCCCTGGGCGGCGGCGGCGTGCAAGGGGGTGCGATTGGCGTAGCCTCTGGCTCCGGGCGAGGCTCCTTGGGCGAGAAGCAAGCGAACGGTTTGCAGGGCACCGGCAGAGGCGGCGTGGTGAAGGAGGGTATCATCCCTGTAATCGGCGGCACGGAGCAGGGCCGGCTCGGCGGCAAGCAGGGGGGCGAGGGATGCGACGTCGTCGCGGCGCGCGGCGCGGAGGGCGGCTTCGGCGGTGGGAGAGGAAAAATGGGGAGTGGGGGTGATCCAGGCTCCGGCTTGCCAGACGAAGACGATGGCCTGGCCGGGGCGGTCAGGCGGCGGGATTTCGAATTCTTCCCGGATGCTGAAAAAGCCGTCTGTGCGGGCGCGGTAGGGGTTGAGCCGGAGGGAGGCGGGCTGGCCGTCGATGAGCCAGGCGACGACGACGACGCCCTCGGCCTGCAGCGCGCCGGGCCAGAGGGCGAGGAAAGGGCTCCGTGTGGGTTTACCGTTGGGATCGATGCCTTGGCGGTGGTTGATGATGACGAGCCCGGCCCAGGCACCGCCGGGAGGGTAGAGGCGGTCGGGCTTGGGGGAGCGCCGGGTGAACTGACGCGGGGACCAATCGGCGAGGGGAAAAATAGCGGCGGGGTCGCCGACCAGGGACCAAGCGGCGTCGGAGGGGGCGCGGACGCGGCGGCCTTCGTGATCGACAAAAAGTTGCCCGTTTGTCACCGCGACGAGGCGGTGGGGAGCGCCGTCGATGAGGGTGACGAGTTCGGGGGCGGAATTTTGCGCGCGGGCGAGGGTGGCGAGCCAGAGGGCGGTGCAGAGCAGAAAGGCGAGGCGCAAGGCGGACATTTGCGCCGAGCTAGCAAAAAGCGGGCTAGGCGCGTGCGCGGAGCCGGGCGAAGAGGGCGAGGTAGTCGGCGGCGCGGGCGGCGGGGGAAAAGGCGGCGCGGGCGAAGGCGACGGCGCGCGGGGCGGCCTCGGCGCGGCGGGCGGGAGACTCGATCCATTCCGCGAGGGCGGCGGCGAAGGCGGCGGAATCGTCGGGCGGGACGAGAGAGCCGGTAATGTTTTCCTGGATACACTCGTCCACCCCGGTGGCGCGGGCGGCGACGACGGGCAGGCCGTGGGCCTGGGCCTCGATGAGGAAGTTGGAGAGGGACTCGGCGCGGGAGGCGAGCACGGCGAGGTCGGCGGCGCGGTAGAGCGGACGCGGATCGGACTGAAAACCGAGGAAACGCACGCGTTCGCCGAGGCCGAGGCGGGCGGCAAGCGCGGTGCAATCGGCGCGGGCGGGGCCTTCGCCGGCGAACCAAAAGCGCCAGTCGGCGGAGGCGGGGAGGAGGGCGGCGGCCTCGATGAGCGCGCGCTGGTTTTTCTCGGGGCGAAACATGCCGACGCAGAGCAGGACGACGGCGGAGGGCGGGACGCCGATTTCGGCGCGGAGGGCGGCGCGGGCGGGATTGTTCGTATTACGAACATCGGGCTCGGGGGGGAAGACGAGGGCGTTGTGGATGACGCTGACGCGGTTCGGCGGGGCGCCGTAAGTGCTTTCGAGCACGCGGGCGGAGTCGGCGCTGTTGGCGACGATGTGCGCGACCCGCGTGAGGCTGCGGCGGAAGGCGGCGGGGAGTTTTTTGCCGGTGCGAAGGGTGCCCACGACGACGGCGGCGGGCAGGGCGGCGACGAGCGCGGCTCCGCGGGAGTTGGCCATGCGGCCCATGAGGAGAACGACGTCGGGGCGTTCGCGGCGGAGGGCGGAGACGAGGCGAGGAGCGAACCAGTTGAGATGAAGATCAAGGGGTTGGAGGGTGGTGCGGGGAATGTCGCCGAGGGTGGGCGAGAGCACGCCGCCGGGGCGGAAGGTGACGACGCCGATATTGTGCCCGGCGGCGCGAAAGGCGTGGGCGAGGAGTATGGTCTGGCGTTCGGTGCCGCCGCTACGGAGGACGTCCTGGATGATGCGGATGCGGAGGGGGGCGGGAGGGATCATGGCGTCGGGTCGGGGAGGCCGAAGAGCAGGCGGGCGGAGTATTCCCAGCTGTGGAGGCGGGCGCGGGCGGGCCCGGCGGCGCCGAGGCGGGCGCGGAGGTCGTGGTCGGTGAGGAGACGGGCGAGGGCGGCGGTGAGTTCGGCGGGGCGGTGCGGCGGGACGAGGAGGCCGGTGACGTTGTCCTCGACGGCTTCGGGCACGCCGCCGACGCGGTGGGCGACGACGGGGAGGCCGCGCGCGGAGGCCTCGAGATAGACGAGGCCGAAGCCTTCGACGCTGTGGCCGTGGTCCGAACTGTTGAGGGCAAAGATGTCGGCGCCCGCGTAGATGTTTTCCAGTTCGGATTCGGGCACATCGCCGAGGAACAGGACGGGAAAATCGGCGGAGGCGGCGGAGGCGCGGAGCAAGCGTTGGTAGGCGGGGCGGGAGGCGGTGCCGGCGAGGCGGTATTCGAGGCGGGCGCGGAGGGCGGGGGGGAGGGCTTTGAGGGCTTCGAGGGTTTCGAGCTGGCCTTTGCGCGGGTGGAGCCGGCCGACGGTGAGCACGACGAAGCGGCGGTCGGGGGAAGGCGGTCGGGGCCGGGCCGGGGCGGCGGTGAAGGCGGAGCGGAGGGCGCCGGGGGTGCGAAAGGTCTTGGGCGCGGCGGCGGGGAAACGTTCGAGGAGGAGGCGTTCGACGTAGGCGGTGAGGACGGTGATTTTTTCGGCGTGGGCGACGAGGCGGCGGGTGAAGAAGCGGGTGACGGGGTCGGCGTGGAAGCGAAGGATTTCGGAGCCGTGAAAGGTTAGGGCGAGGCGGCGCGGGCGGAAGGCGGGGAAGGCCAAAAGCGGCATGAGGGCGAGCATGGGACCGGGCTCGCAGAGATAAACCCGGGCGTGACGGAGGCGGCGGCGTTCGCCGACGAGGTGGCGGGCGTGAGTCCAGCGGCAGCGCGGGCCGTGGGTGCCGCGCAGGTGGAGGCGGCGGACGGTGAAGGGCCAGGCGTCGGGGGGATCTGGGGTGGGGGATGCCTGGGCCCAGACCTCGACGTGGTGGCCGAGGGCGGAGGCGGCGCGGGCTATTTCTTCGGTAAAGGTGGCGATGCCTCCGCGCCGGGGCGCGAACTCGTGGGTCAGAATAAAAAGGGGTGAGGGGGCGTGCGCCATGTCCGGGGGCAAAGACCGAAAGCGGGTGCGATGTCGCAAGCACATAAGGGAGCTTGCACGGGGTATGTCCCTAAAGTCGTGAAAACAGCAAATTGAGGGAGGCGGCGGGGGCGGGGCGGATACAAAGATTTGTCTTTGCCGCAAAGTGAAAGAACCTCCTTAAAATACTCCCCAACTTTTAGATCACTACGCAATGTCACTAATTTCCGCCGAAAATCCCATTCCAGATTCACCTTCCGATGCGAGTTCGCACGAGGAGTCGCAGATTCGCGAGAGTCTGAGGCGCTGTTCGGAGCCGACGATTCAGGCGGCGCTGGCATACCGGCAGTCGAAAGATCCGGTGCATACCTTGCCGGTGGTGACGGGGATTATCGAGCGTTACGTGGACCCGGAGTTGCGTCCCAAGCTGGCGGATGGCGGCGAGTCGTTGCGTTTTATCGAGGATCTGGCGCTGGATTCGCTCACCATGATGGAGATCGTGATGTTGGTGGAGGAAGTGACCGGGTTGACCATTTCGAACGATGAGCTGCGCGGGTTGGCGACGGTGGGCGACATCCGGGTGTTCATCGACCGTAAGGCCCGGGGCGAGGACGCTCCGTCTCCGGTGCAGGATTCGTCGTCGGCGTCCTCGGACGGGGCGATTTCGGCCTAAGCGACGTGAGCGTGGAAGCAGGGGAGGAGACGATTTTTGATGGGGAGGCGGTGCGGGCGGCGATGCCGATCGGCGAGCCGTTTTTGTTTCTCGACGAGGCGGCGGTGAGCGCGTCGGGTGCGCGGGGGACATACAAGATCACGGGCGGGGAGTTTTTCCTGCGCGGGCATTTTAAGGGCAATCCGGTGATGCCGGCTTCGGTGATGCTGGAGGCGCTGGGGCAGCTCGGGGTGTTTTGGCTGTTGAGGGGCATACCGACGGAGATGGTCGGTGGCGGGGCAGGCGGGGCGAGTGGGCGGGTGGACGCGGGGACGATTTTTTTTGCGTCATGCGACGGGGTGCGTTGCCACCGGGTTTGCCGGCCGGGTGACGTGCTTGAACTGTCGGTGAAACCGCGCCGGGTGAAGGCGCCGCTGGCGGTGCTGGAGGGCGTGATCCGCGTGGCGGGGCAGAAGGCGGTGGTCGCGGAGGAGATTACGCTGACCTTTGGGGCGGCGCAGGCGTAGTTGGCGGGCGGCGGGGCAGGGCGGCGCGGGGAGAACGCGGTAGGGTGGGTGGACGGTGGGGTGGCGGAGCGCCGAGGCGCTCCGTCGAAAAAGCGTAGTCGAGCCTCCGCCCTCCAAAGTCCGGGCAGACTGCGGCGCTCGCTACAGGCGGCAGATGAGGAGCTCGCGTTCGAAGAGCATCTCCTTCGGGAGGTGGGCGTGGAGGTCGAGGAAAAGTTCTTCGTGTTGAATGAGTTCGGCGCGCCAAGCTTTGCGGTCAAGGGTGCAAAGCTGGTCGAATTTTTCGCGCGGGAAATCGAGGCCGGTCCAGTCGATATCTTCGTAGCGGGGCATCCAGCCGAGCGGGGTCTCGCGGGCGCGGCAGCGACCTTGGCAACGGCCGACGATCCAGCTGAGGATGCGGAGGTTTTCGCCGAAGCCGGGCCAGATGAAGTTGCCGTCGGCGTCCTTGCGGAACCAGTTGACCTGAAAAATGCGCGGCGACTCGGTGAGGTCGCGCTGCATTTTGATCCAGTGGAGAAAGTAGTCGCCCATGTTGTAGCCGCAGAAGGGTAGCATGGCCATGGGGTCGCGGCGGACTTTGCCGAGGGTGCCGGCGGCGGCGGCGGTCATCTCGGAGCCCATGGTGGCGCCGGCATAGACGCCGCCGGACCAGTTGAAGGTCTGGTAAACGAGGGGCGTGGTGGTGGCGCGGCGGCCGCCGAAGATGATGGCGGTGATGGGAACGCCAGCGGGGTTTTCCCACTCGGGGTCGATGGTGGGGCACTGCGAGGCGGGGGCGGTGAAGCGGGCGTTGGGGTGGGCGGCCTTGGCGCCGGTGACCTTGGCGATCTCGGGGGTCCAGACCTTGCCCTGCCAGTCAGTGCAGATGGCGGGCGGGGTGTCGGTCATGCCTTCCCACCAGACGTCGCCGTCGGGGGTGA
>DAIPIP010000033.1:0-21686 GCA_036770725.1 Opitutaceae bacterium
GAATTGTTGCCAAAGATTAAAGTGCCACCCGAAGTGTTGCGAGCGGCACTCCACTGGACTCCCAATTCCTCCAGCGCACCTTCCTCAACGTCGATGAACTTGGCTTCGATCTCGACTTGGCGAACATCGTTATACCGAGCGATGATGTTACGGATGCGCTCAAGATTGCGGTTCGTGTGGGTCACGAGGATGCGGGAACCGTCGTAGGCAAGGCTGGAGCCCGCCACATTATCAAAAGGCACGCCAGCGGCGGAGAGGAAACGCTTGATGGCGTCGGATTCGCCGCCCGAGGAACCGCCCGCAGAAGCAGCGGGGGCAGGAGCAAATGGATCCGCGTTGCCGGCTGCAGCCGCACCGGAACCACCGCTTACTCCAGTCATACGGGTAAGGGCCGCTTTGCTGACCGCGAATTCCTCGGTGAGCAGGTTGGCATCGGTGCCACTTGGCTTGACCAAGACGAGATCGGCCTGGACTTCGACCTGGTAGCCGACGTTTTCGGTGATGATATCAAGGATGCGGCGCAGGCTCATGTTGCGCAGCGTGATGTTGACCGAGGGAACGGAAGTGCCTGCAAGGGTGTTGCCAAGGACGATGTTCACGCCCTTCACCGGGTCGGTGCTGGTGTCAAACTCCTCGGAGAACGCGGCAAGCGTGTTGACCACGCGGCCAAGATCCACGCCGGTGAAGGAGACGCTGGGGATGATGATATCATTCAGCTTCTTTGTGAGAGTGGTGGCAACGCGGTCGCGGTCTGTGCCCGTGCCCTCGGGACGATCCACGAACACGCCGGGACGCTGCCAAGCCTTGGCAACCTCCTCGATCATGGAAGCGCGGGTGCGTTCGCGGTTCAGGGCCCCGAGGCGGGCGCGCTCTTCGGCGATGCGCTTGAGGAAATACTTGGCCTCCGCGTTCTCGGTGGAAAGGGTCTCGACATAACGGAACGTTTCAAGCGCGCCGTCCACATCGCCCGCGACATACTGGGCGCGGCCCTTGGAGAGTTCGGCATTGATAACCGCTTGGTCCGCCCGGAACTCTTTGACGACCTCTTCGCTGTCAATGCGGGCTTCGAGACTGCTCACTTCCTTGCCCTGCGAGGAAGTGGCGGCCACGTAGGCGTTGAGTTGCTCGCGAGCCAAGTCAACTTGACCACTGGCAAGCGAGGCTTGGGACTGGGCCAACAAATTCTTGTTTCTGGCGGCGGTGAGCGATTCGATCGTGGAGGCGGTCAGGGTGTTGACCGGCAGGGACCGGATGGCGGCGTCGAGCGTGCTGTTGGATGCGCTGTAATCGCCGGAGCGGGCTTGGCGGCTGGCCGTCCGGGAGGCTGCGTTGGCGGCCGAGATCAATTCCTTGATGCGCGCTTCCTCGGCTTGGGCGAGTTGCTCGGATTGGCTGCCGGAGAAGCCGGAGGTCTCGGCTGGAACGGGAGCGCCGGGGTCGTAAACAACGCGGGAGACTTCACCCGAGTTGTAAGTTTCGGAAGCTGCGGGGGACATCTGGCCGCCGCGGGCGAGCGAGTCATTAACACCGGCGAGCAAACGCTGAACGGTCACATCGTTCGGGGCCAGCACGAGAAGCTGTTCAAAGTTTGTCTTGGCGGTGGCCAGATCGCCGCTGTCTCGGGCGCGCAGGCCCTCGGCCATAAGGCGGATTTTGGTCTCTGTCTGGCTTTGAGCAACCAGTTTGACGGCGGGAACCGTCAAAGAGAAGATTACCGGGGTAGCAAGGAGCAAGAGCGCCTTCTTGGGGAGCTTGGTGTAGTTCATTTAGGGGAAAGGGAAATCGATGGTGAATGTCAGGGTGAAAAACGACTCAAAATTTAGGGTCGTTACTTAAAATCCGGGGAAAAACATATCCCCGGCGGCCGGCGCGTCGTTCTGCTCGCTTTGGCCTGCCGGAGCGGACTCCGTAACGGGGGGCGCGATGGTGAGCACCTCGGTGACGCCTTCCGGCTCCTCGGCGGTGATGCGCTTGACCGTGACCGCGGGGGGCTCCAGCGCGATCTCGACGATTTGAAAAGTGGTTTCACCTTCGGTGATCGTGGCACCCGCCCGTGCGACGCGCTCGTCACCCTCGGGCGTGAGCAGCGTGGCGGTCAGCGCACCCTCGGGCAGGCGGGTTCGGGCGTTGAGCCGGGTCTCGACACCGGTCTGTGTGTCTCTGACCGTGGCGGTGATTGTCTCGTCAACGACATCGGAACCGCCTTGGACTTGGGTGCGTCGGCGCTCGGCCACGAACTCGGTGATTTCAAGGTTAAGGTCGGCGATTACCCGGCCCTTGGTCGCGATCACGATATCACCGGTGGGCACATTGAGGAAGGTGCCGCGGGCGTCGGGTCCGAAGTTGACGGCACCGACCAGTTGGAGGCGAAACAGCGGTTGCTCGACTTTGGCCAGCTTGAGGCCGAATTCGGGCTTGGGTGGCTCCACCACCGGCTCCGGCGATACGGTGGCTCGCACCGGGGGAATCACGGTAAATTGCTTGGTCTCCTCGTTGTAGAAAATCTGAGGAGGCGTGAACACTTCGAACAGCCACTTGTCTCCGGCGGATTGAGAAGGGGCCTCGGCCCATTGGCGCGAGACGGGCGGCTCTATCATAAGGTTCGTGGGCTCGTAAGCTCGACCCGAACTGGGAGCGGTGAAGGAGGGCTGGCTGGTCTTGAGCATCAGTGCCCACGCGGTGGCGGCCACGAAAATGACGCCTCCAATGACCAAGAATGTGGTGTCTTTAGATTGGACGGACATGTGACTCAGGGGTTGGTCGCCTCGTCGGCGGCGTTATTGTCAACAAGCGAAACAAACTCGACCGTAACAGCGAAACGAGAGTCGGTTTGCTCAACAATGGGCTTTTCGACCGGCTGGGCGGGACCCGCGTCCGGGGAGCCGCCAAAAATACTGGCCAGGGAATTTTGGCGGACGGGTGCGGGGGCGGCGGAGCCGGTTCCGGTGGTCAAGGGCGAAACCTCCACCGAGCGAACCACGACCGGCAACTCGAACCGGGCAAGTTCGTTGAGCAGAGCTCGCAGCGCGAGCGTGTTGCCGCGGAAGGTGAGCCGGTATGCGCTGGCGTTAACAAAATTTGTCACACGGGCCGAAGTGCGGGAATCGATGGTGAAATAATCGACGTTGTTTTCGCCTCCGGTAAACAACTGGGGCGGGGGCATTCCCGCCGCGTGGGATTCGGCAATCTGGCGCTGCTGGGCGGCGGTAAGCGGCCGCTCACGCTGCACGCTGATAATCTCCGCAGGGCGAGCCTTAACCAGGGCACCGAGCAAATACTCGATGTGCTGGCGCTGGGTGAAGACCGACGAAATGAGATCGCGCTCGGGTCCGGTGTTCACGTAAGTGAAAAATCCCAAACGATTTTTCTCGTCGATTTTTACTTCGGCCTCGGTCGCGGCCGTGCGGATGCGCTCAACGAAGTTGGCGATGTCGAAATAGGCGTCGGTCGGGGTAGCGGGCACCTGGGCGGCTGCCATTCTCGTGGCAACTTCGCTGGTGGCACGAAGCACCGCGCGGATTTCGGACCGGGTCTCTCGCGCTTGCTCAAGATCCTTCTCGACTGCATCCAAGTTTTCCCCGGTGGGGAATGGATTTTGGGTGGAGAAATTGGAGAGCGTTTGAGTTTTTTGGGCGATCTCGGCGTTGGCCTTCGCCAGCTGGCTGCGCTGGCTGAAAACCAGCCAAGCCTGCCCGGCGGTCAAGGCCCCCAAGACCAGCAAGGAGGAAAAAAACAAGGGGTTGGATTTGAAGCTAGCCATGGGGTCAGAGGGGACGGGTGGGATCGATCACCAAAATGAAGTCGAAGCGCAGAATGCCGGGACGGGTCGCATCGAAACGCTCACTCTCGACGGCGGAGATGAACTGGGAGTCCACGAAGCTGGCGAGAAGGGTCTTCACCCGTTCATAGGAGTCGGTGGAAACGTTCGAAAGTGGGTTTTTTTGGTCCAACAATCGACCGGTCAACTGAAGGCGGAGAACCGGTTTTGCGACTTCACCATCCTGATCCCCGGAATCTGCCGAGGATGATTGGGCGCCGCCGAAAAGACTTCCTCCGGAACCTCCGGTCTGAGCACCGGCCGCAGGGCGAATCACGGAAAGACTTTCCAGCCAGACATCTTCCACCTTGACGAGACGATCCTGCAAATCGGAGAGGAAATTGATCCAGTTGTTTTTGGATTCGGCCAAACTCTGAACCGCCATTACCTCGGACTGAATTTGCTCCAAGGTTTGTTTGTTGGAGCGAATACGATTTTGAAGCGAATCCAGCGGTTGAATAGCTTGGCTGAGTTCAGCGGAGTGGGATTTGGCGGCACCCAAGGCACGGCCGGTCTGAACGACCATGGGCAACAACGCGAATGCAACCAGAACGGCCGCCGTCAAAAGCAAGGGCTTGCGCTTGGCAAAGGCCAGCGTCTCGGCGATGGCGGGAGGCAGAAGATTAATCGACTTCCGACCACCGATCGACGGAAGGGCCAAGCCTACCAAGCCGGCCAAAACCGCCTCGGAGTCAGCCGCACTGGAATCTGCCACGGTCACGTTCTTAAACGGATTGAGCCGCTCGACCGGCAGCTTGAGCTTTTCGTGCAGTGTCTCGTCCAAATCGGGAAGCGCGGACGCGCCACCGGTTAGATAGAGGGCTACCGGTTGCTCGGCTCCGCTCTGACGGCGGTAATTCACAATCGACCGGGTGATCTCGAGATGGAGTTTACCGGTGAATGAATTGACCGCGTTCGCGACCGCAGCCCGGGCCGGTGAAGTGCTGGGCAACTCACTGGCGCCCTTGAGGACTTGAATTTTAATCGTCTCGCAGTGGGCGAAATCGTGCTTCAGTTCCTCGGCGATTCCTTGCGTGATGCTGTTACCAGCCAAAGGAATCGTGCGGACAAAAAAGCGTTCGCCGTCCACAAAAATAAGGTTGGTCGAACGGGCGCCGATATCCGCGATGATCGCACTCCCCGTCAGCTCCGGGTAATTATAGCGGAAGCATCGGGTTACCGCTACGCTTGAAGGTAGAACCGATGAGACAGTAAGACCGGCATCGCTCACCGCATCACAAGCCCCCTGGACAACCTCTTTCTTGGCCGCAGCCAACATGAGTTCGAGATCAAGTCCCTGCTCTGCAACAACTTGATAATCCCAAACCACTTCGTCGAGCGCATAAGGAATGTTTTGCTGAGCCTCAAATTGGACGATCTTATCGCGCTTCGATTCCTCGATGGTGGGGATTTTGATGAACTTGCCCAGAATGTGGTGCCCGGGCAGGCCAATCGACGTCGAGCCTGCGAATTTCTCGCGCTTAACGGCATCCGAGAGCGATTGAGAGACGACCGCAGGCCACTCCCCTTCCAAGGCGGAGTCAGGGTTAAAGGCGTCAAACGAAAGCTTTTCCAGTTTCAGGCGTCCGGACTTGTCACTGCTAAATAAGCCGCAAGAGACGTGACCGGCACCGCAATCCACGGCGAAAACACGGGGTAAAGACATAGGGGGATGATGTGTGTTTCAGTAGAACTACTGCTCAGCAAGCCGAAACTATTTACAGGTTTCAGCGCTGGGCTTCACGACGCACAGCGGTCGGAGTGGAACGGGATGACTCGAAGGAAAAAGGAGTGATATGCTGGGGCATTAAAACGCCCTCGTTCGAACGTGATTCGGACACCGCCATCGCTTGGAAATTCTGAACCGAGGCGGCACTGGTAAAGGCCGTGGACACGTTTGCGCGACCCGGTGCCTGCGCCACGCCACCCGCCTCAACCTCGACGGAATAAAATTTTACCGGCGCACGCAACCGGTCACGCTTAACGACCTCGGGCGGCAAAAAGAAACGGACCGTGTGCCGACCGCCCTCCAAGGTGATGAAACTGGCTGATCCGCGATAGAAAATCTTGGGGGGACCGCCGGCCGCATCCGGAGCCTCGAACGCAAGGTTGAGGGTCACGCGAACGTCGTTGACGAACTGGTTGGCTACAACGCGTCCGCCGGGTTTCACCTCGAGCGTGATCTCGGTCTCCATCCAACTATCGGAACCAAAACGGGCGGCACCGAACTTTACCCCGCCCACCTCTACCTGGGCCGCCGCCGCCTGCTCGGCCGCTCCGGGAGTCTGGGCGAAAGATTGTGAGGGATTTATGGATACAAAGAAGGCCAGGGCGGAAACGGCTAGGAGGTATTTCATAGGGGGAGGCTGCAAAACCTTGTGGACGCACATCGGGTCGTCACGCTCAAACATCACGCTCGCCCCGAGTTTTTCGCCTCGGGTTTTCCCAGATGCGCCCCTTCCGCTCAGGCCTGCTTCCGTCGATGTCCAACACCCCATCCGCTCCCCTCGGCTACAAAATCGCCGTGCTTGTCTTTATCCGAAATTCACGCGGCGAGCATCTTCTGCTTCTGCGCGCGAAGCCACCCAACCTCGGCACATGGTCTCCTGTAGGCGGAAAACTGGAAACTTCCCTTGGCGAATCCCCTTTCGAATGCGCGCTGCGTGAAACCCTCGAAGAAACAGGACACGCGGTATCCACGCACGAACTTCACCTCTTTGCCATGATCGCCGAAAAAGCCTACGAGGGGGCCTCGCACTGGCTCCTGTTCCTCTTCGATTGCACCAAACCGCTGGACGCACTCCCGGCCGCCATGGACGAAGGTCGCTTCGCGTTCTTTTCCCGCGAACAAATCGAACACCTCGCCTTGCCCGAAACCGACCGCACCGCTTTGTGGCGCATTTATGATGAACACCGCGACCGATTCGTCGCCCTCCGAGCCGACTGCGCCCCGGACAAACCCCTCGAAGTCGTCATCGAGCAAATCACCCCAAAGCCCGAATAAACAACCGCTCCGCCAACAACGCGCCACGCATCGCCACACTTTCCCTTAACCCCAACTCGAATCCCCGACTCCACCAACCGCGCAATCCAACCGCGCAATCGCTCTTGATTTCCCACCCCCGCGCCAAACACTCCCCCTTTTCACTCTCAACAAAGGTCCATCCAACGTGAGCAAGAAGTCCTCCGCCCCTGCCGAATCCAGCCCCCTCGCCGACGTTTCCGTCGCCGTCCCCAGCCCGCACGCCAAGGCTCCGGCCAACGCCTCGCTGACCGCCGAGCAGAAAATCGAGCTCTACCGCAAGATGCTCCGCATTCGCCGCTTCGAGGAACGCTGCCTCCCCGTTTACAACGCCGGCAAGATCGGCGGCTTCCTCCACCTCTACATCGGCCAGGAAGCCGTCGCCGTAGGCGCCTGCTCCCTCATGGGCAAGGACGACCACGTCATCACCGCCTACCGCGACCACGGCCACGCCATCGCCGTCGGCATGGACACCAAGCCCCTCATGGCCGAGCTCTACGGCAAGGTCACCGGTTGCTCCAAGGGCAAGGGCGGTTCCATGCACTACTTCTCCCCCGAGCACAACTACTGGGGCGGCCACGGCATCGTCGGCGGGCAGATCCCCCTCGGCGCAGGCCTCGCCTACGGCGTGAAATACCAGGGCAAAAAAGGCGCCTCCATGGCCTTCATGGGCGACGGCGCCGTCAACCAAGGCGCCGTCCACGAGGCCTACAACCTCGCCGCCCTCTGGGATCTACCGGTCCTCTTTGTCATCGAGAACAACCGCTACTCCATGGGCACCTCCCAGGAGCGCTCCTCCGCCGGCGTCCTCGGCAAACGCGCCGAGGCCTACGACATGAAGTGGTATCAATGCGGCGGCCACGACATCTACGAGGTCCGCGCCACCCTCGACGAGGCCCTCAAGCGCGCTCGCGAAGAGCACAAACCCGCAGTCGTCGAGATCGACACCTACCGCTACCGCGGCCACTCCGTCGCCGACCCCGACAAGACCTACCGCGACCGCAAGGAGATCGAGGACTACCGCAACACCAAGGACCCCCTCGAAGTATTCAAAAAACAACTACTCCACGAGAAGGTCCTCACCGATGCCATCATCGAGGAGATCGACGCCGCCGCCCGCGCCGAAGCCGAGCGCGCCGTCGAATTCGCCGAAGCCTCCCCCTTCCCCACCGCCGACGACATCCAGAAGGATGTTTACTGGGAGACCGACCAGCCCGAGCGCACCAGCGAGGGTCGCATCTTCTTCAACTCCGTCAAGTAACCCGCGCCCCGTCCCGGTATCCATTTTTCAACTACTCTCCGCACTCCGATGCCCGTCCTCACCTACCGCGAAGCCATCCGCGCCGCCCTCTCCGAAGAAATCGAACGCGACCCCAACGTCGTCGTCATGGGCGAGGAAGTCGCCCAGTTCAACGGTGCCTACAAAGTCACCGAAGGCATGTTCGAGAAGTATGGCCCGAAGCGCATCGTCGACACGCCCATCTCCGAAGCGGGCTTCATCGGCATGGGCATCGGCGCCTCCATGCTCGGCATCCGCCCCGTCATGGAGCTGATGTTCTGGTCCTTCTACTCGGTCGCCTTCGACCAGATCGTGAACAATGCCGCCAACGTCCGCTACATGTCCGGCGGCCAGATCGCCTGCCCCATCGTTATCCGCGGCCCCGCCAACGGCGGCACCAACGTCGGCGCCACCCACTCCCACACCCCGGAAAACATCCTCGCCCACCATCCGGGCCTTAAGGTCGTCGTCCCCTCCTGTGCCGCCGACGCCAAGGCGCTCATGAAGACCGCCATCCGCGACAACGACCCGGTGATGTTCCTCGAAAACACCATCCTCTACGGCGAAAAGGGCGAGGTCCCCGAGGGGGATATCACCCTCCCCTTCGGCCGCGCCAACATCGTCCGCGAAGGCAAGGATCTCACTATCGTCACCTACGGCCGCTGCGTCCTCCACTCCCTCGCCGCCGCCGAAAAAATGAAGGCCGAGAAAGGCCTCGATATCGAGATCATCGACCTCCGCACCATCCGCCCCCTCGACGTGGACACCGTGCTCAAGTCCGTCGCCAAGACCCACCGCGTGCTCATCGTCGAGGAACAACGCCCCTACTGCTCCGTCGGCAGCCACCTCGCCTGCATCATCCAGGAAGAAGCCTTCGACGAACTCGACGCTCCCATCCTCCGTGTCGGCACCATCGACGCCCCCGCCATCTACGCCCCGCCCGTCGAGAAAAACGACCAGCTCCCCAACCCCGAACGCGTCGTCGCCGGCATCCTCAAAGCGATGCGCTAAATAGCGCCCATGTAGAACCGGTCGCCGACCGGTTCCTCCGCCTCCTTCAACTTAAACTTCTCCCTTAATCTCTCTATCCATGGCTCAAGTCATCACCATGCCGAAACTCAGCGACACCATGACGGTGGGCACGCTGGTCAAGTGGCTCAAAAAAGAAGGCGACTCCGTAAAGTTCGGCGACCTGCTCGCCGAGATCGAGACCGACAAGGCCACCATGGAGTTCGAGTCCTTTGGTGACGGCGTCATCCTCAAACTCTACGCCCAAGCCGGCTCGCAAGTCGCCATCGGCGATCCCCTGCTCGCCGTCGGTGCCGCCGGCGAAGCCGCCCCCGACGCCCCGGCCCCCGCCGCCGCGCCCAAAGCCGAGGCCAAAAAGGAAGAACCTGCCCAGACTCCCCCGCCCGCCACCACCGCCAAGCCCGCCGCCGAGGAGCCCAAATCCGCCCCCGCGCCCGAGCCCAAGTCCGCCCCCTCAGCCGCTCCCGCCGCGCCTGTCCGGACCGCCGGCGAACGCGTGCGCATCTCCCCCCTCGCCAAGAAACTCGCCGCCGCCCACGGCCTCGATCCCGCCCTCATCAAGGGCTCCGGCCCCAATGGCCGCATCGTGCGCTCCGACGTGCTCGCCGCCGAAAAAGCTGGCACCGCCAAGGCCGGCTCCAAGCCCGCCTCCGGTGGCGCGCTTCCCTCCGGCACCTCCTTCAACAACGGCCCCATCCAGGAAGAGCGCACCGTCCCTGTCTCCAACATGCGCGGCGTCATCGCCAAGCGCCTCATCGAGTCGAAGGTCACTGCGCCCCACTTCTACCTCGAAATCGAGGTGGACGCCGAGCCGCTCGCGACGCTGCGCTCCCAGCTCAACACCGGTCTCGAAAAGGCCGGCGTGAAGCTCTCCGTCAACGACCTCATCCTCAAGGCCAGCGCCGAGGCCCTGCGCCGCGTGCCCGACGTCAACGGCTCCTGGGAAGGCAACCAGATCCGCTACTTCGGCGCCGCCCACGTCTCCTTCGCAGTGGCCCTGCCCGATGGCCTCATCACCCCCGTCATCCGCGACGCCCACGAAAAGTCGGTCTTTGAAATCAGCAAAGAAGCCAAGGCTCTCGGCAAGCTCGCCAAGGACAAGAAACTAAAACCCGACCAATACACCGGCGGCACCTTCTGCGTGTCGAATCTCGGCATGATGGGCATCCCCAAGTTCTACCCCATCATAAACACACCCAACGCCGCCATCCTCGGCGTCGGCACCTCGGTCACCAAGCCCGTCGTCAAAAACGGCCAGATCGTCATCGGCAGCACCATGACGCTCACCCTCAGCTGCGACCACCGCGTGGTGGACGGCGCCGTCGGCGCCCAGTTCCTCGGCGCCCTCAAGGCCGTGCTCGAGTCCCCCGCCCTGCTCCTCGTCTAGACATACACGCTTCGTCTAAAAGGCCCGACACGCCCCCTGGGCTGTCGGGCTTTTTTGCGGCTCCGCACGTAGGCTCCATCGGAACATGCCACAATAAGGCCGCGCTTACCACCGTGAACAAGCAGGACGGCCTCGCTCCTGCTGACGAGCGAAGCACCCATGTCGCTCCTGTCGCGCTTCCCCCGCACCGTGACCCTCGCATGCCGCGCCCTTTTCCATGTGCGGTCACTTTGCCCGCTGCTTGCAATCGCGGCGCTTGGCAGCGGCGCGAAACCTGCCACCCAAACACCGGACGCGCCAACCCAGCCGGTGGTGTTTTATCCAGGCTGGTTTCCTAGCATGCAATTCGCCGGGGTGTATGTCGCGCTGGAGCGCGGTTTCTACGCCGACGCCGGACTCGACGTCGATATCCGCCCCTTCGCCTACGGTCTCGACACCCCGACCACCCTCGCCGCCTCCACCGAGGTCTGCGCCCTCGGCTCCATCGAGGGCTACATCCTCATGCAAAAGCGCGCCGACGGCCACGACCTGAGCACCCTCGCCGCCATGATCCAAGAAAGCCCCGCCGGCTTCATGATCCTCGCCGATTCGCCGATCCGCGCCGTATCCGATTTTCCAGGACGCCGCATCGGTGTGCATAAGTTCGCCGACCCGCTCTACGCTTTTTTCATGAAGCGCGCCGGCCTCGATCCGGCGGCGGCCGAGATGCGCTTCGTTGGCGACAATCCGCGCACGCTCATCGACGGCGAAGTGGACGCCATGCAGGGCTACGCCACCGAGGAGTTCGTGCGCCTTCAGGCCATGACCGGCGGCACGAGTCGATTCCTCTCTTTTTCCTCGCTGGGTTTTCCTTCGTATTCAGAAATCCTCTACACCACCGTCGGACAACTCGAACGCCACGGCCCCGCCCTCGCCCGCTTCGTCGAGGCAACGCGACGCGGCTGGATTCACGCCTTCGCCCATCCGGAGGAAGCCGTCCCCGCCGTCGCCGCCCGCATCGGCCCGGAGGCCGATGCCGCCCACCTGCGCGCGTCGCTCGCCGCCGTTCGCGACTACGTGAGCCCGGAAGGAAAGCCCCCGCTCTCGCCGATGGACCCACAACGCTGGCGCGTAATTCAAGAGGCCTGCATCGAGATGGGTTTCCTCAAGCAAGCCGAACCCGTGGAAGCGTTCCTCCCCCCTGTTTCGTCCGCGCGTTCCGAAACCCGATGATGAATCACGGCCACAAGATGTTGATCGCCTGTCCCATAACCTGCGATTGAAACAAGCTCATGCTTTTCCCGATAAATCTGCCAAATTCCATGATCCGTCGCTCTATCGCCACCCTCCTCCTCTTGGTCGCCATGCTCGGGCTGGGTTGTGCAACCAAACCAAACAAGGTTCGCCTACCCTACGAATGGCCCGAGAACACAGCGATCACGGCAATGCCCGCTTCCGCTCCGACCGCGAACATCGCCTCCGTCCTCGACACCCGTGAAGACGCGAGCATCGACATGTATCTGGAGGAGCCTTTCGCGGACACCATCCGCGCCATCATCGCGGCCGAACTCACCCAGTCCCGCGTGTTTTCAAGCGTTGCGCCTCGCAGCATATCCGACGCGACCCCGGCCGAATTCGAGCTCGGAGTCGTTGTGGAAGATGCATCATGGATGGTTCCAAATTATGACCGGATACTTAAGACCGCATTCTGGACCAGCTTCATGACTGGCGGGATTGGCGGGGTCGCTTATGGGAGTTCGAGCACGCCGGTGTTTGGACGCGCCGCGCTGAGCGTCACCGCAACACGCACTTCCGACAGAACGATCGTTTTTCAACAACGCGTGGAAGCCATCCACGAGGAGAAAATGGCAAAATTAAGCTCCGATACGCTCACCACACGCCTGCGCATGATCTCCATCGCGCTGAAGCGAACGATGGAACAACTCTCCGCCAAAATGCGCGAGGACGCCGAGAGCTTCACCAATAAAACGCCGTCAGCCGCCTCCGGGAATTGACCGTCGGAGGCGGTTCGGCGTCACCAGGCTGACGTGGAGATAGGTCAGCCCTCGGCCCGCGCTTGCGCGTCGGCTTCGATCAGCGCCTTCACACGTTCGAGTTCGACCTTCACCGCCGCTTTCACGCCGGGCAGATCGGCGGCGTTCTTCACCGGTGCCTTGGCGAAGACGTAGAACTTCATCTTCGGCTCCGTGCCCGAACCGCGCGCGGCGAAGGTGTATCCATTCGCCAGGGTCACCAGATAAAGGTCCTGCTTCGGCACCAGTTCGCCGTCGGCGTCGCGGATATCCATGACGCCAAAGTCCTCGAACTTCGTCACCGCCACGTCGCCAAAAGCCTTCGGCGGCGCGTCGCGGTAGGTGGAGAGGATGCGCTTGATCTTCGCCGCGCCGCTCGCGCCTTCGTAGTAAAGGTTGATCACGCCTTCGAGGTAGTAGCCCGTGCGCAGGTAAATCTCGTCAAGATACTCGGGCACGGTGAGCCCGCGCGACTTCACATGGGCGCACACCTCGGCGAGCATGAGGCAGGCGGAGTTGCCGTCCTTGTCGCGCACGAGGTCGTTGGCGAGGTAGCCGTAGCTCTCCTCGGTGCCGAACAGATAGAAAGTGGAAAACTCCTGGAGCAGCTTGGCGCGGCTGGCGAAGGGCGTGGCGTTGTAGTCGAGCGCGACGCCGTGCTTGGCGAGGTAACCGGCCTTGAGCTGCTCCTCGTAGTCGCGGATCTTGGCGGCGATCCACTTGAAGCCGGTGAGGGTGTTGACGAACTTCACGCCGTGCGAGCGGGCGATCTCGTCCTGCAGCGCGGTGGTCACGAAGGTCTTCACCAGCGCGGCCTTGTCGGTGCCGGCCTTGGGGATGATGCCGAGTTCTTTGTATCGGGAAATCCGATACTCGGTCATGATCGCGCCGATCTGGTTGCCGGTGATGAGGTGCATCTTGCCGTCCGGGCCGCGCACCGCCGCGCCGACGCGGTCGCAGTCGGGGTCGGTGGCCATCACGAGATCGAGGCCTTTCTCGTCGGCCAGCTTAACCGCGAGCGAGAGCGCCTCGGCGTTCTCGGGGTTGGGCGACTTCACGGTCGGGAAACGCGGGTCATGCACCGACTGCGCGGGCTCCTCGTGCAGTTCGATGTCGAGGGACTTGAGCAGCGGCATCGACATGATGTTGCCCACGCCATGGATCGAGGTGAAGGCGACCTTGAGTTTGGCGGCCTTGAACACCGAGGCGTCGATGACGGCGGTGGAGGCGGCCGCAAAGTAGGCGGCGTCGGCGGACTCGCCGAGGGTGACGACGCGCGAGATGTCCTTGTCGAGGTAGGAGGCGAGTTCGCCGAGCGGCACCTTGCCGACCTCGGAGACGATGCCCGCATCGTGCGGGGCGACTACCTGTGCGCCGTCGTCGAAGTAGGCCTTAAAGCCGTTGTCGTGGGGCGGGTTGTGGCTGGCGGTGATGACGATGCCGCAATTCGCGCCGAGGTGGCGCACGGTGAAGCTGAGCTGGGGCGTGGAGCGCGGGCCGTCGAAGATGTAGGCCTGGCCGCCGAGGCGCGACCAGGCGGAGGCGGCGAGTTCGCAGAAGTGGCGCGAGAAGTGGCGAACATCGTGCGCGATCACTAGCGCGGGCGGGCGGGCGTCGCCCTTGGCCTTCAGGTAGGCGGCCGTGTGGCGGTAAAGGCCGATGGTGGCGCGAACGAGGGTGTAGTCGTTGAGTATGTTGCTGCCGATGGCGGCGTGCTCGGGCGTGCCCATCGGGCCGACCTTGCCCTGCTCGGCGGAGGTGGAGATGCGGCCGATGGTGCGGCCGCGCATGCCGCCGGTGCCGAAGGCGAGGTCGCAATAAAAACGGTCGTTGAGTTCGCCCCAGGCCTGCTGCGCGACGAGTTCCTCGAGCGAGGCGGTGGCCCAGGCGGGCAGACCGGCGGCGAGCCAGGTCTGGAGATTCGCGAGGGTGGAGGGCAGCAGGTGCCCGGCGGAGGCGGCGGACTGAAGGGAGGCGAGGAGCGACATGGGGTTTGTTAAATGGAGAAGGTTGCGGTTTTTTATTCGAGCACGGTGCCGGCCGAGATGGCGGGCTTGGCGGAGCGGGCGGACCACGAGGCGGCGAAGCTGTCTTCGTCGTATCCAAAAAGCGGCGACACCTCGAAGGCGAAGGGTGCGAGGCCGGTTTCGTCGGCGGGCACGGCCGCGCCGTGGGCGTTGGCCCAGCGCGTGAACTGGCGGATCTGGTCCTCGGCGCAGGTGTTGGGTGAATCGCGGCCCTCGGCGTTTTTGACCGGCGAGAAATCGTCGGCGCGGTCGGTCTCGATCACGACCGGGTTCCTGGCGAAGGGCAGCGCGTCGAAGACGAAAAGCTCGAACTTCACGCCGTTGGGTTTCTCGGGTTTCACCGCGTTGCCGGCGGCGTCGAGACAGGGGATTTTTTTGTCCGCGCGGTGGAAGGGCAGCGCATCGGCGCCCGAGGCCATACGGCGGATGAATTCGCGATCAAGGAGATGAATGGCGATGGAGCCGGCGATGAAGCGCAGCTTGCCGGTGGCGGGATCGACCTCGTCCTGCATCGTCTTCGGCAGATCGGAATATTCGATGACCACGGTGCGACCGTGCTGGGTGCAGAAGTGGCCTACCTTTTCCCCGGCGTAGGCCTTGGGGATCATTTTGCTGCTCATTTCCGAGCGGGTCTTGAGGTGCCAACCGACGAAGGCCGGATCGACGAAACGCACGAGAGGGTTGTCCACCTGGAAATAGCTCAGCAGGTCGATGCCCTCCCGCTGCATGAGATCGACAGCGCCGCTGCGAACGAGCGCGCGCAGGGAGCCGCCGTGACCATCGGGCGACATGGCGATGCGGTGCTTTTCCTCGAGCAGGATTTTGCCGTTAAAATCCACCGCCGGCATGCGGCCCTGGCGGAAGAAATGCACCTGCGAATCGTCGAGGCCAAAGAACGCGTTCTCGCGGAAAAACGCCTCGGTCGCGGCGTGGTTGATGTGACTGGTCATGATGAACCAGTGCATGGGGCGGCCGTAGCGCTTGCCGGCGGCGAGGATCTTTTCGGCGAAGACTTGGAAGAGGGATTTTTTGCGGACGGGTGTGACCGGGTAAGTGCCCTTGGGGCCGTCGTAGCCGAGGCGCGTGCCTTGGCCGCCGGCGACCACGAAGGCGGCCACGCGGCCGGCCCGCAGGGCTTCTTCGCCGAGACGTTTTGCCTCGGCCCAGGCGGAAGCGTCGCCGCCGTTTTTCGGCAGAGCCTCGTAGGGCGCGGGGGCGAGGTCGGAGAGATCGACTCCGGCGTGCGCGTGCTTCTGCACAAGGGTGCGGTTGAGTTCGGCGACCTCGGCAAGGTCAACCTCACCGGCGTCGGCGAGCAGTTCCGCCTGTTGCGAGGCGTTCAGCCCGTCGAAGTGGGCGAAAACGTGGCCTTGGCCGACTGCTTGGAATGCTGCAATGAGGGTATTGGTCGCCATGGTGTAAAGAAGACCAGTGAAGCGCCGACGACGGGTGACGGGCAACGGCTTTTTAAGCGCGAATGCCGCCGACATCCGCCTGATCGACCGCCGAGAGTAATTCATCGCCACCGACCGGCTTGCGCAGAACGCGATCCACGCCGAGGCGCCGCAATTCCTCTTCCAAACCTGATTCCATCAAACCGCTCACCACCACGATGGCCCCGCGCCAACCCCGCTCGCGCACTCGGCGGATCATTTCCTGTCCGGAGAGACGCGGCATGTTCAAATCCGCGACCAACACCTGATGCGGCCGCTCCAAGCCGGAGTCGCGCAACGCGGCCAGGCCCGCCTCGCCGTTCTCCGCGCAATCGACCTCGTGCCCGGCGCGACGTAGCGCGGCGCAAAACGTTTCGCGCACCAGCGCATTGTCCTCGACGAGCAAAATGCGCCGCGAGTCATGCATTCGCTTGGCCGAGAGCGCGGGCGAGGCGACTGGACGCGTCATCGCGGTCTCGATGTCCATGATCGGGAGATAAATGCGAAAGGTCGTTCCCATGCCCGGGGTGCTCTCTAAATCCATCCCGCCCCCGAGCGAATCCACCACGCCCCACACAACCGCCAGCCCCAGCCCGGTGCCCTGCCCCGCCGGCTTGGTTGTGAAAAAAGGCTCGAATATCCGCTGGAAAAGTCCGGCGGCGATCCCCTCGCCGTTGTCCGCGACCGAGAGCACGAGGCACTCGGCGCCCGGCATTAAGCGCTCGGTCGCCGCGCCCGACGGCGGGACGCCGAGCGTAGTGGAAATCGTGATACGCGGGCTCCATCCCTCCCCGCCGCCGGCCGCGAGCTTGGCCACGAGCGTGTCGCGGGCGTTTAGCACGAGGTTCATCAAAACCTGCATCACCGCGCCCTTGGAAAGATAGGCCGGGGGGAGCGGGGAACCGAGCTTCAGTTCGAGTTCGATGCGTCGATCCAGGGTGTGGCGCAGCAAGTCCACCGAGGCCTCGATCATCTGGTTCAGGTGCCCCATCGCCTTGCCCTCGGCGTGGCGACGACCGACCGCGAGGATGCGTTGGTTCAGTTGCGCGGCCTGCATGATCGCGTCCTCCACCGGGCGCAGCATTTCCAGCAGGCGACGATCCTCGGCGTAGGTTATGCCGATCTGCCCCATCTGCATGAGCATAGGCGTGAGCAGATTGTTGAACTCGTGCGCGACGCCCCCCGCAAGCTGCCCCATCGCCTCCATTTTTTGGCCCTGCTGGATGTGCCGTTCCATGCGCACGCGCTCGGTGACGTCCTGCGCGTGCGAGGCGACCGACAGCACTTCGCCGCGTGCATCCACCAGGGGTATGTTGTGCCACTCGCAACTTATGATGACGCCGTCCTTGCGGCGGTTTTCGTTCACATTTCGGGCGGGCTTTTTTTCGGCGCCCAGTCGGCGGCAAATTTCGCGCACTTCCGCGCGAACAGATTCCGGTATGATCAACTCCTCGAACGAGCGGCCCAACGCCTCCGCTTCAGAGTAACCAAAAATACGCTCCGCCGCCGGATTCCAACGGATGATCCTCAGGTCCGGCCCCCACTCGATGAAGGCCAGCGGCGTCTGACGAACGTGCATGGAGAGTCGCGTTTCCGACGCCGCCCGCGCCTCCAGCTCGGCACGATACACCCCCGCCGCCGCGCCGCTGGATGCTATGGCGCAAAAGAGAATGGCCAGATGCACAAGCGCCAGCCTGCGGCTGACCACGATTTCGCGGCGCCAGTTGTCCGCTCGATAATCAATGCCCAGAACCGCCTCAACCCGACCTTCCCGGTCGAACATCGGCACGCTCATGCTCACCCAAGTGCCCCAGCGATCCGTGACCGCGTCGGACATGAAATTGGCCTCGCCCGCGAAGGCACGGCGCAGATCGTCTCCAGCTTGTGGATACACCTCGCCGGGCCGCGTGCGCATCTCGCGTTCGCCGACGTATTGCCCGTCCCCGTCATAGTCCGTCTCGGCGTCCACCAGCAGCACCACGCGCCCGTCGGGCAGACGACGAAACGTATAGATGTCGCTGACGAGCGGATTGAGTTCCACCCAACGCTTCAGCGCCTCGATCATCTCCAGGTAACGCGGATCGTTCGCCGCCGTTTCGATGTCCAAGTCCGCATGCCCCATGCGGGAAAGTTCCGCGGCATAGGTCGGGGCCATGCCCTCGAACAACGCGACCAGTTTGTCATGCGGTCGCCTGCCCGCGAAATCCACATACCACACCCCCGTCAACAAAACCCCCACCAACGCCAGCACGCAGGCCCGAGGTAATTTCACCGGACGCTCCCGCCGCGCCAAAAACCAAACCAGCGTCCACCAAAACACCAAAGCGATCAGACCAAACCAGAGGTAATCGCGCCATTGCAGGAAAAACTCGGCCATGCCCTCGAAGCGTGCTCGCCGTCCCTCGGCGTTCAAGCCCGCAACCGTTCCGTTGCTCGCCGCTTTCTCGCGACCTCAACCCGTCCCTCCGGCGGCACTCGCAGCTAGCGCGTGTTTTGTTGCACCACCGTCACCTCGCCACCGACAAACTCCACCCGGAAATACTCCCGCGATTCCGTGCGCTCGGTATAAAAACCCCGTCCATAATATCGGTAACCCGGGTAAAAACGATGATAGTAGCCGGTGTAGATCGGCAGACCGTCGGCCGCCTCGTAACGCGTGTAGCTCCACACTTCGGTGCGCCCGGCCGCGTCGGTGCGAATCGCGCGCCGATCCGGCTCACCCACCGCCAACTTCACCATCTCGGGAGTGAAACCCAGCGCCACCCGGCCTTCGCGTATCTGCGCCTGCGCCTCCGCCGGCAGCGAATCGAACAAGGCTTGGTTTTTCTTGATGCGAGCATCCGGCGTCGCGCAACCCGCCAGCCATAGCCCGACCATCCCGACGCAAACCAGCCGGACGATTCGAGAGAGGAGAAACACCGCGGGGACTTCGGGGACCGTAATTTTCATGGATCAATCTGCCCAGCCCGCCCCTCCTCGCAAGTCGTCGCGCCTTCGTTTTCCAGCCGCCGTGCCGCTGGGTCAACGCGCCACCGGACGGCGCAACGCCTTTTCGGCTACCGCCCCCGCCGCGCCACCATCGCGAAAAGCCCCCTTCTCCGCCGCCGTGACAAAGCCCTCCGTCGCACTTTTTAAAGCCTCCCAGCGCGCACGGATATCCGCCGCCTCCGCCGCCGTAACCTGCTGGTCCGCGCTCGCCGTCGTGATCGAGGCCAACAAACGCGCGAAATCGTTCACGATTTCATTGGTGGCCGGCACCAAGTCGCGACCGCTGGTGTTTGCCGGCGGATTCGCGATGAAAAAACCACCGGCCCGCGAACACACCCAGTGGGCGATACGCGTGTCGCCGCTCGTCTTCAGCAGCTGCTCGATGCGATCCAGCGGGTTACTTGAGCCGCTGCCCGCCGCCTCGGTCGGCGGCTCCGCCCATTTGTAAATCAATGAAAGCGACAGCCCCATGTCGGCCGATATCTGTTTGGCGCTGGTCTTTTTGAGAATGTCCTTGAGCAACTCGTGCGACTGCATCGGCGGAAGTTGCGCGGTCCGTGCGCCGCAAGCAAGGCCGGTCGCATTCGTGCTAACGTAACACGATCCCGCGTTTTTTCGGCGTGCCAACCCCACCGCCACGAAGCACGTTCGACCCTTTCGCATGAATATCCACGAGTATCAGGCCAAGTCACTGTTCGAGAAATACGGCGTCCCCGTCCCCAAGGGAGCCGCCGCCAAGACCGCCGAGGACTTCGATACCGCCCTCGCCAGCCTCCCCGAAGGCCCCACCATGGTGAAATCCCAGATCCACGCCGGCGGCCGCGGCAAAGGCACCTTCACCAACGGCTACAAGGGCGGCGTGAAATTCTGCAAGACCAAGGCCGACGCCAAGGCCATCGCCGGCGAGATGCTCGGCAACACGCTCGTCACCATCCAGACCGGCCCCGCCGGCCGCAAGGTCCAGACCGTTTACTTCACCGTCGCGAGCGATATCAAAAAAGAATACTACCTCGCCGTCCTCCTCGACCGCGCCTCCTCCCGACCCGTCATCGTCGCCTCCACCGAAGGCGGCGTCGATATCGAGACCGTCGCCCACGACACGCCCGAAAAGATCACCAAGATCGTCATCGATCCGGCCTACGGCGTAGCGGATTTTCAACTACGCCAGCTCATCGCCGCCCTCGAACTCACCGGCGCCGAGGCCAAAAACGCCGCCAAGCTCGTCAAGAACCTCTACACCATGTTCTGGGAAACCGACGCCGCCATGGTCGAGGTCAACCCCCTCATCACCACTCCCACCGGCGAGGTCCTGGCCCTCGACGCCAAGGTTTCCTTCGACTCCAACGCCCTCTACCGCCACCCCGAGATCGTCGCCCTCCGCGACCTCAACGAAGAAGACCCGAAGGAAATCGAGGCCTCCAAATACGACCTCGCCTACATCGCGCTCGACGGAAACATCGCCTGCCTCGTCAACGGCGCCGGCCTCGCCATGTCCACCATGGACATCATCAAGCACTACGGCGGCAACCCCGCCAACTTCCTCGACGTCGGCGGCGGCGCCTCGAAAGAGAAGGTCGTCGCGGCCTTCAAGATCATCCTCGGCGACGCCAACGTGAAGGGCATCTTCGTCAACATCTTCGGCGGCATCATGGACTGCAACGTCATCGCCGAGGGCATCGTCGAGGCCGTGAAGGAAGTCGGCCTCAAGCTCCCCCTCGTCGTCCGCCTCGAAGGCAACAACGTCGCCGCCGGCAAAGCCACCCTCGACGCCTCCGGCCTCGCCCTCGTCAGCGGCGACACCATGGCCGACGCCGCCCAGAAAATCGTCAAACTGGTCGCGTGACGCGCTTCGCGCGAGATGAAGGGAAAAGTTGAAGTTCAAGACTTCAGCCCCGCCCTCCTTCCCGCACACAAAACTTAAACTTAATCTTAAATCTTAAACTACCGCGCCTAGCGCGGTTCTCCCATGAGCATTCTCATCTCCGCCGAAACCAAGATCCTCGTCCAAGGCATCACCGGCGCCTTCGGCGCCAAGCACGCCCAACTCTCCCTCGACTATGGCACCCAGCTCGTCGCCGGCGTCACCCCCGGCAAGGGCGGCCAGTTCTTCGAACACGCCGGCCACAAGGTGCCGATCTTCAACTCCGTTCACGAAGCCGCCGCCGCCACCGGCGCGACCGTCTCCGTGATCTTCGTTCCCCCGCCCTTCGCGGGCGACGCCATCCTCGAATGCGTTGACGCCGGCCTCGACCTCGCCGTCTGCATCACCGAGGGCATTCCGATCAAGGACATGATCCGCGTGAAGCGCGCCATCGCCGGCAAGAAGACCCGCCTCATCGGCCCCAACTGCCCCGGCCTCGTCACCCCCGGCACCGGCGACAAGAGCAGCGGCGGCTGCCGCATCGGCATCGCCCCCGGCTACATTCACAAGAAAGGCCACGTTGGCGTCGTCTCCCGCTCCGGCACCCTCACCTACGAGGCGGTTTTCCAGATCACCTCCAAGGGCCTCGGCCAGTCCACCTCCGTCGGCATCGGCGGCGACCCGGTCAACGGCACCAGCCACCTCGACGTCATCAAACTCTTCAACGAGGACCCCGACACCAAGGGCATCATCCTCATCGGCGAGATCGGCGGCAGCGCCGAGGTCGAGGCCGCGCGCTGGATCAAGGCCCACTGCCGCAAGCCCGTCGCC
>DAIPIP010000191.1:0-5050 GCA_036770725.1 Opitutaceae bacterium
TCGCCCTGTGCGCCCGCGGGCTCTTCGCCTCGATGCACGATATCTACGCCGACAGCCCCTACTACGAGCAGATGATGTATAACGCGGACACGCGCATCGAGATGTTGCTCACCTACCTCGTCACCGGCGACGACACCCTGCCCCGCCGCGGCATCGAGCTGCTCGACCTCTCGCGCGACAACGAGGGCTTCGTCGCCATGCGTTTCCCCTCCTCCGACCGGCAGGCGAGCGCCAACTTCGCGATGTTCTGGATCTGGATGCTCCACGACCACGCCCACTGGCGCGACGACTGGCCCTGGCTGCGCCGCCGCCTGCCCGGCATGCGCGCCTTGCTCGAGGCCCTGCGCGCCTATGCCGACGAAGATGGCCTGCTCGTGCGCCCGCCCGGCTGGCTCTTCGTCGATTGGGCGCCGAGTTGGAGCGAGGGCTGGGCGCCCGGCGCGCGCGAGGGGCGCTCCGCCCTGGTCAACCTGCACTACCTGCTCACGCTGCAAAAGGCCGCCGAGCTCGAGCGGCTCGACGGCGAGGAGGCGCTCGCGGCGCGGCTGGAGGCGCTCGCCGCGCGCGTGGGCGAGAGCGTTCGCCACGTCTTTTGGGACGAGCGCCGCCAGCTTTTCGCCGACGATGAGCCCCGCGCCCACTACAGCCAGCACGCCCAGATCTGGGCGCTGCTCGCCGGCCTCGCCCCGGCGGACGCGCCCGCCGCCTGGGCCGCGCCCGCGCCCGACGCGGCCCACGCCGACCTCGCGCGCGCTACGGTTTATTTCCAACACTATCTCTTCGAGGCGCTGGGCCGCCTCGGGCGCGCGGACTGGCTGCTGGAGTATCTGGAGTTTTGGCGCCTGCTGGCGCGTCGCGGCCTGAAAGCCCCGGTCGAAGGGCCGGAGCCCTCGCGCAGCGATTGCCACGCGTGGGGCAGCCATCCGCTCTACCATGTCCACTGCACGCTCGCCGGCATCACCCCGGCCGCGCCCGGCTTTGCCCGCGTGCGCATCGCCCCTCAGCCCGGACCGCTCGCGCGGCTAAGCTCCGAGATCCCACACCCGCGCGGGCGCGTGGTGCTCGCGCTCGACGTCGCCGGCGGGCGTGCGGAGGTAGCGTTGCCGCAGGGCGTCGAGGGCGTGTTTGTGTGGGCAGGTCGCGAGCGGTCGCTCCGCTCTGGCGTATCGAGCCTTACGCTCGATTGAAGCCTCCTGCGCCGCCTATCTCAACATGGTGCGCGGGGCACGGGTTCGCGCGCCGTTTCCGCAGCCCACCGGAACGTCCCGGATCTCAAGCCGGGGGGCGGGCGCGGACGGTGGGGCCGTCCTGCCAACTAGCCTCGACCAGCAAGTTGTGCGGGCGCACGGGCAAGCCGATCTCGTTGCGTTCGATCAGGGCGACTAGCGTCTCCACGGCCAGGGTGCCGAGGGCGTCGCCATGCTGATTTAGACCGGCGACCAGGGCTTCCGGCGGCGCATTAAGCTGCCCAAAGCCGATGTGCTCCGGCACACGCAGGCCAGAATCCGTGAGCCAGGCCATGACGTCGGACTGCACGCTCAGCACCGCTTCGGGGCGGTGTTGCTCGCGCCAAGCAAGAAAACGCTCGCGACTCCATTCCGAACCGGGGCAAAGCAGAGGGGGCACGCGCTCGGCGGCGGGCAGGGCATGCTGCGCGGCCAGGAAGGCCCCGAGCCAGAGATGGGCCACGCGCTCATCGTCGTAGTCGGGCGTCGCCAGCCCGATGCGATGATAGCCGAGGGCGCGGAGTCGGCCAAAGGCGAGCATCATGCCTTGGAAAAGGTTGCATTCGGCGACGTGGATGCGGGGCTCGCGCAAGGTGAAACCAACCCCCACGGCGGCGAAGCGGGACCAGTCAAAGTCGAGCGTGCCGGCGTCGCGCATGAGGGGCATGACAAAGACGCCGCGGATACCCCGGGCCTGAAGGCTCTGGCTCATGCGCCGCTCCGTCATGCCCTTCTCATGCAGCCAAAATTCCTCGAGCTTATAGCCGAGGGTTTGTGAGCGCAGCCGAGCTCCGCGCTCGATTTCCCGAAAGATAAACCAGCGATCCCAGCCCCGGCGCCGTTCAAAATCATTGATCAACGCAAGCGTCTGCGCCTCCGGCACGGCGCGATGCGCGCGGTGGTAGCTCATCAACGCGGATACCATCGGATTGGGCCGGTAACCCAACTCCTCGGCGGTGCTCCGCACCAGCGCGCGAGTAGTGGCCGCCACTCGGGGATCATTGCGCAGGGCAAGGGAAACCGTCGAACGACTTAAGCCCAACTTGTCCGCGATAAATTGCAGATTCATGTCCGGGAAACGTAAACAGGCTCAGCAGGGCTGGGCGAAGATGTTTTGACCAGGCCGTTTTCCGCCGATGCGGCATCCGGCGGCGGGCACGGCTACCCATGCAACCGAGCCACTGGACCAAAACTCGCTCACGGTCGGGCGACCGGAGTGACATCGGCCCACTCGGTGCCGATCCGCAGTTCGTCGAAAAGCGCGTTGCTACCACAAACCGCGAGAGAGCGACCCGTGTTTTCCGGCCAGACCACATTCGGCAAAACCAAGGGCGCATCCTGAGCAGCCATCGCCTTGCCAGGGCGCGGATTGACCCAGAGCCGGAGCTTCGACGCCCCCGGCGTGCGATCAATTTCGGCGACCAGGAAGACGGTTTCTCCCGAGCGCCCCTCCATCGCGCTTTCCACTTGATGCTTCGCCTCGACCGCACGCGGCCAGCCTTTGAAGGCACCCCATTTGAAGGTGCCCGGCACCGTGCCTATCGAGACGGAATCGGATGCGCCGCTCGCGTCGCGACCAAGCAGGAGGAAGGTGCCTTTGTCGCTCATGTCGGCCACAGCCAAGAAGCTAACGTAGAGGCGTGGATGAGCCGACACGGCGAGGGGCTGGGCCAGATTAAAAAAGGTCACGCTCCAGCCCGCTTCCATTTGCAGGCTTCCGCCGCGCGTGGCCAGCGCCCCGGCCTTGTCTTTCAAGGAATCGCGCACGACCACGCCGCCCTTGCGCCATTTCTCACCTATGCCGGCGGCCGAGGTGTCCAGTTGATCCCACTCCAGATAGGGGTCGTATTCAAAAGGCTAATACACCAGGAGCTCGGCGCGCGCCGCTCCGGTGCCGAGCGCGGCAAGGGCGAGGCCGAGCGCCCAGAACCTTACACGAAAAGAAAACCGCCAAGAAACGATCGGACGCGGGTAGTGGGCCATAGATTCAGCGTGGAGCGGGGTCGGCAAGCCCTCCAGTTCGCCCGGATTCAACCCGTTTAATTCGCGTCTTAAGCACACCCCCAAAGGCCCACCCCCCGGAAGGAGATGGGGCAGGTCGAGGCCGGGCGCGGCGCGGCGCGGGACGCGGTTCAGGGCGTGGCCTCGATGCGCACGTCGTCGTAGTAGATCCAGGCTCCGCTAGCCTCGGTGGAGGCGAGCGTGATGGTGAGTTGGCCGCTCGTGACCACGACTCCGGGCACGGTGACCTTCGTCCAACTGGTGGTGTTGCGCGGGATGTTCGCGAAGAGCTGCGAACCGCCGTGGCCCGAGACGAAGATGCGCTCCGTGCCCCAAGCCGAACTCTTGGTTTGCACGCTCACCGCGTAGGTGCCGTTGGGGATGCCGGCGACGGTTTGGTGGGTGTTCACCTGGAATGCGGAATTTTTCCAGTGAACGAGGCGTCGGGTGCCGGCGAAGGCACTGCCCTGTTCGGTGAAGTCGGCTTCCGGGTTGGTGCCGGAGGTGGACCAGCCGAGCATGTCTTGCTCGAAGCCCGCGTTGGTCGGTTGCGGGACCACGGCGGCGCCGCCCGCCACACCCTGGAATACGCCCAGGCCGCGCGTGCCGACATACACCTTGCCGAACTCGGTGCGGCTGGCGCTGATCGAGACGGTCTGGCCGAGCTGCGGGTCGGTGGGCTTAAGGATCTTTTCCCAGGTCACGCCGTTGTCCTTCGAGAGATAGAGCGCGAGGTCGGTGCCGCGTTTGCCATGCACGTAGCAGATGGGGGTGGAGGAGCCGGGAGCCGGGGCCCCGAAGGCGATAAGGCGGGCATCGTTGAAGCCGGTGATCTGGGTAAAATCGAGGCCACCATTGACCGAGCGCCAGAGGCCGTTGGATCGAAGCGCCACCCATACCTCGCCGGAGCGCCCGGGCACGGCGCGCACGCTGTTTTCCACCATCATGGTGGAGCTGCCGCCGGCGGGCAGCGTGGTGTTCACCTTGGTCCAGTTCTGGCCGCCGTTGGTGCTGCGGTAAAAACCGGTCGCGTTGTAATAGTGAAGATAGAAGGTGTCGGCCGCGACCTTGTCGTTGTCCACTGGATACGAGCACCAGTCGAGACCGGGCCAGCGGATGGACGTGCCGGTGGGCAGGCCGGCGGCGTTGTTCCAGCTGACGCCGCCGTCGGTGGTGTAACGCGGGGTCTGGTTATAGGCGACGGCTACGAATCGGTTGGAGTTCGTCGCAGACATGGCGATCTTGCCGGTGGTCTTGGGATTGACGTTGCTCGCGTAGGCTTGGCCTCGGATGACCCAGTTTAGGCCGCCGTCGGAGGAGTAAGCGACGTTGTGCCCGAAGGGCGAGGTCTTGGCGGGTATGAGGGCGATGACGTTGTTCGCGTTTTGCTCCGAGATGGCCAAGCTCACGATGTCGTCGCCGACGCCCGGGATGCCCATGATGGAGGAGGGGAAGGCGGCGGGGTTGGTGATGCGAAAGCCGCTCACATCGCGCATACCGGCGAGCAGTTTCACGGTCGTGCCGGTGGGCGGAGTTTGCAGGTCCAAGGCCACGGTGTTTTCGAAACCCCAAGGCATGGATTCCCAGACGATGGGGGCGGCGGAGCTGGTGCCTTTCGTCCACACGTCGGCCGATTCCCAGAAGGCGAAATCGTCGCCGAAATAGACGCGCGCCGGCTCGTGCGGATCGCTGGCGAGGAACCAGGCGCGGAGGCGGCTCCAGTATTGCAACATCGCCCAAGGCTGGTGCTTGACCATGCTCTCGTGGGGCAGGCTGGTCCACGAGGCGGCGGTGGTGGGATTGTTGGCGCGGTAGAGTTTGCG
>DAIPIP010000192.1:0-5033 GCA_036770725.1 Opitutaceae bacterium
ACGCCCTCCCCACTCCCGGCCAGCTCACCGCCTCCGTCACCAAAACCTACCCCGTCCCCGAGGGCATCGTTGTCGGCTACACCGCCGACCTGGACGGCGAACCCGCCTTTGCCTTCCACTTTCATAAAAACGAAATCACCTATGCCTACTGGGACCGCGCCACCGAAACCTGGCGCGACCCGCCTCCGGGCCGCGAAAAAATCCTCCCCATCGCCCGCGACCCCGACCCCGCCTTCGCCTGGGTAGCCCCCCACGATCCCGAAGCCGGCTCCCAACTCCGGCGCATGGATCTCTCCACCGGCGCCTACACGGACCCCATCCACACCGACCGCGAGTTCGATCTCTCCGAAGCCGAACTCGTCTTCTCCCGCAGCTCCCGCGCCCTCTTGGGCTTTCATCACGCCCGCCAACGCTCCCGCAGCCATTGGTTCGCCCCAGCGTTTGCCGAACTCCAACGCCAACTCGACCAAAACCTCCCGGCCGACGAAGACCACCGCATCATCGACTTCAACGACGCCGAGGACCGCTTCCTGATAAAATCCACCGGCCCCCGCCAACCCGGCGTTTATTATCTCTACGATCTCAAAACCAGTAAACTCACCCCGCTCGGCGAAACCGCGCCCGTCCTCGCCGGCAAAACCCTCCAACCTACCCAAACCGTCGCCTTCAAAGCCCGCGATGGCCTCGCCCTCGAAGCCCTCCTCACTCTCCCGGCCGGCGTCTCGCGCGAAACCCCCGCCCCCCTTGTCGTCCTCCCCCATGGCGGCCCGAGCGCCCGCGACGGTTGGCACTTCAACCCCGAGGTCCAGTTCCTCGCCACCCGCGGCTACGCCGTGCTTCAGCCCAACTACCGCGGCTCCTCCGCCTACCTCTGGTCCGAGGATGCAAACCACTACTGGGGCGACTTTCCCGCCATGCGCGACGATGTCATCGACGCCACCCGCGCCGCCCTGCGCACCGGCCTCTTCGACCCCGCCCGCGTCGCCGTCATGGGTGCCAGCTTCGGCGGTTACCTCGCCATCTCCGCCCCCGTCGAGGAGCCCGACCTCTTTCGCTGCGCCATCACCATTTGCGGCGTTTTTGACTGGGCCAGCCATGTGAAGTCCAAACGCTTCTCGCCCAACGCCCGCCCCGGCGAATACGCCTTCCTCTCCTCCACCCTCGGCGACCCCCGAAAAAATCAGGCCGCCTACGAAGCGCTTTCCCCCCTCGCCCGCATCGACCGCCTGCGCATCCCCGTCCTCATTGCCCATGGCCGCGAAGACGCCATCGTCTCCGTGAAGCAAAGCCGCCTCCTCGCGCGCGAACTAAAAAAACGCCGCGTCCCCCACGACACATTTTTCCGCGCCCTCGCCGGCCATGGCTTCTATTCTGCCGAAGACAGCCTCGCCTTCTACGAAACCCTCGAACGCTTCCTAGCCGAAAACCTCGCCAGCCCCGCCCCCGCCGCTAAACCGTAACGGCCCCATGTCCACCGCCCTCGTCCAACGCGCCGCGCACATCATCGCCCAGATCTCGCCCGAAGCCCCGGCCGACTTCGTTCTCCGCCGCGAGGTCGGCGCCGACCGCGAACTCGAATCGCACGAAAAACGCGCCCTCGTCGGCGCAGTCTTCGCCTACTACCGCTGGCTCGGCTGGCTCGACGAAAAACGCGGCCTCCCCCAGCGCGTGCAAGCCGCGCTCGATCTTCAGAAACGTTTCGACGCCGACCCCGCCGCCATCAAACCCGAGGCCCTCGCCTCCCTCGCCCTCCCCGCCTGGGCGCTCGCCTCCCTCGACTTCCCCACCCCCGAAGCCCGCACCGCCTACCTCCTCCAGCTTCAACGCCCGCCCTCTCTCTGGATTCGCCCCCAACGCGAATTCGCCGCCTCCCTCGCCCGCGCCCTCCGCCACGCGACTCCGCCGCAATCCGAAATCTCCAATTTCAAATTTCAAAGCGCGCCCTCCGCCCTCCGCTACACCGGCCCCAGCGATCTCTTCAAAGCCGAAGAGTTCAAAAAAGGCCTCTTCGAAATCCAGGACCTCGCCTCCCAACTTGTCGGCCACGCCTGCGCCCCGCTCCCCACCGAAACCTGGTGGGACGCCTGCTGCGGCGAAGGCGGCAAGACCCTCCACCTCTCCGACCTTATGGACAACAAGGGCGTCATCTGGGCAACAGACCGCCACACCGGCCGCCTCGCCACCCTGCGCAAACGCGCCGGTCGCGCCCAAGCCTTCAACTACCGCACCGTCACCTGGAACGGCGGCCCCTTCCTCCCCACCAAGACCAAATTCGACGGCATCCTCGTGGACGCCCCCTGCTCCGGAGTCGGCACTTGGCAGCGCAATCCCCACGCCCGCTGGACCACCACCGAGCAGGACGTGAAGGAACTCGCCGAGATCCAGCTCCAGCTCCTCGAAAACACCCACAAAGCCCTCAAGCCCGGCGGTCGCCTCATCTACGCCGTCTGCACCATCACCCGCCAGGAAACGACCGACATCGTCAACGCCTTCAGCGCCGCCCACCCCGAACTCGAACCGATGCCCTTCGCCTCCCTCGGCCGCGTCGAGTCCTCGCTCTTCCTCTGGCCCCACGAACTCGACGCCAACGGCATGTTCATCGCCGCCTGGCGCAAAAAATAAACCTCACACCCCGCTGATCTCGCGCGCCACCTGCGTCGCGTAGGCGTCGGTCATACCCGCGACATGATCGCGCACCGACCCGAGCCACCAAGCCGCGTCGCGGTCTGCGTGCGCATCGAGGTAATCCTTGTCCCAGCCCGCCAGCTCGAAGCACCGGCGGTGCACGAAGCCCAGCTCCTCGCCCTCCTTGGAACGTTTGAACTCCACTACCGCCGAGACGTAAACCTCGAGCAACCTCGCCAGAATATTGTGCGCCCCCAGCTCGACCGCGATCTTCCGCCGATGACCGAAGATACGCTCGTAGTCGGTCTTGATCTGCTTGAGCGCATCGCGCATCGCGTCCGGGAAAGACGCCTTCAAGTCGCCTTCCCGCTCCCCCGCCATGATGGCTGCGTAGTCTTTTCTGAATACGTCGGCCGCCGCCTGGATCATCGACGACACCGCGCGCCCGCGTAGCGCCGCCAGCGTGCCACCCTCGTCCTTGCCCACGATCTGGGTAAAAATAGCGCGCACTTCCTTTTCGCTTAAAATTCCCAGCTCCACCGCGTCCTCGAAGTCCGAGATGCGATAACAAATGTCGTCCGCCGCCTCCGAAAGATACGATAGCGGATGACGCGCCACCGTGCCATCCGCGCGCCGCAAGCCCAGCGCCTCGCTGACCCGCTCAAACACCGCGCGCTCCGAGCCGTAAACGTTGTGCTTTTCCTTCACCGCCGTCCGCGCGTCGTCGCTACACCACGGATACTTTACCAACGCCCCGAGCGACGCGCAGGTGAACCGAAAATATCCGTTTACGTCCGCCTGCTCGCTGCGCGCCACCAACCGGTAGCTTTGCGCGTTACCCTCGAACCAGTGCCAATCTACCAACGCTGCCCGCAATCCCTCGTTCGCGGCCAAAGGCGCGAGCAGCGTTTTCAACCGCTGCTTCGCCCAACTGCGAATCGCATATTCGCCCGCATGGCCGAAAGGGGGATTTCCCAAATCATGCGCCAGACACGCTGCCTGCACGATGAACGCCAAATCCCCAGGCCCCGAGCCTTTATCCAACTCACCGCGCTCGATCAAAAATCTCGCCGCCTCGGTCGCAAGCGAACGCCCCACGCTCGCCACCTCGAGTGTATGCGTCAGCCGGTTGTGAACATGATCCACCTCCGCAAACGGATGCACCTGAGTCTTGCCCGCAAGCCGGCGAAACGGCGTGGAAAAAATCACCCGATCATAGTCCGCCTCGAAACGACTTCGCCCATGCCCTGAAGCCTGCCGCTCAGACGACGGCGGACTCAACTCCCCACCCCGCCCGGGACGCTGATCCGACAACAACAGCTTCCAATCAAGTTTCAGGCTCATGCGTGTATTCCGCCCAGCTTCGCGTCCCCCCGCCGCCCGACGCAACCCCGCTCTTGCCGCCTTCTCCGCCCCTCGCTCCCATCCGCGACCTCACCGCTCATCATTCGTCATTAGGCATTCGTCATTCGTCATTTTTCACCCGCCGTGCCCGCCGCCCCCCGCCCCGTCACCGCCGCCCAAGTCCGCCGCGACTTCAACGACCTCCGCGCCGTCGTCCACTACGCCAAGGCCGCCCATCGCCTCGGCCTCTGGGCAAGCGAGCGCATCATGATCGAGCGCGTCTTCACCGACCGAGCCGCCCCCCTCCTCGAAGCCGGTTGCGGCGCCGGCCGCGTCTGCGTCGCCATGCACGAACTCGGCTACACCAACCTCACCGCCTTCGACTTCGCCCAGGAGCTTGTATATCAGGCCATCGCCCTTGCCGCCGACCGCAGCGCCGCCCTCACGATCCACCACGCCGACGCCACCAAGCTCGCCGCGCACCCCGCCTTCGCCCCCCGGTCTGACTCCGTGGGTCCGGGGAGCGCACCCGTCCCGGGTGCCGCCTTGGGCGTCCCGCCCAAGGCTCAGCCCCACGCCCCCAGCTCCCCGCGGTTCTCCGGCTGCCTCTTCATGTTCAACGGCCTCATGCAAATCCCCCTGCGTCGCAACCGCCGCCGAGCCCTGCGCCAGCTCGCCGCCGTCTGCCGCCCCGGCGCGCCGCTCCTCTTCACCACCCACGACCGCGACCACTCCCCCGACGAACGCGCGAGGTGGCGCATGGAGGCCCGCCGCTGGGCCGCCGGAAAACAAGACCCGCGCCTGCGCGAATTCGGCGACCGCCGCTTCGAGGATCACTGCGGCGACACCTTCATGCACCTGCCCGAACGCGCCGAAATCCTCGCCGACCTCGCCGCCACGGGCTGGGTCCACGCCGAGGATCATCTCCGCCGCGACCTCGCCAAAGAATCCCGCCCCGTGCGCGAATTCTCCGACGAATGCCGCTTCTGGGTCGCCCGCTGCCAAGAGGTGTAGGGCCATTCCACAAAGGGTTGGTTCATACACCGAGCACCGTTAATATTTGG
>DAIPIP010000034.1:0-21308 GCA_036770725.1 Opitutaceae bacterium
GACCTCATATCCCGCGAAATCGGCAAACCCCTCTGGGAAGCCCTCACCGAGGTCCAGTCCATGATCGGCAAGATCGACCTCTCCATAGCCGCCCACGAAAAACGCTGCGCCGATTTCACCGCCGGCCCCGCCGTCGCCCGCTTCCGCCCCCAAGGCGTCGTCGCCGTCCTCGGCCCCTTCAACTTCCCCGGCCACCTCCCCAACGGCCACATCGTGCCCGCCCTCCTCGCCGGCAACACCGTCCTCTTCAAACCCAGCGAACTCGCCCCCGGCGTCGCCGAACTCACCCGCCAGATCTGGCGCGAGGCCGGCCTCCCCGAGGACGTCCTCATCGTCCTCCAAGGCGCGCGCGAAACCGGCGAGTCCCTCTCCGCTCACCCCGGCATCGACGGCCTCTTTTTCACCGGCGGCTCCCGCGCCGGCCGCGCGCTCGCCGAACTCTTCGCCCGCCGCCCCGGCAAAATCCTCGCCCTCGAACTCGGCGGCAACAACCCCCTCGTCGCCTGGCACCCCTTCCACCTCGAGGCCGCCGCCCTCCTCGTCGTCCAATCCGCCTTCCTCAGCGCCGGCCAACGCTGCACCTGCGCCCGCCGCCTCATCCTCCCCTCCGGCCTCACTGGCGACGACCTCCTCCGCCGCGTCGTCGCCGTGATTTCGCGCCTCCACGTCGGCCCCGCCACCGACCGCCCCGAACCGTTCATGGGACCGCTCGCTTCCGCCGCCGCCGCCGACCGCGTGCTCCACGCCCAGGCCGAACTTATCTCGCGTGGCGGCGTCGCCCTTCTGCCCTGCCGCGCCCTCGCCCCCGCCCTCCTCACCCCCGGCCTAATCGACGTCACCAACATCCCCGACCGCTCCGATGAAGAAATCTTCGGCCCCCTCCTCCAGGTCATCCGCGTGCGCACCTTCGACGACGCCCTCGCCGAAGCCAACCGCACCGCCTACGGCCTTGCCGCCGGCCTGCTCTGCGACGATCCCGCCCTGTATTCAAAATTCCGCGACACCATCCGCGCCGGCAGCGTAAATTGGAACCAGCAACTCACCGGTGCCAGCGGCGCCGTCCCCTTCGGCGGCGTTGGCGCCTCCGGCAACCACCGCCCCAGCGGCTTCTTCGCCGCCGACTACTGCTCCCACCCCGTCGCCGGCATCGAAATCCCCGCCCTCGCCGTCCCCGCCCAGCTCCCCCCGGGCCTTCGCGCCTAAAAAGCTCCGCACCGCGCGTGTATGAAATGAAAACGTCCCGCACCACCCTCGAGGTCAACTTCGACGGCCTCGTCGGCCCCACCCACAACTACGCCGGCCTCTCCTACGGCAACGTCGCCTCGCTCGCCCATCGCGGCGCCGTCTCCCGCCCTCGCGAGGCCGCGCTCCAGGGCCTCGCCAAGGCCAAGGCCCTCGCCGACCTCGGCCTGCCCCAGGCCATCCTCCCGCCCCACGAACGCCCCAACATCGCCGCCCTCCGCGCCTTCGGCTTCACCGCCCGCCGCGACGCCGACGTGCTCGCCGCCGCCGCCAAACAATCCCCCGCCCTCCTCGCCGCCGCCTGCTCCGCCTCCGCCATGTGGGTGGCCAACGCCGCCACCATCACCCCCTCCTCCGACTCCGCCGACCGCCGCGTCCACTTCACCCCCGCCAACCTCGCCTCCAAGCTCCACCGCTCCCTCGAACCCGCCCAAACCGCCCGCACCCTCCGCGCGATATTTTCCTCCGAAAAACACTTCGCCCACCACGACCCCATCCCCGGCGCGCAGGGCTTCGGCGACGAAGGCGCCGCCAACCACACCCGCCTCGCCCCCACCGCCGCCCACCCCGGCCTGCACGTCTACGTTTACGGCCACCAGGCCCTCGCCCATCCCGCCGACTCCCCCCGCCTCAAATTTCCCTCGCGCCAGGCCCGCGAAAGCTTCGAGGCCATCGCCCGCGCCCATCACCTGCCCGCTGCGCAAACCGCCTTCCTCCGCCAATCCGCCGCCGCCATCGACGCCGGCGTCTTCCACAACGACGTCATCGCCGTCGGCAACGACGACTGCCTCCTGTATCACGAAAAAGCCTACGCCCGCGGCCCCCGCGCCCTCGCCGACCTCCGCGCCGCCTACGCCGCGCTCCACCCCGGCCGCGAGCTGACCGCCGTGCGCGTGCCCGCCGCCCGCGTCTCCCTCTCCGACGCCGTGCGCAGCTACCTCTTCAACAGCCAGCTAGTCACCCTCGCCCCCGGTCGCATGGCGCTCGTGGCCCCCGCCGAGTGCCGCGAAAACAAGGCGGTCTCCGCCTACCTCGACGACCTCGTCGCCGACCCGCGAAACCCGGTCGCCGCCGTCCACTGCTTCGACCTGCGCGAAAGCATGCGCAACGGCGGCGGCCCCGCCTGCCTGCGCCTCCGCGTCACCCTCACCGCCGCCGAACGCGCCGCCCTGCCCGCCGGTATTTGGATAACGGATACGACTTATCCGCGCCTCGTCTCCTGGGTGAAAAAACACTACCGCGAAACGCTGACGCCCGCCGATCTCGCCGACCCCGCCCTCCTGGTCGAATCCCGCCGCGCCCTCGACGAACTCACCGCCCTCCTTGGCCTCGGCCCCATCTACCCCTTCCAGCTCGCCTGACCCACCCCCAGGTCCCGTCGCCCCCTCCCGCCCTCGCCCCAATCACAATGTTCGTAATACGAACATTACCCCCCCGAATCGTTAGGACTTATGGTAGGGCGGGACCGCCGGGCCCGCCCTGATTGACGACGCTCAATCGTCTCCAAACGGCGCGCCCAGCGGTCACGCCCTACCCTCAACCCAAAGCCTTCCCGCCACCGCCCCTCACACACCCGCCCCGAGCCATATGTTCGTATTACGAACATTGCGCCGATCATCTTGAAGAAGTGATCCTGATCTCCCCGTTTCCAAACCGAGCACGCTTGTCCTGCGCGCGGCTTCGCGTCACTTCGCGGTGAACACCCACGCCGCGATGCCCCTCCACGACGCCCACAACCACCTCCACGACGAGCTCCTCGCCCCCCACCTCGCCCGCATCGTCGCCGCCTGGCCCGAACTCGCCGGCCCGACCAGCCATCTGGTGGTCAACGGCACTCACCCCTCCGACTGGTCTCGCGTCGCCGCGCTCGCCGCCGAGCATTCCTTCGTCCTCCCCGCCTACGGTATCCATCCTTGGGATACAGGCGCGCCCCGCCCCGACGACTGGCTCGCCGATCTCCGCGCCCGCCTCCTCGCCGACCCGCGCGCCTCCATCGGCGAGATCGGCCTCGACCGCTGGATCCTTGATCACGCGGCCCCCGACGACCCTCGCCTCCTCGGCGTCCGACGCGCATCGATGGAAGAACAAATCGCCGCCTTTCTCCCCCAACTCGCCCTCGCCACCGAGCTCGACCGCCCCGTCACGATCCACTGCCTGCGCGCCTTCGACGACCTGCTCCCGCTCCTCCGCACCCACCCGCTCCCCGCACGCGGTTTCCTCCTCCACGCCTACGGTGGCCCCGCCACGCACATCCCCGAACTCACCGCTCTCGGAGCCTATTTCTCCTTCAACCCATCCTTTCTCGATCCGCGCAAAACCCGCCTGCAAGAACCCTTCAAAATCATCCCGGCTGACCGCCTGCTCTGCGAGACCGACGCCCCCGCGATGCTCCCGCCCCAAGCCTGGCGCACCCACAAACTCCCGCCCGCCCCCGACGGCTTGCCAGTCAACCACCCCGGCAACATCGAGGCCGCCCACACCGGCCTCGCCACCCTGCGCGGCGAAGACCCCGCCGCGCTCACCACCCAAGTCGCGCAAAACTTCACCCGCCTGTTTCTACCCCGAGCCACCCCACGCCAATCACCCAGTTAATTCAGACTAAATCCGGCGGTAGAAACCGCCGATTACGCAGATGAACGCAGAAACTAAAACATTGCCGATCTTACCATACTCACCTCGGAGAAGAGTCGAACTACGGTCGATTTTCATGCTCGAAATCATTTGATTCGCGCTATCCGCGTAATTCATGCGCCGAAGGCGACCTCTGCGGTTAAATCCGACTTCGGTTTTCAAATTCAGACTTCAGCGCGAGGACCCGATAAAACCCAAACCAAGCTCACAAAGTAACTCCGTGCGGCGGTCCTCAACCTTGCGATCCTACGCGACCTTTGTGTCAAAAACCCCAATTGCACCGGTATCAGGCATCACCCCTCAGCCCCATGATTCGCTCCCAAAACACCAGTCCCCGCCTCAACTGGTGGCACGTGCATTGCTGAACGATGTTCATGCATCGCACGACCTTCCTCCTAACCCTTCTCACCCTCCTCTTCTCCTCCGCTTGGCTGCGCGCGGAAACCACGTCCGCCGCCGCGCCCTCCGCGCCCCGGCCCCTCATCGCCATCCTCAACGCCTACCCACCCGAAATGGAGGCGATGATCCAATCCTTCGACCTCAACGGCCCCGCCTTCAGCAACGAGGTCGTCCGCGGCTTCCGCTTCTACCGCGGCCCGCTCGACGGCCACGAAGTTCTCGTCGTCGAGACCGGCATGAGCCCGGTCAACGCCGCCATGGCCCTTCAGATCGCCCTCATCCAATACCCCGTCACCCACGTCCTCTTCGCCGGCGTCGCCGGCGGCACCGATCCCGCCCTGGAAGTCGGCGACGTTGTCATCCCCGAAAAATGGGCCTACCACGACGAAGCCGCCTACTACAACGAGGACCCCGAAAAACCCGGCACCTACCTCGTCGCCGACTACTTTAAACAAAAGTATCCCAACTTCGGCATGATCTTCCCCGACGATGTCGTCGCCACCCGCGCCAGCGCCCCCGGCTTCACCCGCGTCCCCACCTTCCCCGCCGACCCCGCCCTCCTCGCCGTCGCCCGCCGCGCCGTCGAGAAAATGGGCCCCGTCAAAGGCGAACGCACCGGCCGCACCCTCCGCATCGAGGTCGGCGGCGTCGGCGTCACCGGCTCCGTCTTCCTCGACAACGCCGCCTACCGCCAACACGTCTTCAAAACCTGGGGCGCGCGCTCCGTCGATATGGAGACCACCGCCTACGCCCAAGTCTGCTACACCAACGAAATCCCATTCCTCGCCATCCGCGCCCTCAGCGACCTCGCCGGCGGCCAGGAAGGCAAAAACGTCATCGACGACCACGAGCACACCTCGTCGCTAAACGCCGTCCGCGTCCTCCGCGCCATCCTCCGCGAACTCTGATCGCCGCGAACACTTCGTGGCCCTTTTCCCACCGTGGCCCTTTTCATAAGAAACGGGATGAACCGCCACCCGGGATAACACCCCCGCCGAATCCCGGCCCCCGCGCCCGCCTCAACCCTCCTTCGCCGGCTCGACCGCCACCACGCCACCTCCCACCTCGCCCTCGCCTGCACCACCGCCCGCGCGCACTTTCATCCGCCGTTCCGCTTCCAAAATAATCGCCTCGCAACCGAGGAATTTATGGTCGTCCAAAGTCAACCGACGACGCTTCCCGCCCTCCTCATAAATCGCATAGGCGATTCCCTTGTTCACCCACTTCGTGCGGTCCATGTCCACGATCCAGTCTAGATGCACCCGCTCCCCCGACGGCCCGGTCACCCAGTCGCCCTCGGCCCGCACGCTCCGCTTGTGGTTCCACACCACCCAAGCGCCAAACACCACCGACCCTCCGAAAAAAATCCAGCCCGGCCAACGCTGCCCCGCCAGATCGCCCGCCGTGCGCTCCTTCGGCACCTTCAACGCCCAGCCGCGCTCCTCCGCCAACTTTTCCCACGCCCTCACCACCACCGGGTCCTCCATCGCGCTCTCCACATCCGTCGCCTCCCCCGCCTCGCCATCGGCGATCATCCGCTCCGCCATCTCCGCGAAGACCACGTGTCGCTTCCCTTCCGCCGGCCACATCAAATACCCGTCCGATAAAAACCACAGCCCCGACCCAAACAGCATGAGAAACATGAAAACCATGCGCCTGCGCCATTCCTTCGAGATACGTGCGTGAACATTCATTCCTCCCACCAAAATCGAAAACCGCGTAAAAAACAACGCCGCGTCTCACTCGCCACCAGACCGTTTCATGGCCCGCCCTCTGCTAACCCGCCGCATTCCATCCCTCCTTCACGTTTCAAGTCTGCGCCCTCAGCCCTCCCTCCCTCACCCGCTCTCTTCCATCCCCCCATGTCCCTCACCCGCTTCACCGTAAAACCCCTCCACACCCTCACCCGCCAACTCGCCGCCGTCGCGATGGGCCGCGCCGCGCCCGACCTCGTCATCACCGGCGCGCGCCTCCTCTCCACCTACACCGACCGCCTCCACCCCGACCGCGAAGTCTGGATCAAAGCCGGCCGCATCGCCTGCGTGAAACCCGCCGGCACCGCCAAAAAACATTTCGCTGCCGTCGCCGTCGCCAAGCTCCCCATCCACGACGCCGCCGGCGCCATCCTCGCCCCCGGCCTCGTCGATCCCCACGTCCACATCGAAAGCTCGATGATGACCGCCTGCGCCTACGCCGAGGCCGCCCTCCTCAACGGCACCACCACCCTCTTCTGCGACTCCCACGAGATCGGCAACGTCTGCGACGCCGAAGGCATCGAGTGGATGCTCCGCGACGCCCGCCAAGCCCCCCTCAACATCTTCCTCACCGTCCCCAGCACCGTCCCCGCCACGTCGCCGAAATTCGAAACCGCCGGCGGCGACCTCACCCCCGCCAAGATCGGCGCTCTCTTCGACCGCTGGCCCGAAGCCCTCGCCCTCGGCGAGAAAATGGACTTCGTGCAGATCGCCATGGGCGACCCGCGCACCCACGGCGTGCTCGCCGAAGCCCTCAAACGCGGCCGCCCCGTCTGCGGCCACGTTTACGGCCGCGAATTCGTCGCCGCCGGCGCCGCCTCCGGCATCACCGACACCCACGAAGCCATCGACCGCGACATCGCCGACGACTTCCTCGAAGCCGGCGTCTGGATCTTCCTCCGCGGCGGCCCGCCCACCACTCCCTGGCACTCCCTGCCCCACGCCATCAAAGCCGTCACCGAACTCGGCGCGTCGCCCAAACGCGTCTGCGTCTGCACCGACGACCGCGACGCCGACGACCTCTTCCTCTTCGGCCTCGACTGGGTCGCCCGCCAGGCCGTCGTCGCCGGCTACTCCCCCGCCGCCGCCTGGAGCGCCGCCTCCCTCCACCCCGCCACCCGCTTCGGCGTGGACGGCGACATCGGCGGCATCGCCCCCGCCCGCCGCGCCGACCTCGTCTTGCTCAACGACGACCTCGTCCCGCAGACCACGTGGTATGGCGGCGAACTCGTGGTAAAAAATCGCAAGATCACCCCGCTCCTCGACGAAGCCCTCTCCAAACCCTACGCGTATCCAAAAAAAGCCTACGCCACGGTAAAACTCCCCCCCGCCGCCAAGTCCCCGCCCCTCGTCCCCGCGCTCCCGACCAAGCCCGTCACCGCCAACGTCATCCGCACCGCCCTCCCCGGCATCATCCTCTTCCACGACCGCGTCACCCTCGCCCCCGCCGCGTCCTGGTCCGAACACTTCGCCGCCCACGGCCTCTGCTTCGTCTCCGTCCTCGAACGCCACGGCAAATCCGGCGCCGTCGCGCACGGCCTGCTCAAAGACTTCGGCCTGAAATCCGGCGCCGTCGCCAGCACCGTCGGTCACGACGCGCACAACCTCATCGTCGCCGGCACCAACGAGCCCGACATGCGCCTCGCCGTCGAAACCCTGCGCGCCCTGCGCGGTGGTGTTTGCGTCGTTAATAAAGGCAAAGTCGTCGCCAGCGTCGCCCTCCCCATCGCCGGCCTCCTCAGCGATCTCCGCGCCCCCGCTGTCGCCAAGCAGACCACCAAGCTCAAAAAAGCCTGGCAGGCGTCCGGCTGCACTTTGCCCTACATGGGTTTTAATCTCATTCCCCTCTCGGTGATTCCGGAAATCCGCATCACCGACAAAGGCCTCGTCACCGTCCCCGGCATGCAGCAGCTCCCCCTCTTCGAGCCCGTGTGATTCTTCGCACCGGCCCCGAGTGTCCACTCGTGATCGCCCGGTCCGGGAAATGCTAACCCCCGACCATGCCCTACCGTCGAATCCTCCTCCCTTGTCTGCTCGTCGCCGCGCTCCCCGCTTACACCCTGATGTCCGAATCCTCGTCAACTCCGCCACCGACGCCGCTCGAAGTCATCCAGGTTTCGACCCAACCGTGGTATGAGGCCGAAGACCGCGCCGTCGCCCGCGAAATCGCCAGCCCGCGCAACTCCCGCGCCCGCCAGCTCAGCATCGCCGATATCATCATCCCGGCCGGCGTCTCGGTAAAACCCCACTACCACGAGGTGATCGAGGAAATCTACTACGTCGTCGCCGGCTCCGGTGTTATGACGGTCGAAGACCGCACCCGCCGCATCGGCCCGGGCGACGCCGTCGTCATCCTCCCCGGCGAGCGCCACAGCGTCGCAAACGACACCGATTCCGAGCTCCGACTCATCGTCACCTGCACCCCGCCATGGACGCCTGAATCCCTGAAGTTCGATTGAGGCGTAAGACGCGGCTCGGAATGGAGACGCTGGTCGCCGCAACGACGCCGATAGTGGCGACGCTCGCATGAATTTTGCTGAATCCGTGGCGATGCAACTAAAGACCCTGTTTTGTCTATGTGCCGTCGCGCTCCTCACCGGCCTCTCCGCCGGAGCGGATGTGACCACGTTGAACGGTGAAATCGAAGGGGCTCGTTACTCCATCCAACTGCCGGACGCGCCAAACGGGAAGGTGCTGTTGCTCGCCCACGGTTACTGGCCGGAAGGCGTGCCTTGGGAGGCGAATGACCAGTGGACCACGAACCTCACGCAGGCGCTTGTCGCGGATGGCTGGATCGTGGGGTTTACCACCTACAGGAGAAACGGCTGGATCATGGAGGAGGCCGGTCGCGATTTGGAAAACCTCCACGCGTTGGTCTCGGCCGCCACCCGCGGAAAACCGGGCAAGGTGTATTTGATGGGCGACTCGATGGGAGGCGGTATTTCAACCCGGCTGGCGGAAAACCCCGCCGGGCGTTTTGCCGGTGTCTTGGCGATGGGCGCGTATCTGTTTGGCCCGATCGGCGACGAGCGCACGGACTCGGAGACCCTGGGGGCGCATTTCTCGACCCGGCCCAAGATCCCGATTTTGTTTCTGACCAATTCCTCGGAATTGGACGGCCCGAAACGTTATGTGAAAGCGGCTGCAGCCGCGCCGGTGCCCCCGGCCCTCTGGCGGGTGAATCGGAGCGGACATGTTAACCTCAACCAGGCCGAGCAACAAGCGGCCCTGCTGGGCCTGGTGCATTGGGTGGAGACGGGCGAGATCGAGTTGAGCAAAGACGCAACCATCGAGATGAACCCGACCTCGACCGCGACCTTTGACGGGAAAGTCGCGAAAGGCGTCGCCTCACGGCTTGTCCCGATCTACGGCAACTTTATCTCCTCGTTCGTCCGCGAGGATTTTCAACGGCTCGGTATCCAATTTGGGGATACATTCGAGCTGACGGTCGCGGGCATGACCGTGCCGGTCCTGCTGGGCCGGACTTACAACGATGTCGCGGTGGGAGAGTGGGTCGGTTTTTGGGACGCCGATGGATACCTGCTGATCAGCCGAAACTACAAAAACGCGGTCGCCACCACGGGACTGAAGCCCGACGCCGAGGTTTTCGTGCGCGGGCTGAAGTAACTCCGCGCGCCCCTGGGCCGGCACACCCGGCTAAACGCCACCACCACCGCCGCCCGCGCAACGTAGTTTTCGATGAGTCCTGTCGATCCCACGTCACCTGCTCCCATGGCCCGAGCCTCCGGGCTCAACCTTTCGTATGCGGGCAAAGCGGGTTCGACGGCGGTTCTCTCCGATTTCAACTGGGAGTTGCAGCGGGGCCGAATCACCTCGCTCGTCGGCCCGTCCGGCTGCGGCAAAAGCAGTCTCATCCGACTGCTTTGCGGCGTCGCCGAGCCCGACGGCGGTTTCCTCACGGTTGACCTGCCTGAGCATCCCTCGGCGCGGGACCTCACGGTGACCTTCCAGTCGCCCACTCTGCTGCCTTGGCTGACGCTGGAAGAAAACGCCTGGCTTCCGTTCCGCCTCTCCGGTCTCACGCCGACTTCCGGTGATCGGGAGACGCTCAATTTTCTGCTCAAAACCGCCGGCTTGAGCGACGCCCGCCAGAAACACCCCCACGCGCTTTCGGGCGGCATGGCGATGCGTGCGGCGGTCGTGCGCACTTTTTTGCCGCGCCCGCGGCTCATCTTGATGGACGAGCCCTTCGCCGCGTTGGACGAAATTTCGCGCGAGCGAATGTGCCGGTTGCTGGAGCGAATGTGGTTGGAGAGCCCGGCCACGGTGGCGTTTGTGACCCACAATCTCTCCGAGGCTGTCCTGGTCTCGGACCGGGTCACCGTTCTCTCCGCGCCCGGAGGCAGGATACTCGCCGAGGTCGAGATACCTTTTGCCCGGCCGCGCGAACTCGCGCTCATGCGCACGCCCGAGTTCCTGGAGCTGGTCGGTCGCCTGCAACAAGCCATCCGCCAGGCCGAGGAGGGTCCGGGCAATGCCTAGGCGACTGCTCAGTCCGCTGCTCACCCTGGCCACGTTTGTCGCTTTATGGTGGAGCGTCGTGGCCGCCTTTTCCCTCCCCGAATATCTGCTGCCGGGCCCGGCGGTGGTGGCGCAAGTCTTCGCGGCCGACCCGGGCTCGTTTTTGCGCCACGCCGGCAGCACCGCGCTCGAAGGCGCCCTCGGTTTTGTCATCGCCCTGGTAGCGGGCATGCTCGGAGGAATGGTGCTGTTTCGCTTCGGGGAGCTCCGACGGCTCCTGCTCCCGTGGACCTCCGCCCTGCAGGCGATTCCGGTGGTGGCGATCGCGCCGCTCCTCGTGGTCTGGTTTGGCTCGGGCCTGAAGGCAAAGGTGGTGATGTCCGCGGTCATTTCTTTTTTCCCCATCCTCAACGCGCTGCTCGTGGGCTTTTCAGAAGTGGATCGCGACCGCGTCGCGCTCTTCCGCATCTACCGCGCGGGCTACGGCACGATGCTCCGACACCTCCTCTTCCCCTCGGCGCTCCCGACCCTCGTGATGGGCGTAAAAATCAGCGCCGGGCTCGCCATCCTCGGCGCTATCGTCGCGGAAATGACCGGAGCGGACCAAGGACTCGGCCACCTCATTTTAAACGCCTCCTATCGCCTGGAAACACCCACCCTCTTCGTCGCCATCTTTCTCTCCGGCGCGCTCGGCTGGATGGCCTACTCCCTGCCGGATCTGGTGCGGTGGTTGCTACCCCGTTACTGGGAATCCGCCCGCCGGTAAATCCCCACCCCCGCGCCTCGCCCGAAATTTTTCCCAAACGCATCCCGCTTATGCCCCTTATCCTCGCCCCGACTTTCCGCTCACGCCTCCCGGCCCTTGGCCTCATGGCAGCCCTCGCCCTTCTCGTCGGGTGCGGAAAAAAAACCGGACCGACCGAGGGGCCTGCCGCGATCACGCTGCGCCTCGCCTGGGTTTACGACATGGCGGAGGTCGGCATCTTCGTCGCCGAAGACGCCGGCTTCTACGCCGAGGAGGGCCTTGCCATCGAGGTCAAGCCCGGCGGCTTCGGTCTCGATCCGTTCAAAATGGTGGCGGCCGGGAGTGATACCTTTGGCGTCGGTGGAGCGGTCAACCTTCTCCTCGCCCGCGAAAAAGGCCTGCCCGTGGTGGCCATCGCGGCCGAGTTTCAGGACACGCCGGTGGGCTTCATCGCGCATGCCGATTCCGGGATCAAAACCTTTGCCGATTTCGTCGGAAAACGCATCGGCATCCAAACCGGCACCGATACCGACACCCTCTATCGTGCCCTCCTGAAGCATCACGGAATGGACGCGGCCCAGATGCAGGAAGTCCCGATTCAATATGATCCGAAGCCCTTCGTTGCGGGCCGCATCGATGTCCTCCCCGGCTATCTCACCAACCAGCCCATCACGCTCGCGAATCGCGGCATCCCAACCCAGGTCATCACCGCGAAGGCCTCCGGCCTGGATATTTACGGCAACGTCTATTTCGTCACCGAGGCCACCCTCCAAAATCAGCCCGAGGTGGTCGCGGCTTTTCTGCGCGCCACCCGTCGCGGCTGGGAACTCGCCCTGTCCTCGCCCGAAGCGGCCGTCGCGGCCCTGCGCAAACGCGCCCCGGATTTTGAAGAGGCCGATCTGCACCGTATCCACGCTGCGGTGACACCCTTCATCCAAGCACCGGATGCCCCCGACTCGCTTATGCAAATGACGGCGGAGCGCTGGCAAAGCACGGCCGCCGTCCTTCACGCCGCCGGCCTCTCCAAGTCCGCCGAAAACTGGTCTGGCGCGTTCGTCTCTCCGTCCTCAACCAAGGTCACACCCCATGCCGATTGATCTCCCCACGCCCGCCGAACTCCGGCAAATCGCCGCCACGCTTTCCCTCCGCTTGTCGGAGGAAGAGGCCGCCGCCTACAGCCGCGCCTGCCAGGGCTTTGCCCCGGCCTACGCATCGGTCGAAATGCTCCCGCAAGACATACCCGCGGTCGCCTACCCCCGAGGCACCCCGGTCCAACCCTCGCCGGAGGAAAATCCCTGCGGCGGCTGGTATTACAAGTGCGAGGTGAAAGGCGCGCCCGAAGGCCCGCTGGCCGGGATGCGCGTCGCCCTAAAGGACAACGTCTGTCTCGCGGGGGTGCCCATGATGAACGGCAGCCGCGCCCTCGAGGGTTACGTGCCCGAGTTCGATGCCACCGTGGTCCGGCGACTGCTCGACGCCGGAGCCACCATTCTCGGCAAGGCGGTCTGCGAGGATCTGTGCATCTCCGGCATCAGCGAGACCGCCGCCACCGGCCCGATTCCCAATCCCTACAGCCCGGCCCACGCCTGCGCGGGCTCCTCGAGCGGTTGCAGCGTCCTGCTCGCCGCCGGGGAGGTGGACCTCGCCATCGGCTGCGATCAGGGCGGCTCCGTGCGCCTGCCCGCCGCCTGGTCCGGCACGGTCGGCCTCAAGCCCACCCACGGGCTCGTCCCCTACACCGGAATCTTCCCCATCGAACCCACCATGGACCACGCCGGCCCCATGGCGCGAAATGTCCGCGATGTCGCCCGGATGCTCGACGCGATCGCCGGAGCCGACCCCGACGACCCGCGCCAAGGCGGAGTGCTTCGTCCCGTCTCCTACTCCGCCGACCTCGGCTCGTCGCCGAAAGGCCTGAAGATCGCCCTTCTCCGCGAGGGTTTCTCCTGGCCGGGGGCAAGCGAAGAGCCGGTCAACACCATCGTGCGCGAGGCCGCCCGGAAGTGGGAAGACCTGGGCGCGACCGTCACCGAGATTTCGCTTCCGGAGCACCGCTGGGGCATCGACGTGATGATCGTCATCGGCACCGAGGGCGGCTGGCGCACCATGTTCGCCCAGGAAGGCGCGGTCATGGGCTGGCGCGGATTTTACCCGACCTCCATGATGCAGGCCTTCGCCGCCGGAAGACGCGCCCGCGGCGACGAGATCTACCCTTCGGCCAAGATCCTCGCGCTCATGGGGCAACACCTGCACCAGCGCTACCGCGGCCAACACTACGCCCGCGCCCAAAACGCCGGCCGCGTGCTGCGCCGCGCCTACGACAGGGCGCTCGCCGAATTCGACCTTCTGGTCATGCCCACCATACCATTTCTTCCCCGCCCATTCCCGCTCGAACCACTCTCGACCGAGGACAAAATCCGCCGCGCCAACGAACCCCTTCTGAACACCGCCCCCTTCAACATCACCGGCCACCCCGCCCTCTCCCTCAACGCCGGTTTCGCGGAAGGCCTCCCCGTGGGACTCATGATGGCCGGGCGCCACTGGAGGGAAAAACCCCTCCTCGAAGCGGCCCACGCCTTGGAAACCGCGCTCGCCCCGACGCTTTCCGCGCCCCCCCTTCGGATCAGCTATCCGAAGGCACGGGCTTGAGAAACATCGCCTCGCAGCGATATTGCCTCGCATGGATCTGCTCCTCGTCACCGCCGTCCACCGACCCACTCGCGAGGCCGATCTTCCCTCCTGGGTCGAAGGCGACGCCTTCATCGGCGGCGGCACCTGGCTCTTCTCCGAACCCCAGCCCGCCGTCCGCCGCCTCCTCGATCTCTCCGCCCTCGACCTGCCGCCCATCACCGAAACCGCCGCCGAGATCCTCATCGCCGCCAACTGCACCTACCGCCAACTCGAAGCCCACGACTGGAGCACCCTCCCCGCCGCCACCGTATTCGCCGAATCGATACGCTGCCTCTCTTCCTCCTGGAAAACCTACGGCCTCGCCACCGTCGGCGGAAACATCGGCCTCGCCTTCGCCAAGGGCATGATGACCCCCGTCTTCATCACTCTCGACGCCACCTACGAACTCGCCCTCGCCGGATCGCCCGAAGCCCCTTCCCGCCTCGTCCCCGCCGCCGCCTTCCAGACCGGCCTGCGCCAGACCGTCCTGCGCCCCGGCGAATACGTGCGCCTCATCCGCGTTCCCCGCGCCGCCTTCGCCCGTCGCCTCCTCCTCCGCCGCACTTCGCACCACGCCTCCAGCCACGTCACCGCCATGGTCATCGCGGCGCACGATCCCTCCACCGGCGCGCGCACCCTTACCCTCTCCGGCGCGCTCGCCGCCCCGCTGCGCCTCGCCATCGATCCCGCCGCGTCCGTCGCCGCCCAGGTGGACGCCGCCGTCTCCGACCACGCGCTCATCACCGACACCCACGCCAGCCCCGCCTTCCGCCGCCATCTCCTTCGCGTGCTCGCCACCGAAGCCCTCGCCGCCCTCGACCATGCGTCTTGAAGCCACCCTCAACGGCCGCCCCTTCGCCGCCGAGCACGAGCCGGGGGCGAGCCTGCTCTCCACCCTCCGCGCCGCCGAAATCCACGGCCCCAAAAAAGGCTGCGAATCCGGCGACTGCGGCTGCTGCACCGTCTGGCTCGACGGCGATGCCATCCAGTCCTGCCTGCTCCCCGCCTACCGCGCCCAAGGCCGCGCCCTCCTCACCATCGAGGGCCTCGACCCCGCCGCCGCCCACCCCGTTCAACAAGCCTTCCTCGCCGAAGAGGGTTTTCAATGCGGTTACTGCACGGCCGGCATGGTCATGACCCTCGCCGCCCCCGGCGCCGCCACCTGTCGCACCCTAGCCGAAAAACTCCGGGGCAACATCTGCCGCTGCACCGGCTGGTCCGCCATCCGCCGCGCCGCCGAGGCCGTGCCTCCAAGATGGCCTGAGCATCCAAAGTCGCGTGAGCATCCTTCTCACGTTTCCGAATCCTCCCCCGGCTCCGGCCACAGCGGCGAAATCGTGCCCAACCGCCACGGCCCCGCCGTCGTCGCGGGCGCGGCGTCCTTCACCGCCGACTTCCCCGAATCCAGCCTGCTCCACCTCGCCGTCGTGCGCTCCCCCCACGCCCACGCCCGTATCCGCCATATCGATACATCCGCCGCCCTCGCCGCCCCCGGCGTCGTCGCCGTGTTCACCCACCGCGACGTGCCGCGCATCCCGTTCTCCACCGGCTGCCACCCCGGCGAGGGCCGCGACGCGCTCGACACCCGCCTGCTCGACGACACCGCCCGCTTCGTCGGCCAGCGCCTCGTCGTCGTCGCCGCCGAAACCGTCGCCCAGGCCCGCCGCGCCTGCGCCCTCGTGCGCATCGACTACGATGTGCTGCCCGCCGTGCTCGATCCCGTCGCCGCCCTCGCCCCCGGCGCGCCTCTCGTTCACTCCGAGCCCGACATCGCCAAGGCCGCCGACCCCGCCCGCAATCTCGTCGCCGAGACCACCCGCCGCCGCGGCGACCCCGAGGCCGCCTTCGCCGATCCCGCCCTCGTCGTCGTCGCCCGAGATTTCTCCACCGGTCGCCAGCAACACGCCCACCTCGAACCCCACGTCTCCACCGCCTGGCTCGACCCCGAAGGCCGCCTCGTCGTGCGCACCAGCACCCAGGTGCCGTTTCTGGCGCGCCGCACCCTCGCCCGCGTGCTCCAGTTTCCCGAAGCGAAAATTCGCGTCTTCAAACCCCTCGTCGGCGGTGGTTTTGGCAACAAACAAGAGGTTCTCTCCGAAGACCTCGCCGCCCTCGTCGCCCTCCGCACCGGCCGCCCCGCCAGCTGGGAATTCACCCGCGAGGAGGAGTTCATCGCCACCAGCACCCGCCACCCCATGCGCATCGCCGCCCGCGCCGCCGCCCGGCCCGACGGAGAACTGGTCGCCCTCTCTCTCGACTACGTCGCCGACGCCGGAGCCTACGGCAACCACTCCGCCTATGTGCTCGACGGCGCCGCCTACGAGGCCCTCGCCATGTATCGCTGCCCGCACAAAGCCGTGCGCGGCCGCGCCGCCTACACCCACACTCTGCCCGCCGGCGCCTTCCGCGGCTACGGCGCCACCCAGACCGTCTTCGCCATCGAAAGCCTCATCGACGAACTCGCCGCGCGGCTCGGACTAGACCCCTGGGAATTCCGCCGCCGCAACGTTTCCCGCACCGACGACGATATCCGCATCGACGACGCCCCCGACCCCGGCCACCGCGTCGGCCCCTCCGCGCTCGACGCCTGCCTCGCCCACGCCCGCGACCGCCTTGCCGCCTCCCCCCTCCCGCCCGACGACGCCGACTGGCTCCACGGCGAAGGCCACGCCGTCTCCAACCTCACCAGCGGCATCCCCCGCCACCACCGGTCCGGCGCGCGTATCCAACTTACCGATACCGGATACCTGCTCTCCGTCGGCGCCGCCGATCTCGGCACCGGATCCGATACCGCCCTCGCCCAGGTCGCCGCCCTCGCCTTAAACACCGCCTTCGACCGTGTCGCCGTGCGCTTCGGCGACACCGCCTCCGGCACACCCGCCGACGACGGCGCCTTCGCCTCCGCCACCGCCTACATCGCCGGCCGCGCCGTGCAACTCGCCGCCGAGCGCCTGCGCGCCGAAATCGACGCCGCCCTGGCCCGCGAAAATCTCGCCGACGAGTCCGCCCTCCACGCCCGGCTCGCCGCCCGGGGTGAGACGCTCGAGGTCGTGGTCGCCGACTTCGCCCAGGACCAGGTATCCCTCAGCTTCGCCGCCCTCGCCATGCAACTCCGCGTCCACCGCCGCACCGGCCGGGTGGAGTTGCTCCGCTGCGTGCAAGCCATCGACGCCGGCCGCCTCATCAACCCCCGCCTCTGCCTCGGCCAGGCGGAGGGCGGCGCCGTCATGGGCTTCGGTTTCGCGCTAACCGAGGAGCTCGTCGTCGGCCCCGACGGCGCGGTCGCCAATCCCTGTTTCCGCGATTATCGCGTGCCCTCCTTAACCGATGTGCCACCCATCGAGACCACGTTTTTTCAACCCGAGGACCCGGACGGGCCGCACGGCGCCAAGGCAATCGGCGAACTCACCACCAACGCCGCCCCCGCCGCGATCGCCAACGCCGTGGCCCGCGCTCTCGGCACTCGCAGCCTTACGACCCTCCCCATCACCCCCGAACGCATCTGTCGCGCCCTCGGCGGCAAGTGATCCCCGGCCCCCGCGTGCCATGATCGGCGGTCCCCCGGACCGCACCAAAAACATAGGGGAGAGTCGGACATAGAAACGGCGTGCTCCTCCCCGCGTGCGGAACACGGCGTCATCGCCGGCCCGGTCGGAGCGGCTGCAACACCTCATCCGGCACACAGCCGCCCAGCACGCGCGCCCGACTTCGCGGAGCCCCCTTTCCCCGATGCAAAACGAGCGCCCCTCCCCCTCCCGCCATCACCGATCAAATGTTCGCAATACGAACATATTTCCCGGCCCCAACTTTTCCGTCAACCCCACCCCCGCCGCCCCGCCCCCCGCCGCACCGCCCGGCGCGCAACACCCCCACCATAAAGTGGCCCGCCCCCAACCCACATGTTCGTAATACGAACATTGTGCCGCCCTCCCTATGGCGCAGATCCGCCTCTCCAACATACCTCTCCAACACGCCGCCGCAGCTCTCGCGCTAGCACGCAAGCACACTAGCTCGCTCGCGGCGCTCACCTCCCCCCCAGCCAGCAGCACCCGCGCAGCCCCCGCCGCGAAGTTCGCAAACAACCGGCCCTAATGTTCGTATTACGAACATCAGGGCTTTTCGCGGCTGGCGTGAGCACGCTTTTCTCTCGCGCAATTCATTCGTTCGCGCCCACAGAGGTCGTGATTTTCACCGCGGCGGGGCGCTTGTTCCGACCCGCACGGCCAAAACCTGAAAACGAATCCTTCGTCGCCTCGGTTTTGAACCGGTCCCGCAGCCTGGCTGATCGTTTCCTTCTCCGTATCCAAAATTTGGATTCACGATGGTGCGGTTCATCGCCGATGGTCCGCTTGCATGACACTTTTTCCGCGGCACGCCACCGTCGAAAAACCCCGCTCCACCATTCTCCGCGCTCACGGCATGGGAAGACCGTGTGCCTGATGATCCGCGTTCGCCGCCCTCGCACACCAACCCTTTAACCCAAGTGACCCGGTCTCCCAAGACTCCTGCTCCGCCAATTTTTGCAGCGCCTCCACACGGTCCACATCCCACCGCGCCGCTTCCAACCTAAGCCGGTAAACCTCGCCCGCACCGGCGGCCCGCACCACCGGCTTCGCTCCTTCATCTCCGCGCAAGGCCCGCAACGCGTCAAAATGCGCGCGCAAAAAAATCGTCGGCGGCCCGCCCTCGCCGTTCCCATAGTCGCAACGCGCGATGCTCCGCCCTGAACTCGCCAGGCCGTTCGCCAAAGCCCGCAAATCCGCCGCCTCGATCAAGGGTTGATCCACCGGCAACACACCCACCGCCGCCAAATCCGCGCGCAACGCCAACAGCGCCTCGACCCCGCGCGCGATGGACCCGCCCATGCCCGTCGCCCACTCCGCGTGCACCACGCTGCTCACCCCCGCCTCCACCGGCCGCGCCAAAATCGCCTCCGCATGCGCGCCCAGCACCCGCACCACCGGCGACCAACCAGCCTCCCGCGCGATACGCGCCACCCGGTCCACCAGCGTCTCGCCGCGCCACTCCGCGAGCGGCTTCGGCGTCGCGCCGCCCCAACGCGCAGCCGCGCCCGCCGCCAGGATGATGGCTCCGATTTCCCTCACGTCGCGCACTCAGTCGGCGCGTGGATCGCGCCGGTTTTTTCCCGCAGCGACATGCCCGCGCTCCTTCGCCACACCGCGTGGATCTCCGCCGCGATGGCCAGCGCCACCGCCTCCGGCGTTTCGGCCCCGATGTCGAGCCCGGTCGGCGCGTGCAACACCTCCGGCGCCGGCCCCGCCTCGAACCCGCCCGCCTCCCCGACCACACGCAAAATCTCCTCTCTCCGCCTCCGCGATCCGAGCAGGCCGATGTAGCCGAAAGGCTCGCCCCAGACCTGCCTCAACCACCGCGCGTCGCGCCCGAGATGCCGCGTCATGATCACGACCGCCGTGCGCGCATCCGCCCCGAAGCGCCGCGCCAAAATATCCGCCGAGTCCTCCGCGATCCGCCACGTTTCCCACCCGAGCAAACGCGTCTGCCGCGCCAGCGCCTCCGCATCCCGCGCGTCGCCGATCACCAGCACGCGCGGACGCGGTTCGATGCGTTCGCGAAACACCTCCGCGCCCTCCGCCCGGGTCTCGATCTCGATCACCCGGCGCTCCGCCAACGCCGCCCCGATCTCCGCGAGCCACGCGCGCTCCACCCGCTCGACCCAAATCCGCAAAACCCCCGCGCAGCCAAAGTGCGCTCGCGTGTCGATCTCCAGCCACTCCGCCCGCCCGCCCAGCGCCACCCGCGCCGCCACCTCCGCGATTTGTTCCTCCAAACAGCCACCGCTCATGCACCCGGCAAACTCCCCCCCGGCGGTCGCGAGCAAACGCGCTCCGGGCGAACGATAACTCGAGCCGACCCGCGCCACCAAAGTCGCCAACGCCAACGGCCCCTGCGCGCGACTCTCGGAAAAAGCGATCAAACGGGGCCACTCGTTCATGGCCCCCACCCTAACCGCTCCCGCGCCCGAGGCACGCGCCTTTGCGCGAAATCCTTGGCAAATTCGTCCCGAGAACCGCACGCCCCGCCCACCCGCGCCCACGCGGCCCGCGCCATGCTCGCGTCGGCCACCATGCAACGTCGCGCCTTCCTCGCCTCCACCCTCCTCGGCGGCACCGCCGCCTGTCTCGCCCCCGGTCGCCTCCTCGCTGCCGAACCCGCGCCCCTCGCGCCCCCGGTCGTGGGCGGCCCCGGCCCCGTGCGCGGCGGCCTCGTCCACTTCGTGCACGGCCTGCCCAAGGCCGAGCTTCACGTCCACTACGAGGGCCTGCTCGAATCGTCCGATGTGCTCATGCTGGCAGCACGCAACCGCATCGACCTGCCCTACCGCGACGAGGAGGACGTGCGCCTGCGCTTCGCCACCATCCGCGACCTGCCGACCTTCATCCACGTTTACGAAAGCCACGTCGCCGTGCTTCGCGAGGAACAGGATTACTACGATGTCGCCTGGCGCTACTTCGAGCGCTGCCGTCAACAAAACGTGCGCCGCCTCGAAATGCATTTCGACCCGCAGCTCCATGTCGGGCGCGGCATTCCGTTTGCCACCGTCATCAACGTGCTCGACCGCGCGCGCCGCGAAGCCGCCCGCTGGCTCGGCGTGGACGTCGCCTACATCATGGCCTTCAACCGCGACCGCTCCGCCGAGTGGGCCATGGAGCTGCTCAACGAAAGCGAGAAGCACCGCGACCTCATCCTCGGCGTCGGCCTCGACAACCCGGAGGAGCCCGGCTTCCCGCAAAAATTCGCCGCCGTTTACGAGCGCGCTCGCGCCATGGGCTACCGCCTGACCTCGCACTGCGACGTCAACCAGCCCGACACCCACCGCCACATCCGCGACGTCATCGAGGTGCTCGGCGTCGAGCGCATCGACCATGGCGTGAACACCATCGACCGGCCCGATCTCATCGAGTTGGTGCGCTCGCGCGGCATCGGCCTCACCGTCTGCCCGACCATCATCCCCGCCACGGTCGGTTTTAAACGCATCAATTTCCGCGCCCGCGCCGCCGCCATCGAGCGCATGCTGGAGCTCGATCTGAAGGTCATGCTCAACACCGACGACCCCGGTTTCATGGGCAGTTTTTATCTCAACGACATCTACCACGCCTGCGTCGCCGAGCGCGGCTGGGACGCCGCCGTGGCCGAGCGCCTCGCCCGCCAAAGCTTCGAGGTCAGCTGGCTCCCCGACTCCTCCAAAGCCGAGGCCCAAGCCGCCATCACCCGTTACGTCGCCGGCTTCGACGCCCCGCTGTAGGCCAGACCGCTGGTCTGGCTTCGCTTTTGGGCGGCAGCCCGACGCTTGGGAAGATGCCAGACATCGCTTACACTTTGGGTGACAGACATCGTTTACAGTT
>DAIPIP010000193.1:0-5010 GCA_036770725.1 Opitutaceae bacterium
GCGTCCTTGGCTTGATCACCGGTTTTGGCGTGGCGGGCATGCCGGCGGCGGAGGTTGCGGAGGTGCGTTTGAGCCTGGGCGACGTGCTGGGGCCGACTCGGCCGGAGGTCGTGGGGCTTAACGTGAACGCGTTTCTCGATCACGCGGAGGCGCGGGCGCGCGGCGAGGGCATGGCCGCCGCGCTGCGGCGCGCGGGCGTGCGCAGCCTGCGCTGGCCGGGCGGGGAAAAATCCCGCGCGCTGGCTTGGAGCACGCCGCCGTTCGAGACTTCGCGGCTCACGCTCATCCGCACCGGCCCCGGGGAGTGGCCTTCCGGCGATCGCAGCCTGGTCGCGGACGACGGGCGCACCTGGCTGCGCCCGCCGTTGGAATTCGACGAGTTTATCGCCCTGTGCCGCGAGGTCGGCGCGGAGCCCGTGGTGGTGGTGGCGTTTGACTCGATGTATAAGCCCGCCGGCCCCGGCGGCGTCGCGCCCACGCGCGAGCAGTTGCTCGAACTCGCCGTCGCCTGGGTGCGCTACGCCAACGTGGAGCGCGGCTACGGCGTGAAGTGGTGGGAGCTGGGCAACGAGTCTTATTTCGCCTCCTTCAACGGCGGGGCGAGGGCGGCGGATTACGCGCGCGATTTTGTCGCCTTCGCCGACGCGATGCGGGCGGTCGATCCGACCATCCTGCTCGGGGCCAACGCCGATTTGCTGCCCGACCGGCCGGGGCAGCTGGACCGTGCCGACGGCGACGCGCGCGGGTGGTTGCCGACCCTGCTGGAGGTGGCGGGCGACCGCATGGATTTTTTGGCGGTGCACGACTACCCGTGCTACGGCTGGGGTTCCTACGCGCCCTACGAGGCGGGCGGGCGCGACCTGGCATTTGGTATTCGAAACGTAGATACACAGCTGGCGGATTGGGAGGCGAAAACCGGGCGGCGTATCCGGATGGCGGTCACGGAATTTCAATCGGCGGACTTGCTGGGGCATCCGAAAAACGAGGGTTGGAAACACGCGAACGACCTGGGGCACGCGCTGGTGGCGGCGGATCAGATCGGCGGGTATCTGGCCATGCCGCGCGTGGCGCACGCGCAGGTGTGGAACACGCGTTGGATTAAAAACGAAACCGTGCCGGAGCTCTGGGATACGTTGGACGCGGAGAACCGTTTGCTACCGTCGGGCGAGATGCTGGCGCTGTGGTCGGGCGCGCTGCTGGACGAAGTGGTGGCGGTCGAGGTGGCCCCGGACGGGGCGAGGGTGCGGGCTTTCGCGCAGCGTTCGTGGGACGGGGCGTCGGTGCGCATGGTGGTGATCCACCCCGGGCGCGAGCCGGTGGCGCTGAGTTTGGAGGGCGGCTGGAAACTGGCGCGGCTGGCCGGCTTCACGGGCGCGGGGCCGGAAGCGACGGAGCTGGTGCGGATCGAGCGGGCGGCGGATGCGGCGGCGGACGCGGACGCGCCGGTGGTCGCGCCGGGCTATGCGTTGTTGCGCGTGGAGTGGGTGCGGCGCTGAGCGACGGGGCGGGGTGGGGTGCCCTTTGAAGCCAGAGGCTTTGGGGTGCCGAGCGTAGCGGGAAAAACCGGGAAAGGCTTACATCCTCTTCACCGTCAGGGAATGCGTGATCGCGTTTGCGGTCTGACTGCGCGCAGTTGCCTTAGCTCGCGGCGTGGCGCTCGGCGGCGTCGAGGCTCTCGATGGCTGCTTCCCATTTGGCGGTCGCGTTGCTTAGCCGTTCGGTGAGGGCGGTGAGTTCCAAGTTGAGGTGGTGAAACTTGCCCTTGTCGGCATAGGTCGCGGGGTCTTCGAGCGCGGCGGTGATCTCGTTTTGTTTCGATTCGAGTTCGGACACGGTTTTTTCCAACTGGCCCACGTCCTCGCGCATTTTGCGGAGTTGGTTTGGCGTGAGCTTGGGGCCGCCGGACGACGCGGCAGGGGCGGCGGCGACCGGGGCGGACGAGACGGAGCTCGTGCCTTCATTTCCCTTGCCCTTGTGGGCGTCGGGGCGGGCGTCGGTGAAGCCGGCGGTCAAGGCGGCGCGGGCGTTGGTGGCCTTGGATTTTTCCAGGTAGTAGTCGTAGTTTCCGGCGTAGGGCGTGAGGCGGCCGCTGTGGACGTGGAGCACGGTCTCGGCGAGCGAGCGGATGAAATGCACGTCGTGGGAAATGAAAATGAGCGTGCCGCTGTAGCCCTTGAGCGCGTTCACCATGGCGTCGATGGATCCGATGTCCAAGTGGGTCGTGGGCTCGTCCATGAGGAGGAGATTCGGCGGATCGACGAGGAGGCGGGCGAGGTTGAGGCGGGATTTTTCACCGCCGGAGAGCACGCCGACTTTCTTGTGCACGTCGTCCTTGCGGAAGAGGAAGCTGCCGAGGATGGCGCGGGCTTGTTGCTCGGTGAGCTGGTTCTCGTTGGTGCGCAGCTCCATCATCATCTCGAAGACGGTGGCATCCTCGCGTAGTGTATCGGTGCGCTGCTGGGCGAAGTAGCCGGCGGTGACGTTGCTGCCGAGTTCGCGGGTGCCGCCTTGGATGGCGAGGTTGCCGGCGAGGATTTTGAGGAGGGTGGATTTGCCCGCGCCATTGGGGCCGACGAGCACGATGCGCTGGCCGCGCTCGGCGGTGAAGTTGAGGTCGGTGTAAACGACCTTGTCGCCGTAAGCCTGGCGCACGTTTTTGAGTTCGATGACCTTGAGGCCGGAGCGCACGGGCTGGGGGAACTTGAAATTGATGCGCTTGAGTTCCTCGGAGGGTTCCTCGATGGCGGCGTCCTTGAGGCGTTCGATTTGTTTCTCCTTGGACTTCGCGCGAGAGGCCATGGAGGCCTTGGCGCCGAAGCGGTTCACGAAGGTTTGCAGGTGGGCGATCTCGCGCTGCTGGTTTTTGAACTGCGCCATCTGCTGCTCCTTGCGGGCCTCCTTTTCGACGAGGAAGTCGTCGTAGTTGCCGTGGTAATAATGAAGCGTGCCGCCGCGCAGCTCGAGCATGCCGGTGCAGAGGGCGTTGAGGAAGGCGCGATCGTGGGAGATGACGACAAGGCCGCCGGGGTAGCGCGTGAGGTAGTCTTGGAACCAGAGCAGAGCCTCGAGATCGAGATGGTTGGTCGGCTCGTCGAGCAGGAGGAGCGCGGGCTCGGCGACGAGGAGGCGGGCGAGGTGGGCGCGCATGACCCAGCCGCCGGAGAAACTTTTGGCGGGCTTCTCGGCGTCGCCCTCCTTGAAGCCGAGACCGGCAAGGATGGTGCGCGCGCGGGGTTCGAGGGTGTAGTCGATGTCCCACTCGTCCTCGGTGGGTTCGAGCAGGGCGTTGGAAGTGGCGATCTGGAGAATGGTATCGTCGCCGACGGGGGCGGATTCTTGGGGGAGGTAGCCGAAGTCGGCGCCGCGTTCCCACTCGATGATGCCGGTGTCGGGGCGTTCCTCGCCGAGGATGAGACCGAAGAGGGTGGATTTGCCCGCGCCGTTGGGGCCGACGAGGCCGAGGCGGTCGGTGCGCGCGACAAACAGATCGACGCCGGAAAACAGTTCGCGGGTGCCGTAGGACTTGGAGACGTCGGAAATGGTCAACATGGGAAACGGAGCAAAAGATGCGGCCTCGCGGCGCGGGGCAATCAAAACGTCCTGGAGGGGATTTCGGCGCGCCGACTTGTTGGAGCGGGTTGACCCAACCCGCTTGGTTTTAGCGCGGCGACGCCGCGTCGGCGCGTTGGGGTCAATGCGCTCCACCTTGTTCTTCGTTGGTGACAGTTTCGCGCGGCGGGCGGTTTTGGGGTGGCGTTGACGGGATGGGTCCGCTCACTCGCTTTTTTTCGTCAAAACCCGACCCGCAACCACCATGGCCCACAAAGTCAAAGCCGCCAAACGCCAGACCCTCCTCACCGAGAACATCAACGCCAAGATCGCCGCCAAAAAAGGCCCGATCTCCCAGTTCCTCGCCCACCACTACCGGCACTTCAACGCCGCCGCGCTGATCGACTCCGCCAAGGGCTACGAGAACCACCTCAAGGCCGGCGGCAAGATGCTCGTCACCCTTGCCGGCGCCATGTCCACCGCCGAGCTCGGCCTCTCGCTCGCAGAGATGATCCGCCAGGACAAGGTCCACGCCATCGTCTGCACCGGCGCGAACCTCGAGGAGGATATTTTTAACCTCGTCGCCCACGATTACTACGAGCGCGTGCCGCACTACCGCGACCTCACCGCCGCCGACGAGCAGGCCCTGCTCGACCGCCACATGAACCGCGTGACCGACACCTGCATCCCCGAAGGCGAGGCCATGCGCCGCATCGAGGCCGCCGTCGCTGAAGAGTGGATCGCCGCCGACCAGGCCGGAACGCCCTTCTTCCCGCACGAGTTCATGTATAAGGTCATCCGCACCGGTAAGCTCAAGAAGAGCTACATGATCGACCCGAAGAACTCGTGGATGCTCGCCGCCTGCGAAAAGAACCTGCCCATCATCGTCCCCGGCTGGGAAGACTCGACCTTGGGCAACATGTATGCGGGTCGCTGCATCACCGGCGAAATCAAGAACGTCCACACCGTGCGCACCGGCATCGAATACATGACCGTGCTCGCCGAGTGGTATACGAAGACCGCCAAGACCCTCAAAAACGGCGAAGGCTCCATCGGCTTCTTCCAGATCGGCGGCGGCATCGCCGGCGACTTCCCCATCTGCGTCGTGCCCATGCTGCACCAGGATCTCGACCGTCCCGAGGTTCCGCTCTGGGGTTATTTCAGCCAGATCAGCGACTCGACCACCAGCTACGGCAGCTACTCCGGCGCGGTCCCGAACGAGAAGATCACCTGGGGCAAGCTCGGCCAGAAGACCCCGAAGTTCATCGTCGAGAGCGACGCCACCATCGTGGCTCCGCTCATCTTCGCCTGGGTTCTCGGGCAGTAATACCCGAAGGCCACCGAACCGGTGCCTTGTGGTAGGGCGTGACCGCCGGGCGCGCCGCTCCTAAAGCATCCATCAACACGCCTTCTCCTCCCGCCGCGCAGGGTTTACCCCGCGCGGCTTTTTTTGCGCCCTCC
>DAIPIP010000194.1:0-4993 GCA_036770725.1 Opitutaceae bacterium
GGCGATGAGCTGCTCGAGCTTCACGATGTCGGCGCTGAAGAGGCGGATGCCTTCGGCGGTTTTTTCGGTGGCGAGGGAGTCTTCGTTCATCGCGAAACGGAAGGATTTTTCGTCGAAGCTGACCTGCTTGAGGTCGGCGGACGCGGCGGCGGTGGCGTCGAGTTTTTTGGCCACGGGCTCTTCGCTGGCGGCGAGTTCGGCGAGGAGGGTGGGGGCGATGGTGAGGAGGTCGCAGCCGGCGAGTTCGAGGACTTCGCCTTTGTTGCGGAAGGAGGCGCCCATGACCTCGGTCTTGTAGCCGAACTTTTTGTAGTAGGTGTAGATTTGGGTGACGGACTGGACGCCGGGGTCCTTGGGGCCGGCGAAATCGCCGGTCGGGTTCTTGGCCTTGTGCCAGTCGAGAATGCGACCGACGAAGGGCGAGATGAGGGTGATTTTGGCTTCGGCGCAGGCGACGGCCTGGGCGAAGCTGAAGAGGAGGGTGAGGTTGCAGTGGATGCCTTCCTGCTCGAGAATCTCGGCGGCTTTTATGCCTTCCCAGGTGGAGGCGATCTTGATGAGCACGCGGTCGCGGGAGATGCCGGCTTTTTCGTAGAGGGCGATGATCTCGCGGGCTTTGGCGAGGGTGCCGGTGGTGTCGAAGGAGAGGCGGGCATCCACTTCGGAGGAGACGCGGCCGGGGACGAGTTTGAGGATTTCGAGACCGAAAACGACGAGCAGGCGGTCTATGACCTGGTCGAGGCGGGCGGAGGGGCCGGCGTCGGCGATGGCCTGGTCGAGGAGCGCCGCGTATTCGGGCATGGCGGCGGCCTTCAGGATGAGGGAGGGGTTGGTGGTGGCATCGCGCGGGGCGAAGGCCTTCATGCTTTGGAAGTCGCCGGTATCGGCGACGACAACGGTGAGGGCTTTGAGCTGGTCGAGTTGGGTGGGCATTCTGGGAGAGTGAAGGTTGTTCTTAGCGCGACCACGGGTCGAGCGCGAGAAGAGCGCGGGCTAGGATAAAAACAACCACACAAGGGCGGTGTTGTGCGAATGTCACGCGGGCTCGGGGGGTGATGGCGGCAGATTATTTCTCAACCAGATGAGCGCGGTCGATTCGTCGGTGAAGGCGCCGTCGAGTTGAGCTTCGAAGGCGAGGTCGAGCAGGCGTTTGAACTCGGGGCCGGGGCGCAGGCCGGCGGCGATGAGGTGGCGACCGAGCAGAACGGGGCGTGGTGCTCCGTCGGCCAGAGAGAGCGCGGCGGCACGACGCACCAAGTCGTCGATCAAGGCGAGCGTGTCCGGGGAGTGAAGGGGAGGGCGGCCGTTGCTGTCGGCGCGCATAATGGCGGCGAGGTCGGTGACGGTGGCCGGATGGAGACGGCGGGCGAGGCGGCGGAGGGCGTTTGCACTCAGGCCATCGGGGCCGCCGTGGTGGTGAACCATGTGGTTGGCGATGAGCGGAGTGATGAGGGGGGCATGGTCGTGGGGTGCGCCGATGGCGCGGAGGAAGCTCTCGGCCGGGGCTACGCCGGCGGGTTCGTGGCCGGGGCTGACCCAGCGGAGAGAGCCCTTTTTCTCCTCTTGGCGGGTGCAAGCGGGTTTGCCGACGTCGTGAAGGAGCGTCGCCAGCATCAGAATGCGACGTCGGGGGGCGGCGGAATTTTGCCATTCGGGGTCGTTGGCGAGGGCGTCGCAGCAATGGGCGGTGTGGGTGAGCACGTCGCCTTCGGGGTGCCACTCGGGGTCTTGGGGGCAGCCGTCTAGGGCGGCGAGTTCGGGGAAGTGGGCGAGCCAGCCGGTGGACTGGAGGACGGCGAGGCCGCGGGAGGGCCGGGCGGATTTTTCGGCCCACTTGGCCCATTCGTGCCAGATGCGTTCGACGGGCAGTTCGTGGAAGCTGGGCGCGATGCTGCGGCAGAGTTCGGCGGTGGCGGAGTCGAGGGTGAGGTCGAAGCGGCCGGCGAGTTGCATGGCGCGTAACACGCGCAGGGGATCCTCGATGAAGGCGGGGCTGGTGTGGCGAAGACGGCGGGCGCGAAGGTCGGCTTCGCCGTCAAAGGGGTCTATGAGTTTTTCAGCAAAAGGGTCCCAGGCGAGAGCGTTGATGGTGAAGTCGCGCCGGGCGGCGGCATCGGCGTCGCTCAGGGTCGGGTCGGGTTCGACGGCGAAGCCTCGATGGCCCGAGCCGGTCTTGGATTCGCGGCGGGGCAGGGAGACATCGTATTCGGTGCCGGAGGGTAGGCGTAGCTTGATGACGCCAAAGCTTCGGCCGACCACGTCGGTGGCTCCGAAAGGAGAGAGAATACGATAGAGCGTGGCGAAGTCGGTCTCGTTGACTTCCAGGTCGATGTCCTTGGCTTCGAGGCCCAGCAGCCAATCGCGGACTGCACCTCCCACGATTTTAGGGCGGCCGGACTGATTTAGGGCATCCAGCACGGGTTTGAGTTCTGCCGGTAAGTGCATTGGCGCGGCGTTACGATGACTGTCTATGAAATGCTTCCATCGCGACCAAAACCCAGCCGAGGAGAAACGCGAGACCGCCTATCGGTGTTATTGGGCCCAAAAAACGCGGACCGCCAAGCGCTAGCCAATAAAGGGAACCTGCAAACAGGAGGCATCCGATTAACCACAAAACGATGCCCCAACGCAATTTTCTGGCGCGATTGGGGCACGCCGCCGACCAAGCAAGCAGACCTAGGCAGGCGACGGCGTGAACCAGATGATATTGGGTGGCGGTTTCCCATACGTGTAGCGTGTCGTTTTCGATTAAGCTAAGATTAAGTGCATGTGCCCCAAACGCGCCAAGCATGACGGCAACGGTGCCGTTTATTCCGATTCCAAAGATAACCAGGGATTTCATATTGAAGGTATCTGGGACGATTATTTTAGGACAATTGATGTGAACGCGGAATGAGGACCGGTGAATACGGACTTGCATTTTACCTTCGGACCGTTCTTCTGCGGCGCATCGCATTTTGCGATAACCAACCAAACCACAACCAAAACTACCATGATCAAGAAATCCATCCTTGCTCTCGCCGCGCTCACCGCCGGCGTTTCCGCCCAGGCTCAAGAGGCTTCCGCCCTCTCCGTGACCGTGGACGTAACCTACGTCTCCGACTACGTGTTCCGTGGCAGCCGCCTCGACAAGGCCTCCATCCAGCCCTCGGTAGAAGCCACCTATGGTGACTTCTATGCTGGCGTCTGGCACACCAGCTCCCTGAGCAACAATGGTGGTCCTGGCAGCGAGACCGATCTCTACCTCGGCTACGGCTTTGCCATCAATGACACCTTCGCCCTCGATGTCGGCGTCACCCGCTACATCTACGAAGGCGGCAGCGGCAACAACTCGACCGAAGCCTACATTGGCATCTCCGCCGACGTGTTCCTGAGCCCCAGCGTCTATTACTACCACGACTTCGATTTCGAGGTTAACAGCTATATCGCTTCCATCGGCCACAGCGTGCCGGTTGATGCGATCAACGCTTCCCTCGACTTCTCCGCCGCCTACGGTTTCATTCAGCGCCCCTCTGGCAATGACTACTCCTACGGCAGCGTCGGTGTCGCCATTCCCTACGCTTTGAGCGAGACCGCCACCCTCTCCGTCGGTGCCGAGTATGTCTATAACGACAGCACCGGCGGCTACAACGGCAGCAGCGACGACGGCGTCTGGTTCTCTGCCGGCATCTCTATCGGCTTCTGATTTCGCTCTGCGAGTTTAGTCCGAATACGCAGATCCAAATCACTCAAGACCCGTCCTCGCTTCAGGCGAAGGCGGGTTTTTTATTTTCCTCTTTAAATCAGCAGTTGACAGGCTTTGGTGCGCCCTATGCCTTCCACCTCTTTTCTCATGAAAACGTATCTCGCCAAACCAGAGACCGTCCAAGCCAAGTGGCATCTCATCGATGCCGAGGGCGAGGTGCTCGGCCGTATCGCAGTCAAAGCCGCAACCCTGATTCGCGGCCGTCATAAAGCTTCCTACACGCCGTCCGTTGACACGGGCGACTTCGTTGTGGTCATCAACGCCGAGAAGGCGGTTCTGACCGGCAAGAAGGAAGATCAAAACAACTACATGTTCTTCTCCGGCTTCGTCGGCGGCGAGAGCTATCGTTCTATGCAGCAGCAGCGCGAGCGCAACCCCGAGTTCATCATCGAGCACGCGATCAAGGGCATGCTGCCCAAGAACCGCATCGCCCGCCAGATGCTCACCAAGCTGCGCGTGTTCGCCGGCCCGAACCACACCCACGAGGCTCAGAACCCGGTCAAGATTTCCGTCCGCTAAAGCACCACCACCCATGAGCGCTGAAACCACCATCTTTACCGCCACCGGTCGTCGCAAGACCTCCACCGCGCGCATCCGCATCACCGAGGGCACGGGCAAGCTCGTCGCCAATGGCCGCGAGTTCGACGACTATTTCTCCCACGAGAATTTCTCCAAGGCCGCCCTTCGCCCCCTGCTCACCGTCGAGCTGCGCGACAAGATCGACGTGACCGCAAACGTGGCCGGTGGCGGCGTTTCCGGCCAGGCTGGTGCGGTTGCCCACGGCATCGCCCGCGCCCTCCAGAAGCTCAATCCCGAGCTGCGCACCGCCCTTAAACAGGCCGGTCACCTCAAGCGCGACCCGCGCGAGAAAGAGCGTAAGAAGCCTGGTCAGCCCGGCGCTCGCAAGCGCTTCCAGTTCTCCAAGCGCTAAGCCGGAATCCGGTTTGGTTTATCCTTCAAAAAGCCGCCCGATAGAGGGCGGCTTTTTTGTGTCCCGGCGTCCGGTCTAGCAGCCGGTGTAATTGATAAATGGATACGCGCTTGGACATAAAAATACGGCTTACTTGCTTGTCGGATGAAATTCCCATTGACGCGCCTTCACGTCGCTCTTTGCTGCCACCTCTGCGGTCGATTCCGCATTCGGCAAGATAGCTCAGTCGGTAGAGCAGCGCACTGAAAATGCGCGTGTCCCCGGTTCGATTCCGGGTCTTGCCACCATTTTCCAAACCCCGCTTTCGCTTATCGCGA
>DAIPIP010000035.1:0-21143 GCA_036770725.1 Opitutaceae bacterium
AATCGCACGAAGCGGTCACTATCAATACGAAATAATATTAGTTACAAGATACTAGCACGCATCTTCAGGAAATACGTTAGTCCCGAAACGCCAGTCGAGATGCTCAAACAGAAATCCAAAGCACAGAAAATTTGCGATGAATTCGGTCAAGGTTTTCGTCCTGTGCAAGAGGTTCAGGCCGCCTTCTCTACACGTCCTATTCCTGACGAAGCTCTCTGCGCGGTCCTGTGGGAATACAAAGATCGCGGCAAAAAAGGCTATGACTTGACTGAACGCTTGTTTGCTCAAGTTCGCCAGGCGCTACCCGATCTTCCCATGCATGGCCCGGAACGCGCCGGCAAAGACATATTACTAGGCAAAATTTTCCCCAAATACCCCAAACCTGACCGACCAGTGGATTTTACGATCCGCGATCCGGCCACAAATGAAGTTTAGCTGTCGGCCTCGCTCGTTATGATTCCGACCGGGGCGGTGCTCAAGAAGATGATCGCACCGGCGGCTACCGCGATTGCGCCTCGGAGATTCTCGCATGCGCAAAAAACACAATCTGCGCACCAAAGTGATTTTCATCAACGATGGACCGGGCCTCTTGCTCGGATCTATGTGGAATGATTACGCGTCACTCGAACGCACCGGCAAAGGCCGCGTCCTTGTGTCCACTCTCCGCATGGTGCCTGAACGACTTTCCAAGAATTGGTTGCTATCCTGACATGGCAACCGGCATTCCAAATTCTGGCATTGGCTCGCCCCAAGTCACAGGGCCCATGGCGCTTACATACCCCGGCAAACGTCCTCACGAAGAAATTTTACGCACCCCGGCGGCTTGTCCCAAGCTTGTCATACAGCCCAATTGCACCGATTCCCCGCCCGTAACCAATCACCTCTATTACGGTGAAAACCTCGGCGTCCTAGCCCACTTGCGCAACGACCCCGCTGTTCGCGGTAAAGTCCGGCTCATCTATATCGACCCACCCTACGCCACTCGCAGCGTCTTCCAATCGCGAAAACTCGCCAGCGCCTACGTCGACCTGCTCGCCGGCCCCGCCTACTTGGAGTTTCTCCGCGAGCGCCTTATTCTTTTACGTGAATTGCTGGCCGACGACGGCTCCATTTATGTTCACCTTGACGAGAATATGGCCTTCCAAGCCAAGGTTCTGATGGACGAAGTTTTCGGCGCTGAAAACTTTCGCAACTGGATAACCCGCAAAAAATGTAACCCGAAAAACTACACGCGGAAGACCTACGGCAACGTCTCCGACTACATCCTGTTTTACACCAAAACCGACAAATATGTCTGGCAACGTCCTGTGGACGCTTGGACGGACGAACGCGCACTACGAGAATACACAAACGTAGAAGTTCACACTGGCCGCCGCTTCAAAAAAGTCCCCATTCATGCTCCTGGCATACGTAATGGTGCAACCGGCCAACCTTGGCGCGGCATGAATCCCCCGCCCGGCAAACACTGGCAATATCTGCCCAGCACCCTCGAAGAAATGGATGCACGTGGCGAAATCTACTGGTCTCCCACAGGAAATCCCCGCCGCAAAATTTACCTCGACGCAAGCGTTGGCGTGCCCGTGCAAGATATCTGGACCGAGTTCCGCGACGCTCATAACCAGAACATTCACATCACCGGCTACCCGACCGAAAAAAACCCCGCCCTTCTGGAGCGTATCATTAACGCTTCGTCCAATCCGGGGGACCTGGTCCTGGATTGCTTCGCCGGTTCCGGCACTACTCTCGAAGTCGCTGAACGCTTGGGTCGTCACTGGATCGGCGTGGACAACAGCCCGGAATCTCTTCGCACCGTTCTTCGACGCTTCTCCCATGGCGTAGCTCCGATGGGTGACTTTGTCGCCACAGCCTCTACCCACGCGGCAGTTCCGGAGCTATCGCTCTTCCCGGAATTGTCAGCCTCACCCTCCGACTCCGCCAAAATCTCGCACTCCCTCATCACAAATTTCGCTCTTCACACGACTGCCGACATGGATCAGACCGCGCTCCAAGCCCACTTGGATTTCGCAAGAAAAGAGGGCCCGTGCGCGAAGACCGAGAAAAGCAAAGCGCCGCAATCGCGCGTCGCTTAATAAAAAGGTATTCCCTCCTCCGCTCGCATTCTGAGTCGCACACAACGGCTCATGCATTTCCGCCGCTCCCCCGGACACCGCCCTTGACTCTACAGGACGCCGACGGATACCGCTTACCCTTTTCGCAAAACAAATCCCAAGACCCGACAACCCACCCGATCCCATGCCCGCAGCCAACGACATCCGCAGAGGCCAAGTCATCAAATTCAACGGCGAGCCCCACCTCGTCATGGAAACCCAGCATCGCACCCCCGGCAACCTTCGCGCCTTCGTGCAAGTCAAGATGCGCAACCTCCGCTACGGCAAGGCCCTCGACCAGCGCTTCGCCTCCACCGACACCATCGAGGTCCTCCCCACCGAACACAAGACCCTCGAGTTCTCCTACGCCGATCGCGACACCTACGCTTTCATGGACCCCGAAACCTTCGAGACCATCGAGCTTCCCGAAAGTCTCGTCGGCGAATACAAGAACTACCTTACCGCCAACGGCAAGGTGGACATCCTCTACGTGGACGGCAAAGCCCTCACCATCGAGCTTCCCACCTCCGTCGTCCTCAAGATCGTCGAGAGCGCCGACGGCGTGAAAGGCGACACCGCCTCCAACGTGCAGAAGCCCGCCACCCTGGAGACCGGCCTCGTCGTGCAAGTGCCCCTCTTTATCAAGGAAGGCGAACTCATCAAGGTCTCCACCGCCGACGGCAGCTACATGGGCCGCGCCTGAGCGCCCGCCCTCCGTCGCGATCGCGTCGCCGCCCGCCGAACCGCCCCGCGCCCCGGGGCGGTTTTTTGTTCCCCTGCGCGCCCCTTCTCCGCGCCCCGCGCCCCTTCTCCGCGCCGGTTGCATTCCCCATCCCTACCCGCCAACTTTGCGCCATGAACCTCCGCCATCCGCGCTTCGTTCTTCGCCGTCTCCTGCTCCCGCTTGGCCTCGGCCTGCTCCTCGCCCTCCTCGCCGGCTGCTCCACCTTCGACTCCCGCGCCAAAGAAAAAGTCGCCGTCTTCGCCACCCTCGACGAGCCCACCCGCGCCCGGCTCGAAGCCCGAGAAATCCACCTCGGCGACTCCTCCGACATGGTTTACATCGCCCTCGGCAAACCCTCCGAAATCCAAACCACCACCGCCGCCACCGGCACCTCCGCCACCTGGATCTACCACACCTACTGGCAGGAATACCAAGGCATGCGCCTCGTCGGCCAGCGCCGCGACGTCATCTACAACCCAGTCACCAAAACCTACCGCGTCATCTACACCCCCGACTACCAGCCCGTCTATGTTGAGCGCGCCGAGGAAAACATCCGCGTCACCGTCGAATCCGACCGCGTGACCGCCATCGAGCAGACCCAGCCCCCCGGGGCCGCCCAACCCTGAGCAACACCGCCCTTACGCTGTGGCCAACACCCTCTCTCCCGCCGTGCAAGCCCGCCTCTGGCGGATGCTCAACTTCGCCCAAATCCTTTGCGGCCTCTGCACCCTCACCCTGTTCGCGCTCGTTCTCGGCTTCCCTCTCTCCGAAGACCTGCGCGCCACCGTTGACCTCAGCACGCGCCTCATCCTCGGCCTCTTCGCCCTCCAGGAACTAACGCGCTTCGCCATCGCCAAAAAACGCCTCGCCCACCTCCGCAGCCGCAAGATCGAGGCCATCCTCGCCTTCATCGTCGGCCTCGAGCTCGTCTTCGGCGGCAAAATCATCAGCTGGGTCGAAGGCCTCTCCACCGGGCTATCCCCCGCCGCCATCACCCTCCTCTACCTCGGCTCCGCCCAGTTCACCCTCCTCACCGCCCTCGCCCTTCGCGGCCTGCGCGACAATCGCTGGCTCACCGGCAGCTCCCTCTCCCCCGGCCTCGTCCTCGTCCTCAGCTTCGGCGTGCTCATCACCGTCGGCACCCTGCTCTTCAAAACCCCCCACGCCACCTACGACGGCATCTCCTGGGTGGACGCCTTCTTCGTCGCCACCAGCGCCGTCTGCGTCACCGGCCTCTCCCCGGTGGACGTCTCCACCACCTTCACCCCCCACGGTCAATGGGTCCTCCTCGGCCTCATCCAGCTCGGCGGCCTCGGCGTGATGACCATCACCTACTTCTTCGCCTACTTCATGGCCGGCGGCGTCTCCCTCCGCAACCGCATCGGCCTCCAAGACCTGCTCAGCGAGGAAAACCTCGGCCAGATCGGCGGCGTGCTCGCCATCATCGTCGCCTTCACCTTCGGCGTCGAAATCGTCGGCGCCCTCCTCATCCACGCCTCCCTCTCCGGCCTGCCCGACGCCCCCGAGAACCTCGCCTTTTTCTCCCTCTTCCACGCCGTCTCCGCCTTCTGCAACGCCGGCTTCTCTACCCTCCCCGACGGCCTCGCCGATCCCCGCGTGGCCGACCGCCCCTGGTTCCTCGGCGTCATTATTCCCACCGTCGTGCTCGGAGGCATCGGCTACCCCGTGGTCAAAAATTTTTGGGACTTCGCCGTCGCCGCCTTCCGCCGCCGCCTTGGCCTCCGCCTCGCCAACCCGCCCCGCCTCACCGCCAACAGCCGCGTCGTGCTCGTCACCACCGGCCTCCTCCTCGTCGGCGGCACCGTGCTCATCTGGATCACCGAATACCTCGCCGGCGGCCACCGGGCCGACGCCGCCTCGGGCTCCCCCTGGCTCACCGCTTTTTTCTACGCCGCCAGCTCCCGCACCGCCGGCTTTAACATCACCCCCACCGACGCCCTCCTCCCCGCCACCGCCGCCCTCATGATGTTCCTCATGTTCATCGGCGGCGGCCCCGCCTCCACCGCCGGCGGCATCAAAACCTCCACCCTCGCCGTCGCCTTCCTCTCCCTCCGCCGCGTGCTCTTCGGTCGCCGCGAAATCGAGGTGTTCGGCCGCCGCCTCCCCGATGAACTCGCCAACCGCGCCCTCTCCATCATTCTCGTCGCCGTCGCCTTCACCACCGCCGTCTCCGTCTCCCTCCTCGCCCTTCACCCCGAATTGGATTCCTCCGACCTCGTCTTCGAAGCCGTGAGCGCCGTCGCCACCACCGGACTCTCCCGCGGCGTCACCTCCGAACTCGGCGACCACGCCAAAATCGTCGTCTCCGCCGCCATGCTCATCGGCCGCGTCGGCGTGCTCACCTTCCTTCTCTCCTTCATCCCGCGCCGCGAACCCACCGGCCTCCGCCTTCCCGAGACCCACATCGTCCTGACCTGAACCCTCTCCGCTTCCACTCATGAAATGTCTCATCGTCGGCCTCGGCGTCTTCGGCCGTAATCTCGCCATCCACCTCGCCCAGCTCGGCGCCGAGGTCGTCGCCCTCGACCGCAAGGAGGACAACATCTCCGCCATCAAGGACGAGGTCGCCACCGCCGCCCAGATCGACTTCGCCGACACCTCCCCGCTCTCCCGCTTCCCCATCGACGAGATGGACGCCGTCATCATCGCCATCGGCGACGAGTTCGAGGCCTCCATGGCCTTCACCATGCGCGCCCGAGAACTCGGCGCCAAACGCCTCGTCTGCCGCGTCCTCTCCCCCATGCACGGTCGCCTCCTCCGCCTCTTGAAAGTCGAGCGCCTGGTCGTTCCGGAAGAATTCGCCGCCCGCGGCCTCGCCCACTCCCTCCTCATGCGCGGCGCCGTCGAAGGCATCGACCTCGGCTGCGGCCACGCCCTCGTCGAAGCCTCCGTCCCCTCCATCCTCGTCGGGCGCACCATCACCCAGCTCGCCGATCTTTTCCGCCGCCACCACGTCCGCCTCGTCACCATCAAACGCCCGGAAAAAACCCTCCTCTCCGGCCTCTTCCCGGTGGACGCCGACGCCCCGGTAAACTACCGCACCCTCGGCCTCCCCAAGCTCGACGACCCCTTCCGAAAAGACGATGTCCTCGTTCTCTTCGGGGCCGAGCAAGGCCTGCGCGACTTCCTCGAATCCGAAGCCGCCGGCGAGTAAGGCTTCGCCCCATGCAAACACCCCGCGCACGCCCCCCATGAAAACTATTCTATCTGGGCGTGCTGCTGGTGGCGCTCTTCGGAACCGCAGCCGCGGTGTTTTTGCAGCGCGCCACTCGCGTTCAGGAAAAACTCCTCCTCGCGACCGCCGACGAAACCGTCCGGCTGAAATTCGACACCGGCATCGAGCGCCTATCCGACGCCATCTCCCTGCTGGCCACCACGCTGGCCCCCGACGAGCGCCTGCAAAACGCCCTCGCCGAACGAAACCACGACGCACTCACCCGCGACTGGTCCGAAACCCACGCCCGCCTGCGAGAGCGGCACCAAGTCATACGATTCTCCTTTCTCGATACGGATCTCCGCTACCTCGCGCGCCTGCACAATCCGACCACCTTCAACGAAATCCCCGACCGCCCCACCCTCCAAAAAGCCGCCCGAACCCAATCCGCCGTCATCGGCATCGAAACCGGAACTCGCGGCCAACCTTCCCTCCGCCTCGCCTACCCCGTCCGCCGAGCCGATCAGTTGGTCGGCTACCTCGACCTCGGCATGAGCCTGAACGGCGTCCTTAACCCAGCTCGCCCGGGACAACCAGATCGAACTCGTTCTCTTTCTGGATAAAACCCGCGTGGATCGCGAGCGATGGCTCAACCAGCTCCCCTCCTGATCCCGACCTTCCGACTGGGATCGCCACCCCAACCGACTCCCCGTTCTGGCCTCGCCCGCCGCTCGCCCCATTCTCGACGCCTATCAATCTCCGGCGCCTTCCGACACCGCGCTTACCACCGAAACCAGATTCCACACCCCCGACTCCACACGCTGGCGCTCAGCCGCCATACCGCTCTTCGACCCCGACCAACGCCCCATCGGCGAACCCCTCGTCCTGCGCGATCTCTCCACCCTCAACCCGCCCCCCATCATGCTGGGCGGACGCACAGGCACCTTGTTCCGCACCTCGGTCGGCGCTCTCGCCCTCTTTCTCCTCTATCTCATCTACCGCACCGAATCCCGGCTTCGCACCCACGAACGAGAACTGGAAATCACCAACGCCCGCCACAACCTTCTCGCCACCAACAGCCGCACCCTCATCTCCGAGGTGAACGCCGCCGGCCTCTACACCTACGCCAGCCCTATCTTTGAACAAGTCCTCGGCTACAAACCTGACGAACTCGTCGGCAAAAAATACTTCTACGACCTCCACCCCGCCGAAACCCGCGAATCGTTTAAACAGGAAATCTTCGAGGCCTTCGCCCGCCGGGAACACTTCGACGACCTCCCCAACCCCATGATCGCCCGCGACGGCCGCACCGTCTGGGTTTCCACCAACGCCGTCCCCATCCTCGACGCCAAGGGCAAGCTCCTCGGCTACCGCGGCGGCGAGACCGACATCACCGCCCTCCGCGCCTCGGAGACCGCCCTCCGCGAAAGCGAAGAACGCCACCGCCAATTATTCGACCACGCCATAACCGGCATCACCGTCAACGAACTCATCCTCAACCCCCGGGGACTCCCCGCCGATTACCGCGTCCTCGCCGTCAACCCCGCCTTCGAAACCCAAACCGGCATGCCCGCCGCCGCCCTGGTCGGCCGCACCGTCGTCGAGGTTTTCGGTCGCGAAGCCGTGGCATTCGACATCGAAACCTTCGGCCGGGTCACCCTCACCGGCGAGCCCGCCACCATAGAACATTACTTCGCCCCGCTCGACCGCCACTTTTTCATCAACGCCTACCGGCTCTCCGAACTCACCTTCGCCACCGTCATCCTCGACATCACCGAACGCAAAAAATCCGAGACCGCCCTGCTCGAAACCAACCGCGCCCTCGAAGCCGCCCGCGCCCGCGCCGACGCCGCCTCCGTCGCCAAAAGCGAATTCCTCGCCAACATGAGCCACGAGATTCGCACCCCCCTCAACGGCGTCATCGGCATGACCGGCCTCGTGCTCGACTCCCCCCTCGACGAACAACAACGCCGCCACCTCGAAACCGTGCGCACCTGCGGCGAAGCCCTCCTCAACCTCGTCAACAGCATCCTCGACCTCGCCAAAATCGAAGCCGGCAAACTCGACCTCGAAGCCGTCGAATTCGATCTCGTCGAACTCATCGACAACCTCGTCACCCCCCTCGCCCTCCGCGCCCACGAAAACGCCGTCGAGCTCATCTCCGAAATCGATCCCCTCCTCCCTCCCCGCGTGATCGGCGACCCCGCCCGCCTCGGCCAGATCCTCGTCAACCTCCTCGGCAACGCCGTTAAATTCACCCCCGCCGGCCACATCCATCTCCACCTCGCCGTCCTCGAAACCACCCCCGACTCGCTCCGCCTCCGCATCACCATTCGCGACACCGGCATCGGCATCCCCCGGGGAAAACTCGGCCTCCTCTTCCAAAAATTCAGCCAGCTCGACGCCTCCACCACCCGCCGCTTCGGCGGCACCGGCCTCGGCCTCGCCATCGCCCGCGAACTCGCCCGCCTCCTCGACGGCGACATCACCTGCCAAAGCGAACCCGGCAGCGGCACCACCTTCATCCTCGAAACCCGCCTCGCCCCCTCCCCCTCCGCCCACCAACCCCCGGCCTCCTCCCTCGCCCCCCTGCTCATCGTCGCCGAAAACCCCGCCCAACGCCGCGCCCTCGCCGCCCGCGCCCAAACCCTCGGCTTCGCCTCCGAACTCGCCCCCGACCTCCCCTCCGCCCTCCGGAAAATTCAGGACGCCGCCACCGCCGAGACCCCCCACCCCGCCCTCCTCATCGACCACGAACTCACCCAACCCCGCTCCCCCGAGCTCGTCGGCGCCCTCCACGAAATCATCACCCTGCGCCCCGCCCTCCTCATCCTCCTCGAACCCCTCGGCCGACACGACCCCCAGCCCGACCCCCTCCTCCGCAACGTAATCCGCCTCGCCAAACCCGTCCGCCACCGCGACCACGCCGCCGCCCTCTTCACCCTCATCCCCGGCCCCTCGCCCGATCTCCACCCCCCGCGCCCCGAAACCCCCTCCCTCGCCGCCCCCGCCCACACCCGCATCCTCCTCGTCGAGGACAACCCCGTGAATCAACGCGTCGCCATCGGCCTCCTCCGCAAACTCGGCCTCGCCGCCGATTGCGCCGCCGACGGCGTCCAGGCCCTCGCCGCCACCGCCCGCAACCGCTACGACCTCGTGCTCATGGATATTCACATGCCCGTCATGGACGGCTTCGAGGCCACCCGCCGTATTCGTGAAAGCACTACAGCCAAAACCCCCTCGCGCGTCCCCGTCGTCGCCCTCACCGCCGACGCCCTCCGCGGCGACCGCGAACTCTGCCTCGCCGCCGGCATGGACGACTACCTCACCAAGCCCATCGACCTCGCCACCCTCTCCGCCACTCTCCGCCGCTGGCTCGGCTAAATCATGTTCAAAGCACGAATCGTGGTCAGCACCCTCAAGAGTCAATGTGTTGAAAACCAAATTTGAAAAGCGCGGTTCAAACCTGCCACGGATCACGTAGATTGGCGCCGATCTCGACAGATACGGAAGAATCGGAATCGGTGATTCACTCACCTGGCAGGTGGGTTGGCCTTCTCTTCCTTATCTCTGCGATCCGTGTTCATCCGTGCGATCCATGGTCAAAATTGAGGATTTTCTCCATTTCTCACCTACCACGGTCACCGCGCCTCACGCCTGCGTCGCCAGGCGGAGGGCGACGGCGTCGAGTTCTTCCAAGCGATCCGGGCCGGCGGCGGCCGGGGGTTCGCCCCAGGGCCACACGCCTTCGGCGAGGAAGCGTTCGCTGCGGGTCTGGATGTCTTTGGCCGCGTGGAAAACGCCCGTGCCGCTCGCCGTGGGCGTGGTGGTTATCTCATCGGCGGGGAAGCGGCAGATTTGGCCCGCCGCCACGTGGGCCAGAGCATGCAGATGCACGAAGGGACGGCTATCGGGCAGGGTCGTCGGCGGGCGTGCGCCGGGCTCGCCGCGCAGGGCGGCGATTAGCGTGCGGTAGCCGTGCAACTGCGCGTCGCCGTTGCTCAACGTGATCGTTTCCTTGCGGCCGTCGTTCCAACAAATTTCGGCGCTCTCTCCTGTCACGTAGTGGATGACGGCGTGTTCGCAGACGAGGGTCTCGCGGTGGATATGCGGGCCGTCGCAGGCGTGGGAGAGCGCGATGCGCAGGGTCACGCCGGAATCGGTCGCGGTCTCGATGAAAAAGGTGTCCGCGCCTTGGATCGCGTGGGCGCGAAGCAGACGCGCGCGCACCGCGGTGGGCGCGGCCACGCGATCCTGCCCGCTCACGCCGGCCCAGTGGAGCAGGTTGTGGACGTGGTGGGAGAGGGCGTTGCCTACACAGGAATCGAGAATCAGGCGCCCGTCGTCGCCGACGAGCCGACCGGCCCAGCTATTGCGCGTGTAGTAGGTCGTGGCGCGGGGCCAAAGTCCGAGAAGCGTAGCGGAACGCAACACGCCAAACTCGCCCGCGAGCAGGCGGCGTTTGAGCGCCTGGCGCTCGACCTCGCCGATAAAGTTGAAGCCGACCAGCGTGGCCACGCGAGCCGAGCGGTCGGTCTCGATCATGGCCTCCAGTTCGCGGGGATCGAGGGTGGGCGGTTTCTCCAGATAAACGGCGAGCCCGCGTTCGACCCCGGCGCGGTGCATCTCGGCGTGCAACGGAATCGGCGTGGGGACGGCGAGCACATCAAGCTGGTCGCCAACTTCGTCCAACATGCGGCGGTAGTCTGCGTAAACGGCGACACCACGTTCGCCGAGTTTCCAAGCCGCGTGTTGCGCGAAAAATTTGGCGTGGGCCGGATCGCAGGTGGCGACGAGGCGGGCCTCACCGGTGGCTTCGAGCGCGAGCGACACTTCGTGATGGCGACCTGCGTAGCCGCCCATGCCGATGATGCCGACGCGCAGGGGAGATGGGGAACTCGGAGAACGCATGCTTTGCAAAAGTCGTAACTTGAAGATGTCGCCGCGCCCTTGGCCAGACCGGGAACGGTTCGTTTTTTGTTCAAGTGCTTGATTTCGCGCGGAGGCGGGCGTCCCCGGGAATTTCTCCGTGCGCTTCGCACGGGGGGTGTTTTAACGGGCTCGCATGAACATCGTTGTTGTCGGCGCCGGTGCCTGGGGCACGGCCTTCGCTCTCCATCTCTCCCGGCTCGGCCATACCGTGACGCTCGCGCCGCGTCGTTTCGAGCAGGCGCTTACGCTCGCATCGACGCGCGAAAACGCCGACTACCTGCCGGGCTTCTCTCTGCCGCAATCCATCCAGATCGCGCACGAACTCGTGCCGGTGTTGATGGAGGCGGAGGTGGTTTTGCTCGCGTGCCCCTCGCAGGCGCTGCGCGAGACCTGCGAACGCGTGCAGGCCGCCCGCTCGCTCGCGACCCAACTGCGACTGGTGGTGTCGCTCGCCAAGGGGCTCGAACTCGGCACGCATCTGCGCCCCACCGAGGTCATGGCGGCAACGCTGCCCGGCCTCGGGGTCGGCTCGCTCACCGGACCGACCAACGCGGCCGAGGTCGCGGCCGGCAAACCCTCCGCGATGGTGCTGGCGGCGAGCGGCTGCGAGGAGGCGTTCCTCGCCGAGGTGCAGGCCGCCCTGAGCGGGCCGACGCTGCGGGTTTATCTCGGCGATGACGTCGCGGGCGTGGAGTTCGGCGGCTGCTTGAAAAACGTTTACGCCATCGCCGCCGGTTGCGTGGACGGGCTGCGCCTGGGCGACAACGCCAAGGCCGCCCTGCTCACCCGCGCGCTGGCCGAGATGGTGCGCGTGGGCGGTGCGCTCGGGGCGAAGGCGGAGACGTTTTACGGGCTCGGCGGCTTCGGCGATCTGGTGGCGACCTGCACCGGCGCGTGGTCGCGCAACCGCACCTTCGGCCAGCATCTCGGCGAAGGCCAAAAGGCCGCCGCGCTCATCGCGGGCAGCAAGAGCGTGGTCGAGGGCTACCGCACCACGAAGAGCTTTTTCGAACTCGTCTCCGAGCGCGGCATCGACGCGCCGATCCTCGCCGAGACGCACGCCATCCTCTACGCGGGCAAGCCGCCCGCCGAGGCGCTCGCGGCGTTGATGGGCCGCGAGCTGAAGCGGGAGTAAGGATTCAGGTAAGGAGGGACCGCTGGGCCCGCCGAGGCACGGTGCGGTGGGCCCGGCGGTCCCACCCTGCCTGGCAAACCGCCCGTCCCCGCCGCCACTCAGGCGCGCGGGTAGCGAATGCGTTCCACGATCTCCTGCACCTCGGCGGGCGGGGCGGGGGTGAAGCGCGAAACGAGCTGGGCGACGATCACGTTGATCACCATGCCGAGCGATCCGATGCCTTCGGGCGAGATGCCGAACCACCAGTTCGCGGGCGTGTTCAGCTCGGGGTGGATGAACTTGAACCAGATGATGTAGCCGGCGGTGAAAACGATGCCGACGATCATGCCGGCCACCGCACCCTCGCGGTTCATGCGTTTTTGAAAAACGCACATGATGATCGCGGGAAACAACGACGCCGCCGCGAGACCGAAGGCGAAGGCCACCACCTCGCCGACGAAGCCCGGCGGGTTGATGCCGAAGTAGGCCGCGATGATGACCGCGCCGCCCGCCGCGAAACGCGCGCAGAGCAGTTCGCCCTTTTCGGAAATATCCTTCTTCACCGCGCACTTGACGAAGTCGTGCGCGAAGGCGGTGGAGATGACGAGGAGCAGACCGGCGGCGGTGGAGAGCGCGGCGGCGAGCGCGCCGGCGGCGACGAGACCCACCACCCAGTTGGGCAGGCGCGCGATCTCGGGGTTGGCGAGCACGATGATGTCGCGGTCGATCACGAGTTCGTTGCCCTGCCAGCCGGCCGCGGTGGCGCGGGCGAGGAAGTCGGGGTCGGTGTTCTTGTCGTTGTAATACTGGATGAGGCCGTCGGCGTTCTTGTCCTCGTAGGTGATGAGACCGGTTTTTTCCCAGTTCTTAAACCAGCCCGGGGCCTCGGCGTAGGGCGCATCCTTGACCGTTTCGAGCAGGTTGGTGCGGGCGAAAGCGGCAATGGCGGGCGCGGTCGTGTAGAGAATGGAAATGAAGAGCAACGCCCAGAACGCCGAGCTGCGCGCGGCCTTCACCGTGCGCACGGTGTAGAAGCGCACGATGACGTGGGGCAGACCCGCCGTGCCCACCATCAGGGCCAGCGTAATCGCGGCGACATCGAGCACCGGGCGAACGCCCGTGGTGTAGGCCGCAAAGCCGAGGTCGGTGCTGAGGCCGTCGAGTTTATCGAGCAGGTGAACGCCGCCGCCGTCGGCAAGCGTGCCGCCGAAACCGATCTGCGGGAACGGGGTTCCCGTCATCATGAGCGCGATGAAAATCGCGGGCACCATGTAGGCGAAAATGAGCACGCAATACTGCGCGACCTGCGTGTAGGTGATGCCCTTCATGCCGCCGAGCACCGCGTAGAAAAACACCACGCCCGTGCCGATGATCACGCCGAGGTCCACCGGCACTTCGAGAAAACGCGAAAACACGATTCCCACGCCGCGCATCTGACCGGCGACGTAGGTGAAGGAGACGCCGAGCGCGCAGACCACGGCCACGAGGCGCGCGGTTTGCGAGTAGTAGCGGTCGCCCACGAAGTTGGGCACGGTGAACTTGCCGAACTTGCGCAGGTAGGGCGCGAGCAGAAGCGCCAGCAGCACGTAGCCGCCCGTCCAACCCATGAGTTAAACGCCGCCGTCACGGCCCATGAAGGAGATCAGGCCCGCCATGGAGATAAACGAGGCGGCGCTCATCCAATCGGCGGCGGTCGCCATGCCGTTGTGAACCGGATGCACGGTCGAGCCCGAAACGTAGAACTCGCTCGTGGAACCGGCGCGCGAGCGGTAGGCGATGTAGAGGTAGAGCGCGAACGAGAGACCGACGATGACGAAGGTCCAGTGTTGAACGGACATGGGGCAGGGGCGGGGCGGTTTGTAGTTACAATGTGGATACGGCGGCGTTATTCCTCGTGCACGTCGTATTTTTTGTCGAGGCGGTTCATCAGCCACACGTAGGCGACGATGAGCGCCACGAAGACATACATCGAGCCCTGGTGGGCCATCCAGAAGCCGAGCTTGAAACCGCCGATGCGGAACTGGTCGAGGTAGTCGGCGAAGAAGATGGAGCAGCCGAAGGAGACGAAGGCCCAGATGCCGAGCAGGACTGCGAGGATGCGCAGGTTGGCGCGCCAGTAGGCGCGAAGTTTTTCGGGGGTTGCCATGGGGGGTGATTTGAAGCGGGGAGAAAGCGGGAGGCGAGACCGGCGCCGCTACTCGTTGAACTCGTCGCGCTGCTTGAGGCGTTCGGCCTCGATCTCGGCGGCGGCGGCGGGGTCGATCTCGGCCAGGCGGCGGCGCAGGTCGTGTTCGGAGCGGCGCAAGTCCTCGTAGCGTTGTTCGAGCATGATCTCGTGCTCCTGCTGGGCGGCGACTTTGTTGAGCAAGGTGGTCTCGGATTGCTCGATGAAGGCTTCGCGCTCCCTCAGCGCGGCCTTGGCCTCGGCGAGCGCCTCCTCCTGGGAGTCGAGTTCGGCGCGGAGTTTTTCGAGCGCGGCGGTTTCCTCGGCGTTGGCCTCGAACGGCGGCATGGTGGGCGCGCGGCGCTGGGCCATGAGCACGCGCTCGCGGGCGAGGAGCAGATTTTCGAGTTCGGCCATCTCGCGTTCGCGGTCGGCGAGGCGGGCTTGGAGATCCTCCATGGCGCGTTCACGGGCGTCGATCTCCTGCTCGCGCAGGCGGAGGTTGCGCTCGAGGTCGAGCAGGCGGGCGCGCTCGGCGGCGCTGGCGTTGGCGGACTGGACGACGGCGTTGGGGAAGGGGGATCGGCTGTTGAGGCGTTGCTCGATCTTGCGCTGCACCTCGATCGGCGCGTCCGCGTAGGCGAGAGAAACCAAGCCTCCGGCGGGCGGGCTGTGGGCTCCGGGCGGGGGGCGGCGTGGGAGGCTGAGAGGCGCGGGCCGACGCGGCGGGGGCACCGAACCCGCATTCGTGGAAGGAAAAATCGGCCGTTGCGGGAATGGAGGTTGATCGGGCATGGCGCGCGGGGGGGAGGAACGGTTAATCGCGCCCGAAAAGGCGCTGGAAAAAGGAGCGTTTGGCGGGCTCGGGCGGCGGGGCGGCAAGGGCGGGCACATGCGCTTTCAGCAGGGCGGTGACCACGGGCTCCATGGAGGAATCGTGCAGGTGGGCGACCTCGCGCTCAAGCGTGGAGCCCGCGCTCACGGCGGCGACCAGATCGGCGTGCTGCCGGGCGAAATACGCCACCACCCGTCCGACCCGGGCGCGGAGCTCGGCCGGGGCGGCGGAGGGGTTCTTGACCACCGCGGCCCGCGCGGCCGGATCGAGTTCGCGGGCGGCCAGGGCCACGGCCTCGGGCAGGTGCAGGCCGGTGGCGCCGGGCCGCAGGGGCAGAAGCCGGGCCAGACCGGTCTCGTCCTTCTGGGCGAGGGCGTTGAGCAATTCGCGAAAATCACCGCCCACGATGACGGCCTGGGAGAGACGGGAGGCGAAGGCCACGAAGCCGCCAAGCGTATCCACCTTCTCGATACCGCAAAGCTGGATGGTCCCGGCTGAGAGCGCGGAGAGCGCGAGGGGAAAGTCGTCCGGCAGCTCGAGTTTCTCCAAATTTTTGTGCAATGGGGAATCGAGGTCGAGCGCGCCGGGGGCGGCGGGGGCGGCGATGTCCTCCATCATGTCGCCGAAGGGTTGGTCGAAGGCGTTGGTGTCGTTGAGCAGGGAGATGAGGCTGCCGAGCTGGGCGGGCGGCAGGCCGCGGGCGGCGAGGGCCATGACCGCCTGATCGTGCGTGAGATAGATGTAGGAGGCCGCCGTTTCGTCGGGGGCGTTCACCGGCCACGGCGGCAGATCGAGATCGACGGCGAGGCTGGCCAGGGGGGTGTCCAACAGGGGGGATTGGGCGAAGGCGGCGCGCGCCTTGTCCCAGGCGGCGTCATCTGAAGGAGGGATGGGTGTGGTGGCCATGGGGAAAGCGCGTGAGCGGATTGAAATTTAGGCGGGCTGGGGAGCGTTGCGGACGAGTTCGTTGGCGAGATTTTCGTAATCGCGCACGACGTTGTCGCCGGCGGATTCCTGGCCGAGCAGGTTGACCGGCAAGCCAAGGGCGACGGCCCGGCGAACCACCATGGCGTCGCGCACGAAGGTGTCGAATATGCGCGCGTCCTTGTGGGTGCGTTTGGCCGCCTTGAACTGATTCAGGCGAAGCTGCATGCGCATCTTGGGCACCTCGATATCGACGCCGGTTTTAATGGCGTTAAAAATCACTCCGTGGACGGCGGCGGGCGGTCCCATGACGGCTTTGCGGAAGCTGGCCGAGAGTTGGTGGAAGCGGCCCAGCTTTTCCACCAGCAGGGTGAAGCCGATGAGGGAAAGGGCGTCGGGGTTGGATGGGACGTAGATTTCGTTGGCGGTGAAAATGCCGCACTGCGAGGCGCGCAGGATGTTGGGCGGGCAGTCGAAAAGGATGAAGTCGTATTGATCCTCGATCTCGGCGATTTGCTCCTGGAAAATCAGGTAGGCCGGACGCCGGGGGTCGCCCTCGTATTCGCTTTCGAGTTCGAGGAGGTTGAAGGTGGTGGGCAGGAGATCGAGACCGGGAAGGGGGCTGCCGCCGGCCTTGTCGGTGACGACGTCGTGGATGATGATGTCGCGCACGCGATCGCGACCGGGCTCGAAAATCGAGAAGACCGAGCCCTGGCCGGTGGAGTTGATAGGATTCCAGCGATCCAATTTCAGGAGCCAGATCGAGGCGTTGGACTGGGTGTCGAAATCACACAGGAGAACGCGATGTCCGAGGCGCGCCAGGCAGGCGGCGGTGTTGATGATGAGAGACGTTTTTCCAACGCCACCTTTGTAGTTAATGAAAGCGATTTTGCGGGCCATGCGGTCGTGTAGGTTGCGCGGAGGAAGTTATTGGACTGAGTGCTTTTTACAATTCGCGGCGTCGGGAGCGAGGGAATATCGACAGGAAATTGCCCTGCGGCGAGCGAGAGGGATTTTTTACCGGGTTTTTGGCGTCGCCGGGCGGCGAATCGCCTCGCCTGCTGAGCCGGATGAACTTGGACGCAAAAACTCTGGAACGGGCGCGCAAGCTGGTGTGCGGGCTTCAGCTGGCGGTGCGCGAGCGGCTGGGCGCGGCGAGGGCGCGCGAAGGGCGACGTTTCGCGGAGGTCGCGGCGGTGGCTCCGGAGGACACGATTTTTTACGTGGACCGGATCTCGGAGCACGCGATTTTCTCCTGGCTGGAAAAGCACTGGCCCCGCGAATGGCCGATGGAGCTGGTGATGGAGGGCGTGCCCGCCGGAACCACCTTCCCCCGCGGCACGGCGGTGGCGGCCACCCGCTGGAAGCTCATCCTCGACCCGATCGACGGCACGCGGTGCATCATGTATGACAAACGCTCCGCCTGGTCCCTGGCCGGCCTCGCGCCGCAACTAGGCGCCAAAACCTGCCTGCGCGACATCGTGGTGGCCGCCATGACGGAGCTCCCGACCAGCAAGGCCGGCTGGGCGGACCAGTTGAGCGCGGTGCGCGGCGGACCGCTGCGGGCGACGCGCGCGGACCTGCGCTCAGGCGTAACCAAGAAATGGATACCGAGGCCGAGCAGGGCCGGAGATTTCGACCACGGATTCGCCTCGGTGGTGAAATTTTTTCCAGAGCAAAAAGCCGCCGCGGCCGAGACCGAGGAACGACTGTGGCGCGAACTTGGCCTGCACGGGCGGGAGGGTGGCGCGCGGGTTTTCGACGACCAGTATCTCTCCACCGGCGGGCAGCTGTATGAATTGATAACCGGGCATGATCGTCTGGTGGCGGATTTGCGGCCGGTGATCGCGGCGCGGGCGGGCGTAGCGCCGGGGCTTTGCTGTCACCCGTATGATATTTGCACGGCGCTCTTGTTGGAGGCGACGGGCGGCGTGGTGGAGCGTCCGGAGGGCGGGGCCTTGCGCGCGCCCCTCGACACCACGACGCCGGTGGCATGGGTGGGCTACGCGAACCGCGCGCTGGCGCGGCGCGCGCGGGCGGCTTTGCGCGGGGCGCTACGATAGGATCGCGCGCGGACGGTAACTTCGGGACGGGGAGGGGCGTCCCTTGGATCATGCGCTTCATCTTCCGGGTTCCGTTCGCGGCGGCGGTTTTGGTCTTCGGGCTCGGTCCGGTGTCGGCGCGCGCGGCGGAGGAAAAAGCCGCGCACGCGCTGAATCGGCTCGGTTACGGACCGCGCCCGGGCGAGGTGGAAAAAGTCGCCGAACTAGGAGTGGAAAATTGGATACGCGCGCAGCTTTGGCCGGAGAAAATAGCGGACCCGACGGCCGAGACCGTGGTCGCGGCGCTGCCCAAGCTGGCGCTGTCTTCGCGCGAACTGGTGGCCGCGTATCAGGCCGAGCAACGCTTGCAGCGCGAGGTGCGGAAAACACGCGCGGACGACCCCGCCGCCGCGCGCGAGCTGATCCGGGAAAACGAGGGCGAACGTTTCGCGGTCGCGCAGGCGTTGGGAGAACTTCAGCACGCCAAGCTGGCCCGGGCGGTGTTGTCGGAGCGGCAGCTGGAACAGGTGTTGGTGGATTTTTGGTTCAACCATTTCAACGTCGATGCGCGCAAGCAGTCGGTGCGCGCCGCCGTGGTGGGTTATGAACGCGAGGTGATTCGTCCGAATGTGTTTGGCAGCTTTCGCGAGCTGCTGGGCGCGACTGCGCAGAGCTCTGCGATGCTCGTCTATCTGGATAACTGGCGCAGCTCGAAGGACTACACCGTGGAGCCGATAGAGCAGGCGATGGTGGAGCGCGCGCGCACCGAGATGATGGGCGAGGTTCCGGTGGAAAACGTCGCGCCGACGCGGCGCGGGTTGAACGAAAACTACGCGCGCGAGTTGCTGGAGCTGCACACGCTCGGGGTGGACGGAGGCTACACGCAAAAGGATGTGCAGGAGGTGGCGCGCGCCTTCACCGGGTGGACGCTGAATCCTCTCACCGGGGCGTTCGTGTTTCGCGCCAGGTGGCACGATGATGGCGCGAAGAAAATCCTCGGCACGGAATTCGCCGGCGGCGGCGGGCGGCGCGATGGAGAAAAGGTGCTCGATCTGCTCGCGGCGCATCCGGCGACGGCGCGGCACATCGCGCGGAAACTTTGCCAGCGCTTCGTCGCGGACGAGCCGCCGGAGGGCTTGGTCGAGCGCGTGGCGCAGGCGTTTTCGGAGTCGAAGGGCGATTTGCGCGCGACTTACGAGGCGTTGTTTTTTTCGCCCGAGTTTTTCGCGGCGGAGCATATGCGGGTGAAGACGAAGTCGCCTTTCGAGTTTGTCGCCTCGGCCTTGCGCGCCTCGGGCGCGGAGTTTGTGGAGGTGACGGGGTTGCGCGGGCGTCAGCCGGTGCGCGTGATGGAGGCCGGGGCCTCACTCGGGCGCGGCGGGGATCGTTTGGCGAATCTGCCGCGCAAGACGGCGATGCTGCATCTCGTGGAGATGGGGCAGCCGCTTTACGCGTGGGGGCCGCCGACGGGGTTTCCCGAGGATTCCTCGACGTGGGTGTCGGCGGGAGCGCTGGTGTCGCGCCTGAACTTTTCCCTGGCGCTGAGCGGCGGCCAGGTGGCGGATGCGCGAGTCGATATGCGCCGCCTGCTCGGCGAGGCGAATCCGGATCGGCCCGACGAAGTGGTGGACGCGGTCGCGCGGAATCTGCTTGGCGGACCGCCGAGCGCGAATACGCGCCGCGTGCTGCTGGCGCGGGCGGCTCCTTCGATCGAGGGCGAGACGGCGGTTCCGGATGTCACCAAGGTCGTGGCTTTGTTGCTCGGCTCGCCGGAATTTCAGCGCCGTTAAATCAGCCCGCATTTTTATCATCATGAACTCCCCCCATATCTCGCGCCGGTTTTTCGTGAAGCAGGGCGCCTTGGCTTTCGCGACGCTCGGAGCGGGCGCGTTGTTCGGGCCGGACTTTTTACGGTCGTCGGTTTTCGCGGCGGAGACGCGCAGGAGCACCGGCGGGCGGCGCGTGCTGGTGTGTCTTTTCCAGCGCGGCGCGGCGGACGGGCTCTCGATGGTGGTGCCGTATGGGGACAAGGACTACTACGGGCTGAGAAACGAAATCGCGTTGGCCGCGCCCTCGCAAAAGGCGGGCGCGGCGGGCGTGCTCGATCTAGACGGGCGCTTTGGTCTGCACCCCGCGCTCGCGCCCCTGCACGCGCTTTACGGCGCGGGCGAACTGGCGGTGTTGCACGCGTGCGGAAACCCGAAGGGAACGCGTTCGCATTTCGAGGCGCAGGATTTCATGGAGTCGGGCACGGGCGACGACCGGAAGTTGGCGAGCGGTTGGCTGAATCGCATGATCGGGGTTTGCCCCGAGGACGAGGCGCACCGCGGCGCGTTGCGGGCGGTGGCGATGACCGGGCGGATGCCGCGCAGTTTGCAGGGCAGGGAGGAGGCCCTGGCCATCGCGGATCTGGAGCGCTTCGGCGTGGGTGGCGGTGGTGCGGGCGCGGCGATGGCGATGGGCGGCATGGGCGCGGCGAAGAGTTTCGAGGACATCTACGAAAGCGCGGCGGGAGACGCCTTGCACGGCGCGGGGCAGGATAGCTTCGCGGCGATGGATTTGCTCAAAAAGGCGGACCCGAAACGTTACTCACCGGCGAACGGGGCGGCGTATCCAAATGGTGGATTCGGGAAGTCGCTGCGGCAGGTGGCGCAGTTGATCAAGGCGGAGGTGGGACTGGAAATCGCGTTCGTGGAGATCGGCGGCTGGGACACGCACGCAAATCAGGGCGGGGCGAACGGCGTATTGGCGAATCGGTTGACGGAGCTGGCGGGCGGCTTGTCCGCGCTGCATCGCGACCTGGGGGAAAAAATGTCGGACGTGCTGGTGCTGACGATGAGCGAGTTCGGGCGCACGGCGCGGCAGAACGGCAATCGCGGCACGGACCACGGTCACGGCACGGCGTTTTTCGCGCTGGGCGGCGGAGTGCGCGGCGGGCGGGTCTTGGGCGACTGGCCGGGGCTTTCAGCAGACAAGCTTTTCGAGGGGCGCGATCTGGCGATCACGACGGACTACCGGGATTTTTTCGCCGAGGCCTGCGTGAAGCACATGGGCGTGCGCGAGGGCGATCTGGCGAAGGTGTTTCCGGGCCACGTCGCGTCGGCGAAACGGTTCCGAAACTATCT
>DAIPIP010000036.1:0-21142 GCA_036770725.1 Opitutaceae bacterium
GGGGGTGAACTTGACGGCGTTGTTGACGAGGTTGGCGAGGATCTGGCGGAGGCGGGTGGGGTCGGCCTCGATCCAGGGGGGGAGGGCGGGGTCGATGCGGTAGGCGAGGTCTAGACCGCGGGAGGCGGCAAGGGGGGCGAAGAGTTCGAGGGTTTCTTCGGCGAGGTGGGAGAGTTCGAAGGGGATGATTTCGAGTTCGAGGTGGCCGGATTCGATTTTGGAGAAGTCGAGGATGTCGTTGATGATGGTGAGGAGGGTCTCGCCGGACTGGCGGATGGTGTTGACGGAGTCGCGTTGGTCGGGGGAGAGGGGGGTGTGGAGGAGGAGGCTGGTCATGCCGATGACGCCGTTCATGGGGGTGCGGATTTCGTGCGACATGGAGGCGAGGAAATCGCTTTTGGCGCGGGAGGCGGCGTCGGCTTCGATTTTGGCGCGGCGGAGTTCGCGTTCGGTTTCGACGCGTTGGGTGATGTCGGCGGCGAGGATGATGTAGTTTTCGAGGCGGCCGTCGTCGGCGTAGATGGGTTGGAGGTCGAGGGAGAGGTCGTAGTGGCGGCCGGAGGGGGTGCGGCAGAAGAGGTCGGCGGCGAGGGATTCGCCGGTGTCTATGGCGTGGCGGAGGGCGAGGTCGGCGGAGGGATCGGCGGAGGCGAGGATGGCGGGGGCGGGGCGGCCTATGGCGTCGGCGAGGGGGAGTTCGAGGAGGCGGGTGAAGGCGTCGTTTACCCATTCGATGGCGCCGTCGGGGCGGGCGATGAGGACGATGTTATCGGTGCGGGCGGCGACGAGGCCGAGTTTGCGTTCGGCGAGCTGGGAAACTTGGAGGGCGAGTTGGGCGTGGCTACGTTCGTCGATTTCGGCGCGGAGTTTTTCGTTGGCGCGTTCGGTTTCGCGTTGGCCGGCGCGGGCGGCGCGGGCGAAGTGGACGGAGAGGCCGAGGAGGAGAGCGATGCCGAGGCCGAGGAGGAGGGCGACTTCGGGGAGGCGGAGGTGGTGAACGCTGGCGGAGGTGGTGTCGCGGGCGAGGGTGATGCGGATAAGGCGGTCGTAGATGGGGAAGACGGCGTTGAGGGCGTCGGGGTCGAGGGGGGTGTCGCGGGCGAGTGGGGAGCGGGTGTCGAAGACGGGGAGGCCGCCGATCTCGATGGTGTAGTCGTAGCCTTCGAGGGTGCGTTGGAAGCGGCGGTGGAGGTTGCGGAAGAAGTCTTCGTAAATGACGTCGGTGACGGCGTAGCCGGTGTAGCCGCCGAAGGTGAGGATGGGGGCGTAGATGGAGAAGCCGGGGCCGCGGTCGGCGAGGGGGAGGGTGGCGGAGATGGCGGGGAGGCCGGTGGAGCGGGCGCGGAGGAGGGCGTCGTTGCGCAGGGGGTCGCGGGCGTGGGCGAGTTGGGCGAGGTCCTGGTTGCCGTCGGGGTAGAGCCAGAGGGTGCGGCCGTCGGGGGCTAGCCAAGAGAGGGCTCGGACGCCGGGGGAATCGGCGAGGAGGGTGACGGCGTCGGCTTCGCGGACGACGGTGCTGGGGTCGTCGAGGAGGCTCCAGCGGCGGGCGATGCGTTCGAGGGTGGCGGATTGGCGTTCGATTTCGAGGTGGATGGCCGAGCCGATGCCGTCGAGGGTGTTTTTGGTGGTGAGGGCGGAGAAGAAGCGTTCGCGTTCGCGCAGGCCGGTGTAGAGGATGAGGGCGAGGGTGCAGGAGGCTACGATGACGGGGATGGGCATCCACGCGGGCGGGGCGTCGGAGGTGCGTTGGTGAACATACCAGGCGAGGGAGAGGAAGGCGGCGCCGACGAGGAGGGTGATGGCGCCGGCGTAGGGGGAGAGTTCGCCGCCGGCTGTCCAGCCCAGGCCGGCGGGGAGGTTTAGGAGGTAGCCGAGGAGGCCGGCGGCGCCGACGGAGAGGCAGAGGGAGCCGACGAGGCCGAGGCTGAGGGCGCGCCAGGAAGGGTGGCGGCGGAGCAGGGGGGTGAGGGAGAGGCTGGCGAGAAGAAGGTTAATTGAAGTGATGGGGGCCATGCGGCCGGGGTGGGGGGCGTCGGGGCCGGAGAGGTGGTCGCGGAAGAAGAGTTGGTCGATGCCGAGGTCGATGGAGAGGAGGGTTTGGAGGAGGGTGGCCAGGGCGAGAACGCCGGGAACGAGGGCCAGCCAGGTGGAGGTGTCGCGGCGGCGGAGGGCGGCGAGGAGGGACGCGCCGAGGAGGAGGAGGCCGAGGGAGGAGTTGGCCTTGATGGGTTCGAGGTGGGGGCGGAACTGGATCAGGGGATCTATGCGAAAAATCCAGCCGAGGAGGAGGAGCGCGCCGAGGGCGAGGACGCAGGTCGCGAGGGCGCTGGCGACGCGTTTGGTGCCGGGGGCCGGCTGGGGATACGGGGGGGACGCGCGCGCCATGGCTGGGATTGTTTGCCTAGGGATTTACGACGTCGGGGCGAGGGGATTCAGGCGCGGGGTCGGGGGCGGATTTGGGGCGACCGCCGGTGATACGGCGGAAGAGCTGGGTGGGGCCGTAGGCGAAGATCCACTCGGGGTTTTCGAGGGTGCCTTCGAGCTCGACTTCGAGGGCGCCGGTGAGGGGGGAGAGGACGAAGTCGGCGGTGGAGCCGAAGAGGGTGTCGCGGTTTTCGAAGGGGCGGACGCGGGCGTTGAAGTCGAGCGCGCCGTCGGGGAGGCGGTAGGAGCCTTCGGCTTCGATGCGGGCGGAGGGGCCGGTGAGTTGGATGGGGGTGAAGGCGACGCGGTCGTGTTGGAGGGTGAAGCGGGCGTCGGCCTCGGTGAGTTTTAGGGTGGAGATGCCGATGCCGAGGCCGGAGAGGAGTTCGGAGAATCTGCCAAGGAGGCGGATGCTGGCCAGGTTGGCCTCGGTGATGCGGGCGTTGCCGACGCCGGAAAACTTGAGCGGTTGGTCGGCGGGGCCGGTGGCGGCGAGGCGGAGGGCGAGTTTGCCGCCAAGGGGTTTGTCGGGCGTGAGGTTGCGGGCTTCGGGGTCGCGGGCGGTCTGGAAGGTGCGCCAGCTGGCGATGGTGTGATCGAGGTCGGCGTCGGCGAGGGCGATATCGAAGGCGAGCCAGCGGGCGTCGCGGGGGCCGCTGAGGACGGCTTGGCCGGTGGCGAGGCCGGAGGCGACGCCGACGCGGAGGTTTTGGAGCCGGATTTCCTCGTCGTGGCGTTCGAGGCGGACGGCTAGGTGGTCGAGGGGGAAGCCGCCGTAGCGGAGGGTGGAGCCGGTGGCGAGGTCGAGGGTGTAGCGCTGGCGGCCGGCGAATGCGGCTGAGCCGGGGCCGAAGGTTTCGCCGACGAGGTGGATGGCGGGCGGGGCGTCGAGGGCGAAGGGGGCGACGATGGCGCGGCCTTGTTCGCCGAAGAGGGCGGGCAGGGCGTCTGCGGGAAAATCGGAGCGAACGTCAAAGGCGAGTTTGGTCCAGGGGCCGTTGCCGGGGAGGGTGCGGCGGGCGAAGCGGCCCTGGGCGAGGTGGTCGGCCCGGGTGGCGCGGAAGCCGAGGGCGTCGATGAGGCCGTCGGCGATGAAGAGGCGGATCGCGAGGGTATCGAAGTCGAGTTCGCGGAGCGTCATGGGGCCGGAGGAGGCGGCGACGAAAAGGGTGGTGCGGCGGGGCTGACCCCAGGCTCCCTGGATATCCACCTCGGCCTGGGGGGGCGCGGCGTCAAATTTGAAGTTTGCCCAGAGATTATCCCACCAGCCGGAGAACCAGCCCTCGATGCCCATGGGGCGGAGGCGACCGCCGAGGAGGAAGCGGAAGGCGAGGGTGCGTGTATCCATTTCGTAACTACCGGTGGCGCGGTGATCGTCCTGCGCGAGGAAGATGTCGTCGGCGAGAAGGCGAAACGCGGCGGGTTCGAAGCGGAGGGCGGCGGAGGCGCGGTCAAAGCGGACGTCGCGGGCGATGGCGCGGCCGGCGGAGACGCGGGCGAGGACGAGGGCGGGTTGGCCGCCGGGCGCGAAGTCGGCGGCGAGGTCGAGCTGGATGGGGTCGGTGAGGGTGAGGATGGGGCGGGCTTTTTCGGGGAGGAAGGGGCGGACGAGGTCGAGCACGGCGGGGGTGAGTTCGCCGCGGGCGGCGGCGCGACCGGAGTGGTCGGCGGGCGAGCCGTCGAGGGCGAGGCTCCAGGGGGCGTCGGCGAGGAGGAGGGAAATTTCGCCGGCGAGGCGGGGGGCGGCTGGTTCGAAGCGAAGGGCGGCGACGAGGGGGACGGCGGGCAGGTGTGTATCGGTTTTACGGATACTCAAGGCGGCCAAGTCGGCGAGGAGGACGGAGCGCTGGTCGAGCCGCAGGCGAATGGAGAGCGGGCCGGATTCGACGGTGGTGGCGGCGAGGGATCCGGCGTCGATGCGGAGTTCGTTTTGTCCGGCCTCGGTGAAGGAGTAGGCGGCGGCGAGGCGGGTGTTTTGCAACGATGCGCCGACGACGGCGGAGGGCAGGGCGGGGTGGTCGGGGACGCGGAGGGATGGGATCTCGGCGGAGGCGACGAGGCGGTCGGGGGCGAGGTCGATGCGCAGGTGGCGGGTGGAATCGAGGGGGAGGTCGGCGAGGAGGCGGGAGGCGTCGGCGGCGTGGCGGAGGGCGAGGCGGACGTAGGTGTCGGCGGGTTGGCGGGGGGCGAGGGCCTCGGGGCCGGGGGCGGGGAGTTGGCCGGTGAAGGTGGTGGGGACGGCGAGCACGCGGGCGCTGGCCTGCTCGACACGCCAAGCGGCGGCGGGGGAGGGGCGGGCGAGGCGGAATTCGCCGCCTTCGAGCAGGGGCAGGGCGGAGCCGGAGGGGGAGAGGACGGGCGGGAGGGTGAGGGCAAGGCCGGTGATTTCGGCGCGGAGGATGTCAACGCGACCGGCGAGGAGGGCGCGGCGGCGGATTTGCAGGGCGGCGGCGCGGGCGGAGGCGAAGGCGGGCGGGTCGGTGTCGCCGGGGGTGGCGAGGGCGGCGCGGGGGGCGTGGAGGAGGATGCGGCCGCGCGGGTCGAGCCAGATGGCGTCGGCGCGGATGACGAGGCCTTGGACGGCGAGTTGGCGGTTGAGTTGGGTTTCCGCGAAGACAGGGAGGCGGAGGCCGCCGTGGGCGAGGATGCGGAGTTGGATGACGAGGGCGGCGGCGAGGCCGAGCCAAAGCGTCCAGCGGAGGAGGGTGAAGAGAAGTTTTAGGACGGGCCGCGCCACGGTGAGGGAAGGAGACAAGGGTTTTGGGCGGCGGTGCGGGTGTCCACTGAGTAATGGAGGCGACGCCGGGGGCGGCAATGGTGTAGCGCCTTGCGTTGGTCTTGGACTGGAAGCTGACTTTCATGAGTCACGATCCCATGCGTTTCATTCAACCAGAGCTTTTTGACAGCGGTTCTTCGGCTAGGGACGCGGTCGCGTATTTTTCGGAGGCGGATTCCGGGACGCGCGGGGCTGTTCACACCCGTCCCGAGGTTGCGGAGTTTATTCTCGATTTGATGGGTTGGGTGGATGGCGCGGATTTGCCGAGGGGCCGCTTGCTGGAACCGTCGGCGGGTGACGGAGACTTTCTTGTTCCGGCGGTGAGGCGTTTGTTGGGGCAGGTTCGACCGGACGATCTGCGAATCGCGTCCTGTATCCGTGCGGTGGAGGTGAATCTGGGTGCGCTTGCGATTTGTCGTGAGCGTTTGCACGGACTTTTGGCTGAACGGGGCTGGAGTCGCTTGCAGGCCGAGCGGCTTCTCGACGAGTGGCTGGTGCATGCCGATTTCCTTACGGTTCCTTTGCCGGCGGATTTCACGCATGTGGTGGGCAATCCGCCTTATCTGCGGTTGGAGAGTCTGCCCAAGGATTTGTTGCGCTTATACCGGAGCCGATGGAGTTCGCTGTTTGATCGGGCCGATTTGTATGTGGCGTTTATCGAGAAGTCGCTGGGCTTGTTGAGGGAAGAGGGAAGACTGGGGTTTATCTGTGCGGATCGTTGGATGAAGAACCGCTATGGAGGGCCGCTGAGGGCGATGGTCGCGGAGGGGTTTCATCTCGACGCCTACGTTGATTTCACGGGGTGCCCGGCGTTTTTCGGCGATGTGGATGCTTATCCGGCGGTGACGATCATACGGCGCGGGGCGGGGCAGGGCACTTACACGGCGTTCAGGCCCGAGGTCTCCGGGTTGGAGTTGAGCAAGCTGGCGCGGGCGATGCGCGGAGAGGGCGCGCACGCGGCGGTGGCGGTGCGTCGCGATGTGCTGAAGGGGGATCATCCTTGGTCGTTCGACGAGGATGGCTGCATGGATTTGATCCATCGGTTGGAACGGGAGTTTCCGGCTTTGGAAGAGGCGGGAGTGCGGGTGGGCATCGGGGTGGCGACTGGGGCTGACGCGGTGTATATCGGCCGGGAGTTGGACGTGGAGGACGCGCGCAAGCTGCCTTTGGTAACGACGCGGGATATTCGTAGCGGGCGGGTGGAGTGGCGGGGGGAATGGGTGTTGAATCCGTTCGAGGCCGACGGAAGCCTGGCAGACTTAAGGAGGTATCCGCGCTTCGCCGCCTACTTGGAAAAACATCGGGAGAGGATCGCGGGGCGAAATGTCGCGACGAGAAATCCGGACGGATGGTTCCGCACGATAGATCGTATCCACGAAAGCCTTACGTGGCGGCCCAAGCTGCTCATTCCCGACATCAAGGGTTCGGCGCACGTGGTTTATGAGGAGGGGAAACTTTATCCGCATCATAACCTTTATCATGTCACATCGGAGACGTGGGAACTGCGTGCGTTGCAGGCGGTGCTTTCGAGCCGGTTGGGGCAGGCGTTTGTCGCGGCATACAGTCCCCGGATGCGGGGCGGGAACCTGCGTTTCCAGGCGCAATATTTGCGGCGGATTCGTATTCCGGAATGGAAGGATGTCGGCGCGAAGCTGCGGGGCAGGCTAGGCGACGCGATGGTCAAAGGTGACGCGTCGTCGGCGTCGTCGGCGGTGCGCGAGCTTTACGGCTTGGATGAAAAGTCGTGGGCGCGGCTTGCGCAGGCGGGGATGGCGTCAGGCAGGGAGGCGACAGCATAAATATGCGAAAGAAGTTGGGATTCGATGCCCGGTTGAGGCAGGCGGTCGGCGCCTTCTGGACGGGGCGGTCGGTCGCCTCGGCCAGGCAGCTTGAGGCGGGCAGGGCCGATCAGGGGAATCGCGGCGCGGTGACCGGCGGAAAGACGATGGATTCGTTTCGCGACATGGTCGCGGAAGTGGTGAAGCGAAATGCGCCCAGGGGAGCGGATATTTATCGCGACAAATCCCTGGTGGTGCTGCCGGGGTTTTTTCGGCCGACGAAGCAATGGGACTTGTTGGTGGTGCACGATGGACGGTTGTTGGCGGCGTTGGAGTTGAAGTCGATTTGCGGGCCTTCGTTTGGCAACAACGCCAACAATCGCTGCGAGGAAGCGTTGGGCAGCGCGTATGATTTTCGTCAGGCGCAGCGCGAGGGGTTGTTTGGCAGAGGGGCCGCGCCGTTCCTCGGCTATTTCATCTTGGTCGAGGATGCACAGGGGTCGCGGACGCCGGTGAGGGCGAATTCGCCGCATTTTCCGGCCGATCCTGCCTTTCAGGGAGCGTCATATCAGACGCGAATGTTGAGGATGTGCGAACGCATGGTGCAGCAGCAGCTATACGCGTGCGCGTCGGTGCTGATCGCGGCGCGGGGCACTGGTGACGGCGAGTATGCAAGCCTTTCGGCGCACACGTCATTCAGGCATTTCTTGACGCGATTGGCCGCGCATTTGGCGAGCGAAGCGGATGCGGTGCAGGGCGAAAATTCGCTGCGCGAGGAGCAGGCGCCTTATGGCGTGGGGCTCGATGGTGATTATTTCGAGTCGGTCGCGCCGGGCATTGATTGAATACCATACCCCGGCTCTCGGTCAGGGTTGGGTGCTGGGATAGAGGAGGGTCCAGAGGGCGTCGAGGACGGGTTGTTCGAGGGTGAAGACGAGGCCGAGGGCGGGGCTGCCGACTTGCTGGACCATGGCGCCGGTGCGTTCGGCCAGGGTGAGGACGAGGGGGCCGTCGGCGGCGGGTTCGAGGGTGGCTTCGAGGCGGTAGGCCCAGGGTTTTTCCACGCCGTCCACGAAAGTTTTTTCGGGGTAGGTCTCACTTTTGATCTCGCGGGCGCGGAGTTCGTGAAGGGTGTTGAGGAGGGTGGTGACGGCTTCGGGGGCGGGCGCTTCCGAGGGGGTGTGGTCGAGGAGGGGCGGGGCGTCGGCGTCGGTGGCGGAGCGGATGACAAGGCGGGTGATGCGGGTCTCGGCGGGGAGGTCGAAAATGGTGCGATCCCGCCAGTGGCGCGGGGCGATGGGGAGGGCGTCGATGATCTCGGGGGCGACGTGGTAAACGAAGGGCTGGTTGGCGAGGCGGGCGTAGGCGGCGGAGGCACCGACGGCGGGCTGGGCGATCTGGAGAACGAGGGTGGAGGGCAGGGAGGCGGGGGCGTTGGGCGCGGAGGGGGGGGCGGCGAGTTGGAGGGTGACGAGGCGTTCGGGGAGGTTGAAGCCGAGGTTCTCGAGTTCGGCGGCGGAGGGTGCGTCGGAGACGAAGGGGGAGGAATCGGGGCGGACGGCGTCGAGGAGCTGAAGGCGGCGGAGGAGTTTGTCCACGAGGTCGGCGTCGGCGCTGGCGGGGGTGTTGATAAGGGCGGAGGAGAGGCGCCAGGAGGCGGGTTCGCCGGGGGATGAATCCAGTTTTTGGATACGGAGCTGGGGGGCGGGCTCGGGGGCGGCGATGGTGACGGAGGTGACGAGCGAGGGGTCGAGGTCGAGCATGCGGCGGTCGCGCAGGGCGGTTTGGGCGGCGTCGAGGGTTTTGAGCAACTGGAGGGGGACGGCGACGGTGAAGGCGGTGGGGCGGTCTTCGAGGGAGGCGTGGAGTTCGATGGTGTCCGAGCCGGGCTCGGGGGCGGAGACGGGGAGTCCGAGGAGGAGGGTTTCGCGGCGGGAGTTGCCCTCGAGGGTGACGCGGAGGCGGGGGGAGGCGGGCAGGCCGGTGAGTTCGGGGGCGGGGGGGGCGGGGAGGAAGCGGGCGACGCGGAGGGAGGCGAGGGAGTTGAGGGCGAGTTCGACGGGGGTCTTGGCGGCGCGGGCGGTGATGGGGGCTTCGAAGATCCAGCGTGCTTGGTCGCGGCGGAGGCGGGTGCGGGTGGAGCCGGCCTGGAGGGTGAGGGCGCGGGTCTCGAAGACGGGGATGGTGAGGAGCTGGTCGGAGCGGAGGCGGGCGAGGTCGGGGACGAGGGCTTCGGCGAGGGAGCGGGCGACGACGTGGATGCGCGCGCCGTCGGGGGAGAGGACGTAGAGGCGATCGCCGACGGCGGTGACGTCGCCGATGCGGAGGGTGAAGGGTTGGGCGTCGGCTCCGGCGGGGGCGTCGGGGGTGGCGGAGGGGGCGGGGGTGGCGACGAGGACGAGGCGGGGTTTTTCGAGGCCGTAGTCGGCGAGGGTCTGTTCGTTGCGGGCGAGTTCGGAGACGGGGAAGCTGGTCTCGTGTTCGAGGAATTGGAGTTCGCCTAGGATGCGGCGGACGGCGAAGTCGTTGGCGGGCCAGTTGACGGGGGAGGTGATGTCCCAGGTGTCGCCTTTGGGGTCGCGGGCGAGGGTGACGGTGACGGGGGGGGAGTCGGGGGCGACTTGGGCGGTGATTTGGAGTTGGGAGAGGTTGGCGGCTTCGGGGCCCAGGACGCGGCGGCGGTTATCGTCGATGGTCCGGGTCTTGCCCCAGGGGCGTTCGGAGACGACGAGGTAGCCGAAGAGGGCGAGGTTGAGCGCGAGGAGGACGAGGGTGAATTTGGAGCGCACTTTTTTAAAAGTTTAAGATGAAAGATGAAGTTTAAGAGGGCAGCGGGTCGGAGTGGCCGGTGAAGTCGTCGGTTCGGGCTTAAACTTAAACTTGAGACGTTGACTGCGCGCCTTCCGGGCGCGTCAGCGGCGGCGGCTCCAGTAAACGAGGAGGCCGAGGGTGGCGGTGAGGGCGGGGAGGGCGAGGAGGAGGGCGAGGCGGAGGCGGCCGAGCTGGGCGGTGGTGAGGGAGAGTTGGAATTTCTCGATGGGGCGGGGGGGGAGGTTTACCTGGACGTCGCGATCAACGAGCCAGTTGATGGCGGCGAAGGCGAGGGCGGCGTTGCCGCCGGCGGTGAGGCGGTCGTTGGCTGCCCATTCGCCGCCGCCGAAGACGACGAGGCGGCCGCTGCGGACGCTGAAGGGGAGTTTGCCTTGGGGGGCGACGCGTTCGGCGGCGGTGGCGACGGCGAGGGGCGGGGGGAGGTCGGTGTTGGGGTCGAAGGTGGGGACGCCGCGCTGGCGGTAGGCGCGTTCGCCCCAGGCGTTGAGGGAGGTGGCGAGGAGGGGGACGCTGTTTAGGGCGGGGTCTAGGGTGCGGCCGGGGTCGGGGCGGACGGAGCGGGAGGGGCCGAAGCGGACGGCGATTTTGTTGGAGGCGAGGTATTCGATGACGGGGTGGCCGGAGGTGGTGGGGTAGAGGATGAGGTCGCCGGTGTCGGAGCGGCCTTCGGCGCTGGCGTCGAGGATGAGGACGTCGTCGGCGAGCACGCCCCAGTCGTAGAGGAGATCGTCGAGGCCGTGGGGGAAGGCGGGGTTGAGGAAGACGAGAATGCGGCCGGCGGAGTTGGTGAGGTGGCGGCGGAGGAATTCTTGTTCGTCGGGGCTGTAGCGGCCTTGGGGGGATGCGATGACGAGGAGGGCGGCGGCGGAGGCGCGGTCGCGATCGGCGGGGTTGCTGAGGTCGGCGACGCCGATGTCGAAGTTGCGGAGGCGGAGTTCGGCGTTGAGGAGGGAGAGGCCGCGGGCGGGGTCGGGGTCGGAGGGGTCCATCTCGCCGTGGCCGGCGAGGAAGATGATTTGTTGTTTTTGGGCGCGGGTGACGTCGAGGATCGCGGCGGTGAAGGCTTGTTCGCCTTTGAAGCCGGTTTTTTGGCCGTCTTTGATGTCGTAGATTTCCTGGAGTCGGACGACGCGGGGGCGGCCGCCGGAGGTGACGAGGATGGTGTTGGGTTCGGTGACGCCGTGGCGGAGGGCGGCGGCGCGGTTGCGATAGACGTCGATGAATTCGACTTCGATGCGGCCGGTCTCGTTGGCGGCGGAGGCTTCGACGTAGTCGCGGAGGAGGCCGCGGATGTCGCGGTAGGCTTGGGATATGACGTCGTCTTCGCCGCTGTCGGTGAGGGTGACGACGATTTTGACGGGGGCGGGGAGATCGCGGAGGTAGGAGCGGGTTTCGGGGGAGAGGGAGTGGCGGGCGTGGCGGGAGAGGTCGAAGCGGAGGGGGTTTAGGTTGGCGAGGTAGTTGAGCCCGAGGAGGAGGGTGAGGATGAGCAGGCCTTGGGCAAGGAGGTGCGCGGTGCGGAGGCGGCGGGCGGAGGCGAAAGACATGGGGGCGGAGCTGGTAGGGGCGGGGGCTTAGCTGTGGATCTGTTTGGCCTCGACGCCGAGGATGCTGAGGATGAGGGCGAGGGCGGTGCCGGAGAGGTGGTAGATGATCTGGCGGGTGTCGATGATGCCGCGGGTGAAGTCTTCGAGGTGGGTGAAGATTTGCAGGTATTCGACGAGGGAGCGCACGTTGGTCATGGAGTCGAGTTTGAGGAGCTCGAGGGTGCCGGCGAAGCGGGTGCCGATTACGAGGACGAGGAGGATGACGAAGGCGAGGATGCCGGCGACGGCCTGGTTGCGGGTGAGGGCGCTGGCGAGGATGCCGATGGCGACGAAGAAGGTGCCGGAGACGGCGATGAAGAGGTAGCCGCCGAAGAGGGGACCCAAGTCGATGGATTGGGTGGCGCCGGCGAATTTCTGAAGGATGTAGAAGAAGCCGCCGGTCGAGGCCCAGAGGGCGAGGTAGAGGGCGTAGGCGGCGCAGAATTTCGCGAGGACGACCTGGACGGTGGTGACGGGGGCGGTGAGGAGGGTTTCGAGGGTGCCGAGGCGGCGTTCCTCGGCGAGGCACTTCATGGTGAGGAGGGGGACCATGAAGAAGACGGGGAGCCAGAAGAGTTGGAAGAAGACGGCGGCGGGGGAGCCTTCCTGGGGGGAGGCGGCGAAGGTTTCGAGGATGCCGGCGAAGATGAAGCCCATCACGAAGAGGAAGAGGGTGGCGGCGATGTAGGTCGCGGGGGTGACGAGCAGCATGCGGAGCTCGTGGGCGAGGAGGATTCGGAAGGGGCGCATTTGGGAGGAAAAAGGGCTGAAGGACTGAAGGGCTAAAGGGCTGAAAGCTTGGTCGGGGCAGAATGAATGGGGGCGGAGCTTGTTTCAGCCCTTCAGCTTTTCAGCCCTTCGGTCTTTTGATTGGTGGCGGCGAGGAAAACCTCTTCCAGCGTGTGGCGGGTGCGGGCGAGGGCGCGCAGGCGGAAACGGGTGTCGCGGGCGAGGGCGTTGACGAGGGCTTCGCGGAGGTCGGGGGCGTCGTGGGGGGCGGAGAGGCGGAGGGCGGCGAAGGAGTCGGATGTCGGCCGAAGGGCGGCGCTCCCGGACGAGTGGAGCAGGGCGAGGCCGGAGTGGACGGCGGTGAGGAGGGCGGGGAGTTGGTCGAGGGGGCCGGCGAGTTCGAGTTCGTAGTGGCCGGGGCCGAAGAACTGGGCGCGAAGATCGGTAGGGGTGCCGGACGCGACGACGCGGCCTTGGTTGACGATGACGACGCGGTCGCAGGTGACCTCGATCTCGGGGAGGATGTGGGAGCTGATGAGCACGGTCATGCGGCCGCGGAGGCCGGCGATGAGGTCGCGCACGGCGAGGATCTGGTGCGGATCAAGGCCGATGGTGGGCTCGTCCATGATAATGACGGGCGGTTCGGCGAGGATGGCGTCGGCGATGCCGACGCGTTGACGGTAGCCTTTGGAGAGTTTGCCGATGATGCGGTCGCGGACGCGGCCGAGGTCGCAGAGGTGGACGACCTCGTCGATGCGGGGGGCCATTTGGCTGCGGCGGAGGCCTTTGAGGCGGCCGCGGAAGTGGAGGTATTCGCCGACGCGCATATCCTCGGGGAGGGGGTTGTTTTCCGGCATGTAGCCGAGGTGATTTTTGACCTCGGAGGGGTGGTTGGCGACGTCGATCCCGCAGACGGTGACTTGGCCGGAGGTGGCGGGGAGGTAGCCGGTGAGGATGCGGAGGGTGGTGGATTTGCCGGCACCGTTGGGGCCGAGGAGGCCGATGATCTCGCCTTTGGCGACTTCGAAGCTGACGCCGCGCACGGCGGGGTGGCCGGAGTAGGTTTTGACGAGGTCGCGGACGATGATGGCGGGTTCGGACATGGGGAGGACGGAAAGTGGGAGAGCAGAGCAGTCTGCGGACATGCGACCAAGGCCCAATGTTGCGTCAGGCGCGGTGATTTAGGGCGTGGGCGGCGGCTAGGCCGACGAGGGCGAGGTCGGGGACGATGCGGGCGGGCTGGCGGAGGCGGCCTTTGACGACCTCGGCGGCGCCGCCGGAGAGAAAGATTTCGGCGGGGGGAAGGCCGCGCGCGGCGAACTCGGCGAGCACGGCGTCGAGCAGGGCTTGGATGAGGCCGGCGAAGCCGACGACCGCGCCGATGCGGATGGCCTCGGCGGTGGATTTGCCGATAACGCTCACGACGGGCGTGGCGAGGTCGGTGACGAGGGGGAGTTGCGCGGTGCGCTCGTGGAGGTAGCGGGTGACGAGGGCGGGGCCGGGGGTGATGATGCCGCCTTCGTAGCCGCCTTCGGGGGTGATGAGGTCGAAGGTCACGGCGGTGCCGAGGTCTATGACGACGGCGGGGCGGCCGGGGGCGAGGGAGTGGGCGCCGGCGGCGTTGGCGAGGCGATCCTGGCCGATTTCGGCAGGGCGCGGGTAAGTTATGGGCACGCCGAGGCGGACTTGGTGGGTGAGTTGCCAGGCGGGGATGTCGGCGGCGGCGGCGAGGGCGAAGAGGCGCGGGGTGGCGTCGGGAACGACGGAGCAGAAACAAACCTGGGGGCGGAGACTAGAAACCTGAGAAGCGGATAAGGATGCGAGGAGGGCGGGCAGGCCGGCGGCGGGGTCGTCGAGGTGCGGGGTGGGGATGTCGCGGTGGGCCGAGAAGACTCCGTCGCGGCGGAGGGCGACGTGGGTGTGTGTATTGCCGATGTCGATACAGAGAAGGCCGCCGTTGGCGGAATGACGAATGCCCAATGACGAATGTAGGATTTCGGAAGGGGATGGCATGGACGCGGGAATTATTTCGCGGGTTTGGAGAGGCTGACTTCGCCGGCGCGGTAGCGGTCGGTGCGGCCGTCGGGGAGGCGAAGGAGGAGGCTGCCTTCGTCGTCGATGCCGAGGGCGGTGCCGCGAATTTCGGTTTTGCCCTGGTGGAGGGTGACGGCGCGACCTTTGAGGACGTCGAAGCGGTGCCAGAGCTCGGCGAAGTCTTTTTGGTAGGAGCCGTCGAGGAAGGCGGCGTAGGCGTCGAACACGCGGCCGAGAAGGGCGGCGGCGAATTTGTTGGGATCGAGGGGGACGGCGGTGTGGTCGGCGAGGGCGGTGGCGCGGGTGGCGATCTCGGCGGGCCAGCCGTCGGCGGGGGCGTGGAGGTTTAGGCCGAGGCCGAAGACGAGGTCGTGGATGCGGTCGGCGTCCATGCGCGCCTCGGTGAGCATGCCGCCGGCCTTGCGGTTATCGAATAGGAGATCGTTGGGCCATTTGAGGCCGGGGACGGCGCGACAGAAGGAGGCGACGAGGACGCAGACATTGACGCCCATCCAGAGGGTGAATGTCTGCATGCGGGCGGGCTCGACGTCGGGGCGGAAGGCGAAGCTGGCGTAGAGGTTGCCGTCCGTCGCGCTGTGCCATTCGCGGCCGAGTCGGCCGCGGCCTTTTTCCTGGCGGCGGGAGACGACGACAAGGGGGGCGGGTTCGCCGGTGGCGAGGAGGCGGGCGGCCTCGTCGTTGGTGCTGCCGACGGTATTCAAAAAGTGGATGCGCGGGGCATCGGCGGCGGGATGACGGTGGGCGTCGATGAGGGCGGGGTGGAGAAAGGCGGGGCGGGAGGCGAGGCGGTAGCCGCGGGCGTGGAGGCTATCGATTTCGAAGCCCTGTTCGCGGAGGCGTTCGAGGTATTGCCAGACGGAGACGCGGCTGACGCCGAGGCGGCGGGCGAGGTCGGCGCCGGAGACGACGCCCTCGTCGCCATCCGCGCCGGCGTCGAGGAGGGCTTGGAGGATGGTGATATCGGGGCGTGGGTCGGCGGCGGGCACGGTGTCGGGGGCGGGCTGAGGTTTGGGAGGGAAGCGTGAGCGGAGGCGGATGCAGGCGGGACGCCTGCGCTACTTGGAGGATTGCCAGTCGAGGCCGATGTCGGCCCAGGAGGATTTGTGGACCAGGGCGCCGGTGGAGACGAAGTCGAGGCCGAGGCCGGCGTAGCGGGGAAGGGTTTTTAAGGTGATGCCGCCGCTGGCTTCGGTGAAGGCGCGGCCGGCGACAAGCGTAACAGCTTTTCGGATACGGGCGGGGGGGAAGTTGTCGAGGAGGATGACGTCGGCGCCGGCGGCGAGCACGGGGGGGAGCTGGTCGAGGCGGTCGATCTCGACTTCGACCGCGAGGTCGGGGGCGGCTTTTTTGGCGCGGGCGACGGCGGCGGCGAGGTCGTCGGGGGAGCCGAGAAGGGCGAGGTGGTTGTCCTTGAGCATGACGCGGTCGAAGAGGCCGAGGCGGTGGTTCCAGGCGCCTCCGCAGGCGGCGGCGTATTTTTCGAGCATGCGGTAGCCGGGGGTGGTCTTGCGGGTGTCGAGCAGGCGGGTGCGACCGGGGCCGAGGGCGGCGACGTGGGCGGCGGCGGCGGTGGCGACGCCGGAGAGGCGTTGGAGGAAATTCAGGGCGACGCGTTCGGCGGCGAGCAGGACGCGGGGGTCGCCTTCGAGGGTGGCGAGGATGTCGCCGGGGGCGGCGCGGTGGCCGTCGCGCAGGCGGGGGAGGACGGTGGCGCGTGGGCCGTAGGCTGAGAGGATGAGGGGGAGGAGGGGGAGGCCGCAGGCGACGAGCTCGGTGCGAGCGACGAGGTGGGCGCGGCCGAGGCGCGGGGTGGTGGCGAGGGCGGCGGTGGAGCGGTCGCCGGTGCGGGCGGGTTTTTGGCGGAGGCCGAGGCCGGAGAGGTCTTCGTCGCGGGCGAGTTCGACGAGGCGACGAAGGTGGGAGACGTCGAGATCTTCCCAGGTGAGGCGAAGGAGGAGGGAATCGAGGGCGGCAGGCGACGGCATGGGGGAAGAGGAGAATGACCAATGACCAATGTCCAATGTCCAATGTCGGAGGTTGCGGCTTGGGGCGGTGCGGGGCGAAGGTGGGGGATGATTACGTTTGAGGAGTTTTTGCGGATGGGAGAGGCGGACGTGGTGGCGAAAGGGAATGCGTTGCACGCGCTCTGGTTGGAGGCGAAGGGGGATTGGGAAGGGGCGCACGCGGCGGCGCAGCGGGGAGGGGACCGCGCGGGGGATTGGGTGCATGCCTACCTGCACCGGGTGGAGGGCGACGCGGGGAACGCCGGTTATTGGTATGCGCGGGCGGGGCGGAAGGCGCCGGCGGCTGGGACGAGTTTCGCGGCCGAGCGAGAGGGGATTTTCGCGGTGCTGTGGCGGTGAGGAGGAGGCGCGCCCGGCGGTCGCGCCCTACCCGCCGAGCGGGGCGAAGGGGTTGTGGGCGCGCTCGTGGGCGAGGGTGGTGAGGGGGCCGTGGCCGGGGGCGACGACGGCGGCGGGGGTCACGTCGCGAAAGACGCGGGCGACTTGTTCGCGGAGGCGTTTGCAGCAGAAGTAGCCGCCGCCGACGGAGCCGGCGAAGAGGAGGTCGCCGCTGATGAGGAGGGGGGCGGCGTGGGGCGCGCCGGGGGCGCGGACGAGGTAGGCGTTGTGCGCTTCCGCGTGGCCGGGGGTGGCGAGCGTTTCGATGGAGTAGCCGGCGCATTCCATGCGCGCGCCGTCGGCGAGGCCGGCGGCGCCGGGGACGCGCGCGCCTACGGGGGCGAAAACGGGGGCGGGGCCGAAGAGGCGCTGCACCTCGGCGAGGCCGCCGGTGTGCTCGGTCTCGGCATGGGTGAGGAAAACGGCGGCGAGTTTGGTGACGTTGGCGGGCCACACGCGGCGGAGCAGGGAGGTGCCGGGGCCGGTGTCGAAGAGCACGCCTTCGCCGCTGCGGCAATCGGTGAGGAGGTAGGCGTTGGCGGTGCCGAGGCCGTGGGGGGAGCGCAGGGGGTGGAGGCAAAAGGCGAGGCCGGAGATGCGCGGGAGCGGATAGCGGTTGGCGGCGAGGGCGTGCATGCCAACGGGGTTCAGGCCGAGGGCGGTGGCGAGGCGGTCGAGGTCGGCGGGGGCGAAGTCGTAGCGGTAGTCGATGGCGTCGCGTATGCTTTCGGCGGGCACGCGGGCGCGCTCAGCGAGGGCTTCGGGGGTGAGGCCGGATTGGCAGAGGGCTTTTTCCAGGACGTCGCCAAGTTCGTCTTCGAGAGGTGCCTGTTCGATGACCATGCCGCGAGCGTTGCTCGCGGAACGACCAATGTCCAATGACCAATGTCCGATAAAGCGAGGCGACGCGTTGAAGTCAGACGCGGCTTGGCAAGGGGCGGGCGGCGCGGCAACGCTGCCGGTCTTATTTATGGACGCTTCCCAACAAGAGATTCTCGACATCTTCACTCGCACGCGCGCGTTGCTGCGCGGGCACTTCGTGCTGCGCTCCGGGCTGCACAGCGGGCATTACTTTCAATGCGCGCAAGTGTGCCAGGACATGGCGGCGGTGGAGAGGCTGGCGGAATTGTTGGTGGCGAAATTGAAGGGAATGGGCGGGCTGGATTTCACCACGGTGCTGGCGCCGGCGATGGGTGGGTTGGTGATCGGGCAGGAGGTCGCGCGGCAGGCCAAGGCGCGGTATATTTTTGCGGAGAAGGAGAACGACCGGCTGGTGTTGCGGCGCGGGTTCAAGTTTGCGCCGGGCGAGCGGGTGCTGGTGGTCGAGGACGTGGTGACGCGTGGCGGGCGGGTGTTGGAATCGCTTGAGATCGTGAAGCGGGGGGGGGGCGAGGCGGTGGCGGTGGCGATGTTGGTGGATCGCAGCGGCGGCGGGCTGAAGTTTGAGGTGCCGGCGGTATCGCTGCTGGAGCTGACTTTCCCGACTTACGAGGCGGACAAGATGCCGCCGGAGCTGGCGGCGTTGCCGATCGAGAAGCCCGGCAGCTGAGATTGTCCGCCGTGTTTTTTATTCGACGGTGATGGCGAGTGGGGAGAAGCCGCGGCCGGGGATGTAGAGGATGAAGAGGTTGCGGCCGGGGCGCAGGAGGGCTCGGGCGGCGTTGAGATCGGCGACCGCTTCTTGGTTGATCTCGACAACGACCATGCCGGGGGAGAGGCGGCGGGCGAAGGGGGAATCTTCGGCGACTTCGGTGATGACGAGGCCGGAGAGGTCGCGGTTGGCGCCGATGGAGCGTCGGGTCTCGTCGTCGAGCGGCTTGGCTTTCACGCCGGGGAGGAGGTCGGTGGTGGTCGGGGCGGCGTCGAGGGAGCCAAGTTTGATTTGGGCGACCTCGGTTTTTTCTTCGCGGATGTAGCGCACGGCGACCTCGGTGCCGGGGCGGCGGGCGGCGACGGCGTTGCGGAGTTCTTGCGGGGTGGCGACGTTGCGGCCGTCGATGGAAATGATGACGTCGCTGCGGCGCAGGCCGGCGGCGGCGGCGGGGCTGTCAATGGTGACGTCGGTGACGAAGACGCCGCGTTGGTCGCGCTTCAGGCCGAGGGCTTCGGCGACGTCGGGGGTGAGTTCCTCGATTTGCACGCCGAGGAAGCCGCGTTGCACGGAGCCGGTTTCGACGAGGCTGGTGAGGATGGCGGAGGCCATGTTTACGGGGATGGCGAAACCGATGCCGATGTTCCCGCGGGAGGGAGAGATGATGGCGGTGTTGATGCCGACGAGGCGGCCTTGGGCGTCGATGAGGGCGCCGCCGGAGTTGCCCTGATTGATGGAGGCGTCGGTCTGGATGAAGTCTTCGTAGCCGGCGGTGCGGCGGTTGGCGAGGATGCCGACCTGGCGGCCGGTGGCGGAGACGATGCCCATGGTGACGGTCTGGCCGACGCCGAGGGGGTTGCCGATGGCGAAGACGATGTCGCCGACGCGGAGTTTGTCGGAATCGGCGAGGGTGGCGACGGGGAGGTCGGTGGCGTCGATCTTTATGACGGCGACGTCGGACTTGGGGTCGGCGCCGACGAGGGTGGCTTCGAATTGGCGGCCGTCGGACAGGGAGACGCGAAGGGAGTCGGCCTCGGCGACGACGTGGTTGTTGGTGAGGACGTATCCGTTTTTGGATACAATGACGCCGGAACCCAGGCCTTCGCGGGTGTTTTCCTGGTCGGGGAAGGCCTCGTCGCCGTAGATGCGACGGAAGACTTCGGGCACGCGTTGGCGCTGACGAACGGTCTGGCTGGAGTAAACGGACACGACGGCTTTTTGCACGGGCTCGACGACGTCGGCGTAGGAAACGGCGCGGGCGTGGCCGGCGGGGACGGAAAGCGGGGCGGGGTCGAGTTGGAGCTCGAGTTTGGATTCGGGCTCTTCGGCGCGGCAGGCGGTGAGCAGAGCGAGGCCGAGGAAGGCGAGAGCGATGGAAGCCGGGGTGCGAGATTTCATGGCGTAGAAACTAGGGCACAAGTGACCCGCGCGCAAACGGAGAGGTTCCACGGGAATCTTGCCGCGAAGTGTTTCGCGGGGCCGGCGGATGGCCGGGTGTGTGCGGGAAGCGCCGCCCGAGGAAGGGGGCGAAAGGGGGCGGGTTAAGCGCGGTTCAGGCGCCGACTTTAAAGAGGGCGACGTCGCCGTCGCGGAAGATGTATTCCTTGCCTTCGAGGCGGTATTTGCCGGCTTCGCGGGCGGCGGCGGTGCTGCCGAGGCGGACGAGGTCTTCGTAGGAGACAACCTCGGCCTTGATGAAATTTTTCTCGAAGTCGGTGTGGATGACGCCGGCGGCCTGGGGGGCTTTCCAGCCCTTGCGGATAGTCCAGGCGCGGACCTCTTTTTCACCGGCGGTGAAGTAGGTTTGCAGGCCGAGGAGCGAATAGCTGGCGCGGATGAGATTCGATACGCCGGAATCGGTGACGCCGAGGTCCTTGAGGAACTCCAGCGCTTCTTCGGGGGAGAGGTCGATGAGCTCGGCTTCGATGCGGGCGCTGATGGGCACGTAGGCGGCGTCGTGGTGGACCTTCACGAACTCGGCCACTTTTTGCACAAAGGGGTTTTGTTCGGCGTTGGCTAGATCGCCCTCGGCGACGTTGCAGGCATAGAGCACGGGCTTGGCGGAGAGGAGTTGGAAAAACTGGAGGAGTTTTTTCTCTTCGTCGGTGGCCTCAAGCACGTTGGCGGGTTTGCCGGCGTTGAGGTGGGGCACGAGTTTTTCGAGGAGGGCGAATTCGGCGACGGCGTCCTTGTCGCCGGCCTTGGCGAGCTTCTGGGTCTTGGCGAGGCGCTTCTCGACCGCTTCGAGATCGGAGAGGACGAGTTCGGTGGTGATGACCTCGATGTCGCGCACGGGATCGACGGTGCCCATGGTGTGGATGACATCGGGGTCCTCGAAGCAGCGGACGACGTGGACGATGGCGTCGGTCTCGCGGATGTTGGCGAGGAACTGGTTGCCGAGGCCCTCGCCCTTGCTGGCGCCGGAGACGAGGCCGGCGATATCGACGAACTCGATGACGGCGGGGATGACGACCTTGGTTTTGGCGATGTCCTTGAGCTTGTAGGCGCGGTCGTCGGGCACGGTGACGACCCCGACGTTGGGGTCGATGGTGCAGAACGGGTAGTTCGCGGCCTCGGCCTTGCGGGAGCGCGTGAGGGCGTTGAAGAGAGTGGACTTGCCCACGTTCGGGAGACCGACGATTCCGGCTTTCATAAAGAGTCAGGTTCCGCGCAGGGGGGGCGGTCGGTCAAGGTTTGTCTCCGGGGCGGGGTGAAACGCGGCTGGGTGGGCGGTGGGTGCGCCCACTATCCTGTAGCGGTTAGGATTTCGGATTTTTTGCCACAGAGAACACAGAGCACGGACATAGAGAACCCAGAGTCGAACCCGATAAATAATGCATTTCCTCTGTGATTTCTGTGTCCACGCTCCGGCTCGGCTCTGTGACTATTCCGAAAAATTGGTTCCTCGCTGTTTTAGAGCATGTCGTCACGAGATTAGTTGACTGCCGAGCCTAGGTTCGCTCTCAGAT
>DAIPIP010000195.1:0-4937 GCA_036770725.1 Opitutaceae bacterium
GCTCGCCACATTAGCGGTTCACTCCCTTCCGCTCCATCCACCGGAAACAGCGTGGAACCACTTAGCGGTTATATTTATCTGCGGTTTCCTTTGGATGGCATGGGACGCGATGAGCCGATCCCTATCGCCCCCGCCGCAGATACCACTCGCTGGACCACACCGCCCCAAACGCGATCACCACCGACACCGCCAGCAAGCCAAGCGCCTCCGCGTCGCGCCCGAGCTGCACGAGGTGATAAATCGAAAGCGACAAGGTCGCCGTCTCACCCGGGATGTAACCCGCCACCATGATCGTGGCGCCAAACTCCCCCAACGCCCGCGCAAACGCCAGCAACGCCCCCGCCACCAAACCTCGCCGCGCCAGCGGCAGCGTCACGCGCCACCAGGTCCGCCAACCACTCGCGCCCGAGGTCCGTGCCACCTCTTCCAGATGCGGGTCCACCCCCTCGAATGCCACCCGCGCCGCCCGCACCAGCAAGGGAAACGACATCACCGCCGTCGCCAACACCACCCCCACCCAGGTGAACACCACCTCGATCCCGAGATGAGTTTCCAACCACGCCCCGAACGGCCCGCGCCGCCCAAACAATTTTAGCAAAATCAACCCCGTCGCCACCGGCGGTATCACCAACGGCAGCGCCACCAGCGTCTCCACCACCGATTTCCCCGGCCACTTTCTCCGCGCCAACACCCACGCCAGCGCCACCCCGGGCGGAAAAATCACGACCGTGCTCAGCGTCGCGACGCCGAGCGTGAAGAGCGTGATTTGCCAGATTTCCGACGACATCGAACCGCCACCCAATCCGATCACGGCGCACGCAGGAATCCGTATTTCTCAAAAACCGCCAACGCCTCCTCCGTTCCCAGCCACGCGACGAATCTCCGCGCCGCCTCCGATTGCCGCGCGTCCTTCACCACCGCCACCGGATACGCGATCACCGGCCCGTCCTCCACCGCCACTTCAAACGCGATCCGCACCCGCTTCGAGATGAGCGCGTCGGTCTTGTAAACGATGCCCGCGTCCGCGTTGCCCGCCTCCACCGCCGCGAGCGTCGCCCGCACGTTCGCCGTGCCCACGACCTTTCCCTTCACCCCCTCCCAAAGCCCGATATTCTCCAAATACTCCCGCGCATAAATCCCCGCCGGCACGGTCCGCGTCTCCGCAAGCGCCAGCCGCCGCACAGTCGGCCCGGCCAGATCCGCAGGCGTTGCCACGCGCGCGCCGCGCTCCGCGTTCACCACCACGACCAGCGTGTTGGAAAGCAGCGTCCGCCGCGTCTCCTCCACGATCAATCCCGCCTTCGCAAGCTCGTCCATCCGCGCCTCGTCGGCGGAAAAAAATACATCCGCAGGCGCGCCTTCCGCGATCTGCCGCGCGAGCGCATTCGATCCGGCGAGATTGAGCACCGGTTTATCCCCGCTCGCCGCCGCGTAGATCGTGGCGATCTCCCTCATCGCATCCGACAAACTCGCGGCGGCGAAAACATTAAAATCCGCCGCCGCGAGCGGCGCGGTGAAGGCGACCCAGAGGGCGAAGACATAAGCAGAAAGACGATTTTGCATGGTTCGGAGACTTGGCGAGATTTGAGAAGGATGTGCGGTTACTCGCGCACGGAAAAGACCTCGATGGCGACCACTTGGCGAATCCAGCGCGAGTGGCGTTGATCGCCGGGGCAAACAAACCGCCAGGGCGCGGCCCCGGCCGGCAACGGTTCACCGTCGCGGGTGAGGGCGAGGAAAATGGATTTCTCCGCCGGACGGTAGATCGCATCAAACTCGGCCAGTGCGAATGCCACCACGTAGCCGTCGCTCGCCCGCACCCGCACCACCAAGGCGTTGTTCGCGCCACGCAGGGCCTCGCCTCCCGGAGCCGAGACCAACGCGAGCAAATCGCGCACCAGCACACCACGGTAGCGAACCACTGCGCCACGCTCCGTCTCCGCATGCTCGACTGCAGGCAGCGCGACGAGATCCGCATAAGTGAGTTCGCGACGGTTTTCGCCGTAGTCGATGACGAGCCGGGCTTCCTGCGGCGCGGCGACTTCCGTGCTCGTCGTGGGCGTCGTTGCTGTCCGGGTGGCTTCGGCCAAGCCCATGGAAGCCGTCGGCAGCAGCAAGACGGCGAAGAGAAAAAAGAGGGAGCGCATGGGTGAAATCGAGGGCGGAAAAAAAAGATCAAAAGCTCACGCTAGCGTTGACGAACCAGCTTCGGCCCGGTTCGGGATACCCTTCGGAAATGGCGTAGTTTTTATCGAATACATTTCGCACGCCGGCTTCGAGCGTGACGTCGTGCGGCAGGCGGGCGACAACCTTGAAGTTTGTCACCGTGTAGCACGGGATCGTCGCCCCGTTGGTATTAAAAACTCGCTCCGAAGCGTAGTTGAGCGAGGGCACGAGGCTGATGCACCCGGTTGGCCGGAGCTCGGCGTGGAGCTGGAGGTTGTGGCGGGGCACATCGGTGGGTTGCACCAAGGGGTTGGTGAGATTCTCGCGGTCGATGTAGGTGTAGGCTCCACCAAACGTAGCGAAGGCGGCGGGAGCGTAGTCCGCGCCGATTTCGAAGCCGCGCGTTTCCACTTCACCGACGTTTTGGTTTTGCGAGCGAGGCACGCCGAGGACCACGGCCACATCGTCCACACTCTGGATGGCATCTTGCGTGCGGCTGTAAAACACCGCCGCGCGCAGTCCCAGCTCGGCGCGTGGACGGCCGACGTAGCCGAGCTCGTAGTGGGTCGCGATTTCAGGGTCGAGGTCGGGGTTGGGAATGGCGGTGGCGAGGCGGTAGGAGTAGCGGTCCTTGATCGAGGGAAAGCGGCTCTTGCGCGCGACGGTGAGATGCAGTTGATCCGTATCCGTGAGCTGGTGGAAAAGCCCGATCTGCGGATTCAAACTATCGAAGCGAGTGAGAGTGACCGGAGTGCCGTCGGGATTGTCTTGGTCGGCGCGCACGGTGTCTCGCCAGTCGTAGCCGAGCGAGCCTTGCACATCCCAACGCGGGGCGAGGTGAACGGTGTTTTCGAGGCCGAGCGACACGGTGCGATCCTCGAAGGTGAACGCGGGGAGGCTGAGAATCTGTTCGGTGTGGTGGTCGAATTTGGTGTGCAGGGCGACCTTCGTGGTCTGGCGCGGCAGCGCGGTCGTGCCGGCCTCAAGCGAGGCCCCGTAGGAATAATCGTCGTAGAAACTGGGGCCCGACCCGCCGGTGCGAAGCGTCGTGTAGGTGCGATCCGTGTATTGATCGAGCGTGTTGGCGTAGCGGTCGTAGTAGATGCGCGGCTTGATGTAGGACTCCTCGCCGATGCGGGTGTGCGACACGAGATAGACGGTTTGTTTGTCCCACTCCGGCCAGCGCCAGAAGCGGTTGATCTGCCCGGCCGAGGCGGTGCCGGTGTAGGTGGGCTGGCCCTTCTCGCCCTCCTGATGGGAAAAACCAAAGACGTATTCGTCGGTGTCGTTGGGCGTGTAGGCGAGCTTCGCGCTGATCTTGGTATCGCGCGAATCGGCGTTCTCTCGCTCGCGGCCTGGCTGGTTGGCGTTGGCCGAGACAAAGCCGTCGGCGAGGCGAAAGGTCTCCTGCTCGAGCGCGGAAACGCCGACTTGATAATACCAACGCTCGCGGCGTCCGCCGAGATTGGCCGCCGCCTCGCGTCCGTCGCCATCGAAGAGCCCGGCGCGCACCTCGCCCTCGATGGACTGCGTCGGTCGGCGAGATACAAGGTTGATCGAGCCGCCAAGGGTATTTGGGCCGTAGAGCACGGAGCCGTAGCCCTTCGCGATTTGCAGCGCGCCGAGATCGTAGGTGGTGAAGCGACCGAGATCGACGAACCCGTCGTAGGGCACGTAGGCCGGCACGCCATCGATAAAGATCGGCACCTGTAAGCGGTCGTAGCCACGCACGAAGACCACCGTCTCGTTGCGACCGCCGATGCGGGCCAGCGTGACGCCCGGCGCGGTGGCGAGCGCCTCGCCGGCGTTTTTTTGTCGAGCAGACGCATGGTCGCCGCGCTCACTCCCGATTCGAGCCGCTCGGCCGGGGCCGGTTTCTCGCCCAGCACCGTGAGGGTGCCCAACTGGAAAACCTCTTCGCTGGTCGATGCCGCATGAGCGACCGAAAACCAACCGGGCATGACTGCTAACAGGAGAAAACTAATCCCCAAGCGACACCCGCGAGAGAAACAGGGAAGAACACACATGATCCCACAAAGCAGGAAACGGCTTCCGTTATATTCAATGGAATATAACGGAAACCGCATGAAATATTCTCCGCGCCTTGATAAACGGGCATCATCGTCGCCCCCACCCCCGCCGGACCGCGCCGAAGGCACGCCTACCGACCGAGTAGTTTGAGGAAGCGCTCGCCCGCCTCGCTCATCGCCTCACTGCTCTTCAGCTCCATTTCCTTATACAGCGCCAACACCGCCCGGCCCGTCTCGGAAAGCATCGCCCCGCCGCGCGCGTTGCCTCCGCGCACCTTAAGCACCAAGGGTTCGCAAAACCCGCGCTCCATGCTTTTCACCAAAGTCCACGCGCGCATGTAAGACATCTCCATCGCCTTCGCCGCCTCGCTGATCGAACCAGTGAGGTCTATGTGGGCCAGCAATTCGGCCTTTCCCGGGCCAAATCCCACACCCCGGCCATAATTTATCCGGATGCGCGGCTCTATGGAGAACGTGGGTGACGAGGGCTTCATCTTGGCTGCCATGGCCGGATGCCAGTCCCGGAACCCTCGGTCCGCAAATCCAATTCCCCCGCCCCTTCCCCATCGCACCTCGCCCTCCCCCGACTTGCCAGCGACCCCGCCGCCACCCACGTTCACCTCCTTCCATGTTCGAATCTCTCACCGACAAACTCTCCTCCGCCCTCCGCAACCTCCGCGGCGTCGGCCAGCTCTCCGAAGAAAACATGGAGGCCGCCCTCCAGGAGGTCCGCACCGCCCT
>DAIPIP010000037.1:0-5096 GCA_036770725.1 Opitutaceae bacterium
CCTCACCGTAACAACCGCCCAAAAAATAGCTACAGTTTTATTTAAAATGCTCTAAGCGTCAAGCTGTGAAGGTTCGGATTAAGGTCGCGAAACAATGCAACGCAGTGGGCCTTGGCTTTGCGACCTTTGCGCAAAAAATCCCGTTCGGCTCAGGCGCTCTCGATGGCGACGAGGATTTTTTCCTTCAGGTGGGTCGAGCGGGTTTTGGCCTCGTTGTTGCGCACGGCCATGGCGTAGGCGGCGGGTTCACCGACGAGGAAGACCTTTTTCTTTCCGCGCGTGATGGCGGTGTAGATGAGGTTGCGCTGGAGCATCATGAAATGCGCCTTGAGCAACGGGATTATGACCGCCGCGTATTCGCTGCCCTGGCTCTTGTGGATGCTGATCGCGTAGGCAAGGGCGAGGTCGCCCAGTTCGCCACGGGCGAAGGTGTGGCGCGTGCCGTCGAAATCGGCATCGAGCGTGCCGGCCTCGGCGTCGGCGGCGACGACCACGCCGATGTCGCCGTTGAAAAGGCTTTTGTCGTAGTTGTTGCGCAGCTGGATGAGCTTGTCGCCGACGCGGTATTCGCCGCCGGGGGCGCGCAGGCCGCGACCGTGGGGATTGAGCGAGGCCTGGAGCTGGGCGTTGAGGTTGCCGACGCCGGCGGTGCCCTTGTGCATGGGCGCGAGCACCTGAATGTCGCGGCCGGGTTTCATCCATGCGAAGTGGCGCGGGATGAACTCGGAGCAGAGGGCGATGGTCTTTTGCAGGCAGTCCTCGGCGTCTCGCGCGACAATGAAGGTGAGGTCGGCCCAGGGTTGGAGTTTTTCCAGCGAATCGACGGCGACGGGCAGGGCGGGGTCGCCGGCGTTGATGGCGTGGGCGGTGGTGACGATCTCGCTCTGGCCTTGCTGGCGGTGCACGACGGTCAGGCGGGTGACGGGCACGGTGTCGGTGGCGATGAGGTCTTTGAGGACGTTGCCCGGACCGACGCTGGGGAGCTGGTCGGTGTCGCCCACGAGGAGAAGGTGGGCGCGCGAGGGCATGGCGGCGAAGACGGCGGCGGCGAGGCGGGTGTCGAGCATCGAGGCCTCGTCCACCACGAGGAAATCGGTGGCGAGGGGCGCGTTTTCGTTGGCGTCGAAGCCGTTGGTCTGGGGGTTGTATTTGAGCAGGCGGTGGAGGGTCTGGGCGAAGGCTCCGGTGGTCTCGGTGAGGCGCTGGGCGGCGCGGCCGGTGGGAGCGGCGAGGGAGACGCGGACTTTTTTGGCCTTCAAGATTTCGACCAAGGCGCGGAGCGAGGAGGTCTTGCCTGTGCCGGGGCCGCCGGTGAGTATCGATACTTTGGATACGAGGGCGGAGCGGACGGCGTCGCGCTGGGCCTGGGCGAAGGCGAAGCCGGCCTTCTCCTCGGCCCAGACGAGGGCCGCGTCGTGTTTGATGGGCGGGAGTCCGCTGGGGACGATGCGCAGGCGTTTGAGGGCGGCGGCGATTTTTTGCTCGGCGCGGTCAAGCACGGGCAGTTGCACGAGGTCGGAGCCGGGCAGGGGCTCGACGACGCCGCGGGGGGCGTGGGAGGCGAGGCTTTTGTCGGCGACGAGGGCGGCGAGACGGGCGGTAATGCGTTCGCCGGAGGTTTCGAGCAGGGTGGCGGTGTAGTCGCGGAGGTCGGCCTCGCGGAGGGCGGTGTGGCCTTCCTCCTGGAGGGTTTCGAGGGCGTAGAGGATGCCGGCGTCGAGGCGGGGCGGGGCGTCGTTGGCGAAGCCGAGGTTGATGGCGATGCGGTCGGCGGTCTTGAAGCCGATGCCGTCGATCTCGCGGGCGACGCGGTAGGGTTGCTGTTGAAGGATCTGGCGGGATTCTGCGCCGTATTTATCGATCAGTTTAACGCACTGGCCGGGGGTGACGCCGTAGGTCTGGAGGAAGATGTAGAGTTCGCGGAAGGTGCGTTGTCCGTCCCAGGCCTGCTTGATGGCGGTGGCGCGTTTTTTGCCGATGCCGGGAACGTCGCGCAGGCGACCGGATTCCTCGGAGAGCACGCGGAAGGTGTCGGTGCCGAAGGCGTCCACGATTTTGTTCGCGTAAACGAGGCCCACGCCGGGCACGAGGCCGGAGCCGAGGTATTTGCGAATGCCATACACGCTGGAGGGCAGCTGGCTGGCGAAGGACTCGACCTTGAACTGCGCACCGTGCTGGGCGTGTGAGGCCCAGGAGCCGCGAAGGTGGAGCGTTTCGCCGCACTGCACGCCGGGGAGGGCGCCGACGATGGTGACTCGTTCCTCGCCGTCCTCGGGTCGGAACTCGGCGATGGTGTAGTGGTTCTCCTCGTTGTGGAAAACGATGCGTTCGAGCACGCCCGCGAGGGTGTTGCCGTCGCGGATGGCGGCGGAGGGCGCGGGGCGGGGCTTGGGGGGAGGAGGCGGCAAGCGAGTGGGATGTTCAGGCGACGGTTTGCCAGTCCTCGACCTTCAGGCCGGGCACGCGACGGTATTCGCGAAGGTTATGGGTCACGATGGTCGCGCCTAGGCGGAGGGCTTGGGCGGCGATAAGGGTGTCGATGGGACCGATACCTTGGCCGCGTTTTTCGAGCTCGGCGCGGAGGTTTGGGTAAAATTCGGCGTCCTCTCCGATAAAAGGTTCTACTGGAACGGCGGCGACAAGCGCGGCGATATGGTGGCGCTGGCGTTTAGAATCGGCCTTGGCGGCTCCGAAGCGGAGTTCACTCAAAACAAGCGAGGAAAGCCGGATGTTGGTGATGTTCATAGCCCATTTCTGAGCCATACCCGGATTGCCCCGGAAAAATATTGCGCACGCGTTGGTGTCGGGAAGGTAAAGCATCACCAGTCAAGATCGCGCGGAAAGTCAGGCGTGGTGTGGGGGGGCACGTCGGGGAAATCCGGGCAGGAGCCTGCCAATGCCAGAAATGCTTTCCGTCGCGCCTCGAGGTCGTCCTCGGCGGAGGATATGAGCACGCCGGCCTTGGTGCGGCGGATGCGCACGGTTTTGCCGGGGAAGCGGAACTCCTTGGGCAGGCGAACCGCTTGTGAGCCGCCGGTGGTGAAGAGCTTGGCCGTCTTGGTTTGCATGTAGCTACGGTGTAGCTATGTTTGGGCGGCGTCAACGGCGGCGCTCGCGGAGAGCAGGCGCGGGGAGAGGTCAACCAGCCCGGGGGCGATGTCGTCGGGTGCGCAGCCGTGGGCGATGAGTTCGGCGGCGGTGTGGGTGCCGGTGGTCACGGCGAAGCAGCCGCCGAGTCTTGCGTTGCGGGCGGCTTCGATGTCCCAGGGCGAGTCGCCAACGAGCGCGGTAGTGTTGGCTGTGGCGGAGAGTTTTTCCAGGGCATGGGCGGTGAACTCGATTTCGGGCTTGAGCCAGGGAGTGTCGGTCGCGCCGAAGACGGCGGCGAGGTAGGGATCTAGGCCGAGATGCCCGCACACGCGGCGGGCGGAGGGGCCGTGTTTGTTGGTAAAGACGGCGACCTGAACTCCGGCGGCATGCAGGTCGCGCACGAGATCGAAGGCGCCGGGGAAAAGCGCGGCGTCGTCGAGCATGGTGCGATCCCAGTAGGCGCGGTAAACGGGAAGGGCCTCGTCGAGCAGGTGGGCGTGGTCGGGGCCGAGGGTTTTTTTGAGGGCTTCGGGGAGGCCGCCGCCGACGGCGCGCATGACCTCGTCGCGGGTGGCGTCGGGGCGACCGTAGTGGCGACGCACGTGGCTGTGGGCGCGGTGGATGGCGGAGAAATGATCGAGCAGGGTGCCGTCGAGATCGAAGAGAACGGTGCGGAAGCGCTGAGGCATGATGCGCCTATGGAGCAGGGTGGGGGGCACAGGGGGCAAGGAATCGTTTGCACGCTTCCGCTTTGCCCGCCCAACTTGGCGCATTGATGCCGAGTTCCGCTTCCAAACCCGCCGTATTGCCCTGCGCCGCCGAGGTGCGGGTGGAAGAATCGTCAACCGCAGAGATTCGGGTGACGTTAGGCGGAACTTGGGAAGTAACGGCGGAAAAACCCGATTGGACGCCGGAACGATTTCTCGCCAAAGGGCGCACGGTGCGTGTGGTGTTGACGAAGAATCTAGGCGAATGGGATAGCTCGCTGCTGTTGTTTGTGCACGAGCTACGCATGCAGGTGGAACGGACGGGCGGCGCTTGCGACACATCAGCCCTGCCTGAGTCGATGCGCGGCATGCTCGCGCAGTTCACCGAGGCCTGCGACCAAGTGAAGCCGGAGGACCGCAGCCGCAACCTGTTGGTCGCGGTCGGTGAGGCGACGCAGGATGTTTTGGGCAAGGCCCGCGAGATCGCGCGTTTCGTGGGCGAGTGTGTGCTCAGCGGGGTGCATTTGGCAAAAAATCCGCACAAGTTTCGTCTGCGCGATTGTCTCGACGAAATGCAGCAGTGCGGCGCGATGTCCCTGCCCATTGTGAGTCTTATCGGTTTGCTGGTGGGTCTTATTCTGGCCTATCAGGCGGCGGTGTTGATGCGGCAGTTTGGCGCGGATATCTACGTGGCCGACGCGGTGGGCCTGGCGATGGTGCGCGAGATGGGCGCGATGATGACGGGCGTGATTCTCGCCGGCCGCACCGGCGCGGCGTTCGCGGCGACGCTGGGCAACATGCGCGCGAACGACGAGATTGATGCGCTCGAGACGCTCGGCATCCGGCCGGTGGATTTTTTGGTGCTGCCGAAAATCGTGGCGCTCGCGCTGATGATGCCGCTGCTCGCGTTGTATGCGAATTTCATGGGCATCTTCGGGGGCATGGTCGTGTCGCTTACGATTCTCGACATCCCGCCGGCGGCCTACTGGGTGCAGACGATGTCGGCGATCGATCTTTCGGACATGGCGTCGGGTCTCATAAAAGCATCCGCCTTTGGTCTATTGGTCGGGCTCGCGGGCTGTCATCGCGGTCTGCTCGCCGAACGCAGCGCGGCGGGCGTGGGGCGTGCCGCGACTTCGGCGGTCGTCATGGCCTTGCTGCTCATCATTCTCGCCGACGCGTTTTTCGCGGTGGCGTTTAATATTTTAGGAATCTGATCCATGGTCGCCGCCCGCACTCCCGCACCCGAATCCATCGCCGCCCCCGGCGAACCGCCCGCCGTTGAGGCAACTGGCATAG
>DAIPIP010000037.1:5196-20836 GCA_036770725.1 Opitutaceae bacterium
CCCGAATCCATCGCCGCCCCCGGCGAACCGCCCGCCGTTGAGGCAACTGGCATAGATTGCGGCTACGGCGACGATCCGATCCTCAAGGATCTGAGTTTTGAGGTCCGGCGGGGGGAGATTTTTTTCATCATCGGCGGTTCAGGTTGCGGAAAGAGCACGCTTTTGCGCCATCTGGTGGGGCTGCACCGACCCACTGCGGGCGATGTTAAGTTTTTCGGCGAATCCTTCATGGAGGCTGACGCGGTGAGCCGGCGCGAGTTGCTCAAACGCTTCGGCGTGCTCTACCAGGGCGGCGCGCTCTGGAGTTCGCTCACGCTGATGGAAAACGTGTGCCTGCCGCTGGAGGAATACACCACGCTCAACCGTCGCGAACGTAGCGAGCTGGCGGCCTTCAAGCTCTCACAGGTCGGCCTCTCGGGCTACGAAAACTATTACCCGTCGGAGATCTCTGGCGGCATGAAAAAACGCGCCGGACTCGCGCGCGCTCTGGCCCTAGATCCGGACATCGTGTTTTTCGACGAGCCTTCGGCTGGTCTCGATCCGATCACTTCCCGCAAGCTCGACGAACTCATCCTGCAGATGCGCGAACTGCTCGGCACGACTTGCGTGGTCGTGTCGCACGAGCTCGACTCGATCTTCAGCATCGCGGACCGCGTGCTCATGCTTGAAAAGGCCGAGCGCGGCCGCATCGCGCTGGGAGATCCGCGCCTGCTCGCGACCGGTTCGGACGACGAGCGCGTGCGCGAGTTTCTCAATCGAGGCGCTCGCCCCGGCGAAAAGGGTTTCGACACTACCGGCGACCGCGCGCCATCAAACTAACGCACTTCATACCGTGAAAACCAAAGTCAGTCCCACCGTCGTAGGTCTATTCGTGTTGGGCGCGCTACTGCTCGGCGTGGTCACCCTGTTTTCGTTTGGCGGCGTAAACTTTTTTTCCAAGCCGGAGCGCTTCATCGTGTATTTCAACGAGTCCATCCACGGCCTCGACAATGGTTCGCCGGTGAAACTCCGCGGCGTGCGCATCGGCCGCGTGGTCGCGATGAACGTGCGCGCCATTCCCGCCGCGCCGGGTTCTGACGAACCGCGCTCGGTGGTGGCCGTCATTTGCGAGCTAAGCCGCGACGTGGTCGCCGACGGGCAGGGTCGGCCGGTGGACGTGTCGGATCGCGAGGAGTTGAAACGCCTCATCGACCAAGGCTTGCGCGCCCAACTTGGCGTGATCGGACTCGCGACCGGGCTGCTTTACGTGGAGCTCGATTTCTACGACCCGCGACGTTTTCCGGCGGTGGCCAAGTCGGGAGTGGATTCGAGCTACATCGAGATGCCCGCCGTGAAATCCGCGTATTCGGAATTCCAGGCCAACATCACCGAGATCCTGAACGACTTTAAACGCGTGGATGTCGCCGCCATCGGCGCCGAGGTGCAAGGCCTGCTCGCCGATACCCGCCGCCAGGTCAACACGGTCGATCTCGCCGCCGTCTCGCGCGAGTGGGCCGAGGCAGGGCGCACGATACGCGCGCTCGCCGATTCCCCCGAGACGCGGGCCCTCGTGGCCAACGCCGCCTCCGCCGCCAAGCGCCTCGACGACATGCTCGCCGAGTTCGAAACAACCGTGGGCCCCGGAGCCGAGGAGTTCGCGCTCGTGCTCAAGGACGCGCGCGGATCGATCAACCAGTTCAACGAACTCGCCGTCGTCATGCGGCGTTTCGTCAGCGCCCAGCAACACCTCGGCGACGATGCGTCCAAAGCGCTTACTCGCCTGGGCGAAGCCTCCGCCGCGGTGGCGCGTCTTGCGGATTTCATCGAGCGAAATCCCAACGCGTTGCTTAGTGGTCGCGCGATCGAGACCCGGTAGTCCTCGCCTCTGAAATTCCATCTGACGTTCCCAATGAAGATTCACCGCGCTTTCCGTTTTACTTGCCCGATTTTTTTCGCGCTGCTGCTTCCCTTCGTCGCGGCCTGCAGCATCCTGCCCAAGCCACAACCTGATCCTACGCGCCACTACGTGCTGACCGGCCCGGCGGTGGAGACAGTCAACGCGGCGCTCGGGCAGGGCACGCTCAAGGTCGGCGTGCGCACCGTGTCCGTAGCGCCCTACCTAGACGGCAAATCGATGATCGTTCGCCGGGGCGAAAACGAAATCGACTATCGTGATTTCGCACGGTGGGCCGAGCCGCTCGGCGTCGCGATCAATCGCATGCTTGTGGCGCGGTTGCATGTTTCGCCCAAGGTGGCGCGGGTGTTTCCCCAGCCGTTCCCCTTCGATGTCGCGCGCGACGTGGACGTGGCGGTGACGGTGTTGCGCGCCGAGGGGCAGGTGAAGGCGGATGGCACCGCGACGATAAGTTTTCTGTGCGGCATTCAAATCGTGCGCGTTAATGAGCGTCCCGATGCCGTGCCTGAGGTGCTGGCGCGCGAAGTTTTCGAAGCCCCTGAAATTCCATGGACGGAAGGTGACTACTCCGTGCTCGCGTCTGGTCTGAGCGAGGGCATCGCGAAGCTCGCCGAGGCCATCGTAGCCAAGCTTCCGGCGGAGTGAGAGTGGTAGGCGGTCGGCCTCAGCGCTTCAACTGAGCCACGATGTCGGGATTCGCCTCGAGGTGGCGCGTCAGGCGCTCTAGTGCATCAAGCGTCTCGCCGCTGATGTGATGCTCCATGCCCTCGACATCGCGGAAAATCACGTCCTCCGGCAGGTCGAAGAAACGCAACAACTGGGTCAGCAACTCGTGCCGGTGCGCGATGCGCGTGGCCACGGCTTCGCCGGCGTCGGTGAGCACCATGCCCCGGTATTTTTCGTATTTCACCAAACCCTCGGCATCGAGCTTCTGCACCATGGTGGTGACGCTCGCCTGCGAGATTTTCAGCTCGGCGGCGATGTCCACCACGCGCGCGTAGCCCTTCGTGCGAATGAGCGCGGCGATACGTTCAAGATAATCCTCGACCGCCGCCGTGGTGCGGGGGGGCGGGGCGGGGGCCGGAGCCGGGATCGGGGATGTGGCGTCGGTTTCGCTCACGGGTTGATAAACAGATGAGAAGGGAGAGGTCGGGCGGGGGAAACGAAAAAGCCGCGATCCGGGATCGCGGCCTGGAATGGTTGGCGAAGGCGGCGGGTTTTACTGCTTCGCTGCGCGTTCGGCCTTGAGGCGTTTTTCGCCGGCGACCACGACGCGGAACATCTGGATCGCGATCCAGAACACGCCGGTGATGCTGATGGCGGTCAGCGCGCCGAAAAGCGTAACGAACTTCGGGTCGGTGGAGGGCACGTGTGCTTTGCAGACGCCGAACCAGAAAACGAAGAGCACGGCGACCAACACGAGGTCGATGGCGATGGTCACGGGCGTGACGTGCTTCTGTTCCTGGGGAGCGTGGATGTTGTCTTGGGCGGACGAGGACATGATGCGCGTTAGTCAGTAGGCCGAGGGCCGCTTGTCGAATGCGTTTTTATAACCGTGCCCGCTTGCGTGGATATTGTTGCGGGTGTGTCGCCTACCAAGGAGACTACGTCGCATAATTTGCCCATGAACGCATCCTCCGAGTCCACCCAGCGCAGCCGCGAGTTTGTCGATAAGCTCAAGCGCAGCCGCATATTTAAGGACTACGAGCAGGCCTTCCGCGACACGACCGGGCTTCCCATAAACCTCCGCGCGCTGGAAGCGTTCGATCTGCCGCACCACGGCGATCCTAACGAAAATCCGTTTTGTTCGCTCATGGCGAAGAGCAACCAGAGCTGCGCCGCCTGCCTCCAGTTGCAGCGCCGCGTCGAGGTCGAGGCCTGCCTGGAGCCAAAGACCCTCAAGTGCTTCGCCGGCCTTTGCGATTCGTCCGTGCCGGTCCGCGTGGGCGAGGACCTCGTGGCCTTTCTGCAAACCGGCCAGGTGTTTTTGGAAAAACCCGACAAGCGCCGCTTTGCCGCCGCCGCACGCCAGATTCTGAAATTCGGCACCGACGTGAACATGAAGCAGCTCGAAGAGGCGTGGTTTCAGGGCCGTGTGCTCGACCGCCGCCAATATGATTCCATCCTGCGCCTGCTCTCGATTTTCGCCCAGCATCTTTCCTCGCTCGGCCAGGAACTCGCGGTGCAGTCAGAGCACGGCGAGGCCCCGCCCATCGCCCGCGCTCGCGCCCTCATCGCCTCGCGCCACGGCGAAGACATCGGCCTCGACGAGGTCGCCAAGGCCGTGAACATGAGCGCGTTTTATTTCTGCAAGAGCTTTAAAAAGGCGACTGGAATGACCTTCACCAACTACCTCGCCCGCGTGCGCGTGGAGAAGGTGAAGAACCTCCTCCTCAACCCGCACAAGCGCGTGAGCGAGGCCGCGTTCGAGGCCGGCTTCCAATCGCTCTCCCAGTTTAATCGCGTCTTCCGGCGCATCGCCGGCCAGTCGCCTAAGACTTATCGCGAGCAGCTGCAGAAGCGCCTCGCGCCCATGCGCTGAGCGTCGCCTCGGTGGCGCCGAGGCAGACGTGCTCTTCCTGCGCGGCAGCGGCCGCCGGGTGGGCATGAGCGTGGTTATGATGGCGGTCCGCCGCCTCGATGGCTGCGCCGCGTTGGCAGATGCTGCAAAAGAGCGAGATCTCCTCGGCGGCCACGCGTCGCCAAGCCTCGCGCAAGACGCGACAAGTCATCTCTCGTTCGTCGGGTGCTAGCGGTGCCAAGGCATCGTGTTGCGACCACAAGACCTCGAAGGTCGAGGCCTCGCCGGTGAGATAAAAAGTCACCAGCGGATTGAGCCCGCAGCGGCAGTCCTCGGCCTCGGGCTCGCCCGCCGGGTCGTCGATATGTCGAGCCGCCTCGTTGCGCACCCGGGCGATGGCCGGAGCCATCATGGGGGCCAGGAGTTCGGGCGCGGCGAGCGCGCTTGAGGGTGGCAAGGCGCGCAGTTGTTCGCGCCAGCGGGAAAGAATACGCGCCGCATGGCGGTCGAGGAGGGGTCGCGGATCGCCGGGATTCATTCCCGCCGACCATAGCGAAGTGCGTGTGACTCCGCGCCGCCTTCCTTGGCCGAGGCTGTGCATGCTTTGGCACGCGTTTTTTGACCCCGCCAAAAAACGCATGGTCGCCGCCAAGCTCCGCGCAGCCCGCACCCCGCGATTAGCCTAGCATGCGCGACCTTCCCTAACCCATGGACGTCATACCACTCACCCTCGCGATCAGCCTGCTTCTCTCCCTAACCTTCATCACGCTTTTTGTGCGCGAATTTACCCGCCCTCGTCGAGCAGGCGCGGCGCGTGATTCCCTCCTGCCTCTGGAATCCGAACAGGCGACCGTATCCGCCGCCCCCGTTGACGGACACGGCCACTCCCACACCCACCCCGACGACGTCTGCGCCAGCAAGCGCACCGACGGCAAATGCTGCGCTTCCTGTCAGCGCCGCAAGGACCGCGTGGCCACCAAGGCAGCCGCGTCGAAATCACATACGACCCCCGCCTCGGTCTGAGCCTTCCTCCCTCACTCCCTCACTCCCTTTCCGCCTTCCATGTCCGCCCGCACCGTCACGATTCATTACAACGACAAGGTCGTCCGCCAGTTCCTGCTCGCCTCCATTCTCTGGGGCGTGGTCGGCATGCTGGTCGGCGTGCTCGTCGCCTCGCAGCTCAACTTCTGGCGGGCCAACTTCGACCTGCCGTGGCTGACCTTCGGCCGCCTACGTCCGTTGCACACCAACGCCGTCATCTTCGCCTTCGTGGGCAACATGATGTTCGCGGGCGTTTACTATTCCACCCAGCGCTTGGTGAAGGCGCGCCTCGCCAGCGATTTCCTCTCCTCGCTGCACTTCTGGGGCTGGCAGGCGATAATCGTCTCGGCCGCGATCACGCTCCCGCTCGGCTTCTCGCGCGGCAAGGAATACGCCGAGCTCATCTGGCCCATCAACATCGCCGTCGCCGGCATATGGGTCGTCTTCGCGGTCAACTTTTTCTGGACCCTCGCGCGTCGCCACGAGCGCGCCCTCTACGTCGCGATCTGGTTCTACATCGCGACCATCATCACCGTGGCGATGCTCTACATCGTCAACCACCTGAGCCTGCCGACCTCGCTCACGCACTCCTATCCGGTCTTCGCGGGCGTGCAGGACGGCCTCGTGCAGTGGTGGTATGGCCACAACGCCGTGGCCTTCTTCCTGACCACGCCGATCCTCGGCATCATGTATTACTTTCTGCCGAAGGCGGCGGAACGTCCGGTCTATAGCTACCGGCTCTCGGTCATCCATTTCTGGTCGCTCGTCTTCGTCTATATCTGGGCCGGCCCGCACCATCTGCTCAACACCGCGCTGCCCGACTGGTTGCAGACGCTCGGCATGACCTTCTCGCTCATGCTCTGGGCTCCGTCCTGGGGCGGCATGCTCAACGGCCTGCTCACCCTGCGCGGCGCGTGGCACAAACTCCGCACCGATCCCGTGCTCAAGTTCTTCGCCGCCGCCGTCACTTTTTACGGCATGGCGACCTTCGAGGGGCCGCTGCTCTCGATCAAATCCGTCAACGCGCTCGCCCACTACACCGATTGGATCATCGGCCACGTCCACGCCGGCGCGCTCGGCTGGAACGGCTTCATGGCCGCCGGCATGATCTACTGGCTCGTGCCGCGCCTGTGGAACCGCCCGCTTTACTCGACCGCGCTGGCCAACATCCACTTCTGGCTCGGGCTCGTCGGCATCCTGCTCTACGTCGCGGCCATGTGGGTCTCGGGCATCACCCAGGGCCTCATGCTCAACGCCACCGCAGAGAGCGGCACCGTGCTGGCGTATCCAAATTTCCTGGACACGCTCAACGCCATCCGCCCGCTCATGGCGCTGCGCATCGTGGGTGGCGGGCTCTACCTCGCCGGTTTCATCATTCTCGGATACAACGTCTGGCGCACCATCAAGGGGGCGCAGACCGTGGACGGCACCGCCGAGGTCTTCGTGGACGACACGCCCTCGCCCCGCGTCGGCGTGGCCGGCACCTTCATCAACCCGCCCGTGGTGTTTTCCGTGCTCGGCACGCTCTTCGCCTGCGTGTGGATGTTTGGCGGCGACTTCATGCAGCTGCTCGGCCTCTTCGGCACCATCGTCTGCGTGATCCTCGCCTGGCTGCACTTCCAGTCGCGCATCCAGGGCTGGGCCGCGTGGTATGACCGCCTGCTGGTCAACGCCGCGCCCTTCACCGTGCTCACCTTCATCGCCGTCGCCGCCGGCGGCATGATCCAGATCATCCCCACCGTGGTCGTTAACCGCGCGCAAAACGTGGAGGACCGTATCCAGGTTCCTTATACGCCGCTCGAACTCGCCGGCCGCGACATCTACGTTGCGGAGGGCTGCTACAACTGCCACTCGCAGATGATCCGCACGCTCGTGCCCGACGTCATGCGCTACGGTGACTACTCGCGCCTCGGCGAGTCGATCTACGATTACCCCTTCCAGTGGGGCAGCCGACGCATCGGCCCCGATCTCGCCCGCGTGGGCGGCAAGTATCCCGACTCGTGGCACTACCACCACATGCTCGACCCGCGCGCCATCTCGCCCGGCTCGAACATGCCCAACTACCCGTGGTTGTTTGAAAAGGACACCGACGTCGCCGCGCTTCCCTCCAAGCTCGCCGTCATGCGCACCCTCGGCGTGCCTTATCCGCAGCAGACGCCCGCGGAAATCCAGGCCGAGGTGAACGCCCAGGCCGCCGAGATCGTGGCCCGCCTGCGGGAGTCCGACATCCTCGTCGAGCCGAGCCGCGAGATCGTGGCCCTCATCGCCTACCTGCAAAAACTCGGGAAATCCGAGCCCGTCGTCCGCACCACCGCGTCCGCCAAATAACCTCCGACCCGCCACCGCCATGTTTCGCCGCCTGATTCTCGAACACTGGATGAGCCTCTTCACGCTCATCGCCTTCAGCACCGCGGTCTCGATCTACGTTACCTGCGCGTGGCGCGCGCTGCGCATGCCCCGCGAACAACGCGAGCGCTTCGCCCAACTGCCGCTCAACGACTGAACCCCCCGCCCTACACTAAAAATTCCACCCATGTCCGCTCATTCTCCCAAACCTCCGCAACAACCCGGCGAGGATCCGATTCGCGAACACGTATTCGACGGCATCGCCGAATACGACCGCCGCCTGCCCAACTGGTGGCTGCTCACGCTCTACGCCTCCATCGCCTTCGCCATCGTGTATTGGATGGCGACACAGCATTTCCCCGGAAAATCCGACGGCGATAAAGTCACCGCCACCATTCAGGAAATCCGCGCCGTGAAGCTCGCCGCCGCCGGCAGCTACGACGACGCCACGCTTTGGGAAATGAGCCGCAACCCGGCCATCCTCGCCGCCGGTTCCGCCGCCTACGTCTCCACCTGTCTCGCCTGCCACGGCGCGAACCTGGAGGGCGGCATCGGCTTCAACCTCGCCGATGGCGAATGGGTCCACGGTGGCTCGCCCACCGAGATCATGAAGGTCGTCAGCGAAGGCGTGGTCGGCACCGGTATGCCGCCCTGGGGCCCCATGCTCGGCCCGAAGAAAACCGCCGAGGTCACGGCCTTTGTGCTGAGCAAGCATCCCGCGCCGTGACGAGAAGGTAGGGCGGGACCGCTGGGCCCGCCGTGGCGTATTTCGGACGGCCCAGCGGTCCGTCCCTACCTTCAGAAAACCGAACACATGTCCGCCAAACCCGCCAACCAACCCGTCCGCCCGAACCGCGACTTCGTCACCACGATCCGCGCGGACGGTTCGCGCCTATTTCTGCATCCGGCGGACGCGCGCGGATTCTGGACCCGCGCCCGGCGCTGGTCGGCGTGGCTGCTCGTGGCGATCTATCTCGCCCTCCCGTGGATTCCCGTGGGCGGACATCCGGCGGTGTTTCTCGATATCGCCGGACGGCGCTTTCACCTCCTCGGCCAGACGCTCGCGTTCCAAGACGTGTGGCTGCTGTTCTTCGCCATCACCGGGCTCGGGTTTTCGTTGTTCTTCATAACCTCGCAGCTCGGTCGCGTGTGGTGCGGCTGGGCTTGTCCGCAGACGGTATTTCTTGAGCACGTTTTCCGTCGCGTGGAGCGCTGGCTGGAGGGCGACGCGGTCGCGCGGCGCAAGCTCGACGCCGCGCCGTGGACCCACGCCAAGATTGCGCGCCGCGCGGCGAAACAGGTGATTTTCGTTCTGCTCTCGGCCGCGATCATGCACCTGTTTCTGGCCTACTTCGTCTCCATCCCCGAGCTCTGGGCGATGATGACAAGCGCGCCGACCCAGCACTGGAGCGCCTTCCTCTTCGTGGCGGTGGCCACCGGCATCTTGTATTTCAACTTCGCGTGGTTTCGCGAGCAGCTCTGCATCGTAATCTGCCCCTACGGTCGCCTGCAATCGGTGCTGCTCGACGACCACTCGCTGGTCATCGGCTACGATGCCAAGCGCGGCGAGCCGCGCGGCAAGGCCGGCACGCCCGACGCAGGCGCGTGCATCGATTGCAACCGCTGCGTGCAGGTTTGCCCGACCGGCATCGACATTCGCCAAGGGCTGCAGATCGAGTGCATCGCCTGCGCCGCGTGCGTGGACGCGTGCGACGAGGTGATGGACAAGGTGAAGCGTCCGCGCGGTCTCGTGCGCTACGATTCCACCGCCGCTTTCGCGGGCGGGCGCACGCGCTGGCTGCGCCCGCGCATTTGGCTGTATGTAGGTCTGCTCGCGGTGGGCGCCACGGTGGCGACCTTCGCCGTGTCGTCGGTGCGGCCGGCATCGCTCGGCGTGACGCGCATGCAGGGCTCGCCCTACTACCTCGATGCCGAGTCGGTGAGGAACCAGTTCCTTGTGCGGCTGGTGAACAAACGCGATACGCCGGCGACCTTCACCGTCTCCGCCGAGTCCGGCGCCGGTGTCGTGTTCGCCGTTTCTGGTTTCGAAGCGCCGGTCACGCTCGCGCCGCTGGGCGAGGAGGTGCGTCCACTGGTGGTGCGCGTGGCGCGTGCGGACTACATGGGTGGCTTCAAGCTGCGTTTTGTGGCGCGTGCGGCGGACGGCTCGTTCGAGTTGGTGCGCGACGCGGAGTTCAGCGGCCCGAACGCGGCCTTGTTGCGGGAGGCCAAACCATGAAACCGGGCACGAAGGTCGCGTTGATGGTGATCGCGTTGTTCACGCTCATGGCCTGCGCGTGGACGGCGCTGTTTTACGCCGCGAATCAAGCGCACGTGGAGTCGGTGCCGCTGGCGGTGCCGGGTAGGGCGGAACCGCCGGGCTCGCCGTCGAACGAGGCCGACGCGCCGAACGGCGGGCCCGGCGGTCCCGCCCTACTTGAGGAGGCGCGCTGATGGAACTCGCGGCGGTCAACACTCCGGCGGCGGCGTTTGTTGCGGGGCTCGTCACGAGTCTGCACTGCGCGGGCATGTGCGGACCGCTGGCCTGTCTGCTCGGCTCGAAGCCCGGCGAACGCGTGGACGCCTCGACCATTCACGCGACCTATCACGGCTCGCGGCTGGCGGCCTACGCGGTGCTCGGCGCGGTGGCGGGCGGACTCGGCGCGGCCCCGGCCGCGTGGTTCGACGCGCCACTGGTGCGCGTGCTGCCGTGGGTGATGGTGGCCTACTTCGTCGGCGTGGCGTTCAAGTTCGGTAGTCGCCTGCCGCGTCTGGCGCTGCTCGGTCGCGTGCAGCTCGCGTTGCGCGGCTGGGTGCGCGGAAAACCCGGCCTGCACGTGGCGGCGGCGATGGGCGCGGCGACGCCTCTGCTGCCGTGCGGGCCGCTGTATTTTCTCGTGGCGATGGCGACCTTCGCGGGTTCGGCGGCGGGCGGCGCGGAGCTGTTGCTCGCGTTCGGCCTCGGCACCGTGCCGCTGCTTTGGCTCGCGCAGGCGAACGTGGGTTGGCTGCGCGCGCGGCTGACTCCGCCAACGCTCGGCCATGCGCGCACCGCGCTGGCGCTGGTGGCGGCGGGGGTGATGGCGTGGCGACTGCGCGGAGATTTCGGCTTCGTGGCCCCGACCTTGGAGGAGTGGTTATGCCGATGATCGAAGCTTCCGAAGCCGCGATCCGACCGCCGAAACGCGGCCGCGCCAAACCACGCTGCGCGCACTGCGGCGCGCCGGTCTCGGCGGGCGAAACCTACTGCTGCGGCGGGTGCGCGTTCGTGAGCCGTCTGATTCGCGACGAGGGTCTGGACGACTATTACAAGATCAAGGACGCGGTGACCTCGCCGGCCGACGGTGCGCTCGGCGCGGCGGCCGATTATGGCTGGCTGGCCGACGCGGCGCGCGCGGCGGAGGCGGCGATCGACGAGGGACGCGCGGTCGAGCTGGAACTGGCGGTGCAGGGCGTTTCCTGCGCGGCCTGCGTGTGGCTGATCGAGCGTCTGCATCAACGCCTCCCCGGCGCGGGCGACATCGAGGTGTCGGCCGAGGCCGGGCGCATGCGGCTGCGTTGGCGGCGCGGCGAATTCGACGCGGCGGCGTTCGCGCGCGAGTTGCAACGCTTCGGCTACGTGATCGGTCCGTTGGGCGCGACGGCACACGAGGGCGGCGGCGAGCCGGAGAGCCGGGCGTTGGCGCGCATGACCGGGCTGGCGGCGGCGCTGGCTATGAATGCGATGCTCTTCTCGCTGCCGACGTATTTTGGCATGTCGCACGATTTTGAATACGCGCGCTTGTTCGACACGCTGGCGATGGGCTTTGCCACGCTTTCGGTGGCGGGTTGCGGCGGGTATTTTCTTTCCCGCGCGGTCCGGGCTCTGCGCGAGCGCGTGCCGCATCTGGACCTGCCCATCGCGCTCGGCATCACGGGGGCCTACGTCGGCTCGGTGTATGGCTGGGCGACGGCGAATCCGGAGTGCCAGTATTTCGATTTCGTGACCGGATTCATTTTTCTGATGCTGCTCGGTCGTTGGGCGCAGGTGGTGGCGGTGGAGCGCAACCGCAAGCGCCTGCTGCGCGAACAACCCGCGGCGGCCAAGGTGCGGGTGTGGCGAGGCGAAGGTTGGACGGAGGTGGCGCCGGAGACGCTGGCGGTCGGCGATCACTTTTGCATCGTGCCCGGCGCGCTGGTGCCGGTCGCGGCGCGGCTGGATCATGTGTGCGGTGGTGGCACGGGCGTCTCGCCCGTGGGTTCGGAAGCGGCGAGGCGTCCCGCCTCGCCGAACATGGGCGGGACGCCCATGCCACTTCATCAACCGCTTCAGGAGGCCGAGTTCGACCTCGCCTGGATCACGGGCGAGGCGGAGCCGCGGTGTTTTCGGTCGGGGCAGACGGTGCCGGCCGGGGCGAGTCTGGCGGGCGGCCCGGAGGCGCGCCTGACCGCGACGCAGGGTTGGGCGGGGTCGATGCTCGCGGAGTTGTTGCGCCCGGCGGAGCGCGCGCCGGAGCGGGCGCGGCTGATCGAGCGGGTGGTAAAGGGCTACCTCGTCGGCATCATGGGCACGGCGTTCGCGGCGGGCGCGTGGTGGGCCTGGCGCACCGGCGACGTGGCGCAAACGGGCGCGGTGGTTATCTCGATTTTGGTGGTATCGTGCCCCTGCGCGCTCGGGCTGGCGTTTCCTCTGGCGGAGGAAATCGCCACGGTGCGGCTGCGGCGGCGCGGGGTGTTTTTGCGCGCGGGGGACCTTTGGGCGCGGCTCGGGCGGGTGAGCCGGGTGGTGTTCGACAAGACCGGCACACTCACCGGCGACACGCCGGAGCTGCGCGAGCCCGGAGCGCTGGACCGGCTCTCTACCGTGGCGCGTTCGGCGTTGCTCGCGCTGGTGCGCGACAACCCGCACCCGGTGGCGCGCGCCTTGCACGAGGCGCTCTGGATGCGCGGCGCGGGCGCGGCCATGCCCGGCGAGGTCACGGAGGAGATCGGGCGCGGCGTGCGTATCGGCTCGTGGGCGCTGGAACGTTCCGACGAGCACGGCGTCGAGGCGGTGTTGCGCCACGGCACGCGGGTGGAGGCGCGGTTTTGTTTTGCGGAGAAACCCAGATCGGATGCGCGCGTGGAGTTGGCGGCGCTGCGGAGGCGCGGGCTCGGCGTGGCGGTGTTGAGCGGGGATCGTCGCGAAAAAGTGGATACGCTGGCGGCGGAGATCGGGCTCGCGGCGGACGAGGTGGAGGGCGAGATGGGTCCGCGTGAAAAGGCGGCGTGGCTGGCGGCGCGCGGCGGCGGCGAGTCGGCGCTGATGCTGGGCGACGGGGCCAACGACAGCCTCGCCTTCGACGCGGCGCTGTGTCGCGGCACCCCGGCGGTGCATCGCGGGGTGTTGGCGACGAAGGCGGATTTTTATTACCTCGGGCGCGGGCTCGGCGGGGTGCGGGCCTTGTTCGAGGCGAACGATGCGCGGCGCTCGACGCAGGTCGCGCTCCTGGTGTTCATGGTCGCCTACAACCTCGCGGCGGTGGGGCTGGCGACGACCGGGCACATGAACCCGCTTTTCGCGGCGGTGCTGATGCCGCTCAGCTCGCTTGCGACGCTGGCGATCGTGTGGATGGGCCTGCGGCGCTTTCGGTGATTTGGAGTGCGGCGGCTCCTCAGTAGGACCACGTTTCGTTGGCAAGGGGGGCGGCGTTGAGTTCGCGGCGCAGGTGTTGCCAATGCGGCAGGTGGCGGGTCATCAGCGCGACGAAGCGGTCGTTGTGGTGGCGCTCAATCAGGTGAACCAGCTCGTGCACGAGGATGTATTCGAGGCAGCCCGGAGGTTTTTTGGCCAATTCCAGATTCAGCCAGATGCGGCGGGCCTCGGTCGTGCAGGAACCCCACCGGGTCTTCATGCGCTTCACGCCCCACGCGGCGGCCTCGACGCCGAGGCTGGGTTGCCACTTTTCGAGCAGGGCGGGGATGCGGGACTTGAGTTGCTCGCGATACCAGGTTTGCAGGGTGCGTTCTTTTTGCGCGGCGGTGGCCTCGGGGCGGATGCGCAGTTCGAGGCGGGACTGGCCGCGAAGGATGACCTCGGGCGGGCCGTCGTGGGCAACGACGCGCAAGCGGTAACGACGACCGAAGACGTAGTGGCTCTCGCCGCTCACCCACTCGCGGGCCGATTGGCGGGGCTGGCGGCCGAAACGGGCTTGCTGGCGTTTGATCCAGCCGAGCTTGCCGATGACCGCGAGGCGCACCGCGTTGTCGTTGACCGCGAGTGGCGCGGCCACTCGCACGCGACCATGCGGCGGATACACGCCGAGGTGCAGGTTTTTGATGGCCTTGCGCTCCACCGTCACCGCGAGGCCGCCGACGGTCAGGGTGTGGCGCTCAATACTCATCTTGCTGGGCGACGAGTTCCATCACGCGTTCTGCGGCGTCGAGCACGGGCGCGCCGGCGTAGGCGGCCTGCGGCTCGGCGAGGTAATCGTGCTCGTGGAAAACGGCGCGCACGGCGTGAAGGATTTTTTTCACCTTGAACGGATTTCCGCGCCAACCGTCCTGCCGGCTGGCCTGGATGGCGGCGTCCACCGCGAGGGCGAGCGCCTCGTCCTGGTTCAGGTTGTCGTAGAGGGCGCGCCTGGCCTTCGTGTCCAAGGATTTTGGATACGCGGAGGCGGCGGGGCCGTTCTTGGCCTGGGCGGTGAGCTCGGCGATGCGGCGCAGGTAGTCCTGATAATCGAGGGCGTCGCTCTTGCGCTGCTCGATCAGGGCGTCGAGCAACTCGGACATGCGGTCGTAGTATTTCGGGTTTATCGGCGACTCGTCGATGATGAGCTTGCGGACGTTGTTCTCGATGGTCTCGGCGACGGAGTTTTGGTTTTTCTTGATGCCCTCGGGCAGGGCGTCGATGGCGGCGGCCGCGCCGCGTTCGACGATGAGCTGGATGAGCGAGAGGTCGTCGAAGGCGGACACCTTTTCGCTCTCCTCGGCGCGGATGTAGGTGTCGATGAGGTGGCGCATGGCGGGCTCGTAGCGCTTCAGGTCGATGGCGTCGCCGCTGTGGTTTTTAATTTCGTCGCGCAGGGCTTCGTAGCGCGTGACCTCGGCCTTGATGGCGGCGGCCTCGGCGGCGGAGTAGCCGGCCTCCGGCATCTCGTCGGCGATGGCGGCGTAGGCACGCACGAGGGCGGCGACCTGTTTGTAGAGCGCGAGACGCTGCGGCTCGTTGGCCTTGAGCTGGACGATGTTGGCGGGCTCCTTGGAGGAAAAATAGCGGAAGAACGCGGCCTGGTCGCGCGGCGGCTCGACCGGTTCGCAGAGGGCGCGGACGGCTTCGAGGGTTTCTTCGAGTTTCTCGCGGCCTTTTATGAGGCGATTCTGGAGCAGGCCGGCGACGTCTTCCTTGGCGTAGCTGTCGAACGCACCCGAGGTGTAGTCGGCGACGGCGCCTTCGAGGCTTTTGAAGAGGTCTTTGTAGTCGATGATGTAGCCGTAGTCCTTGTCCTCGCCGTCGAGGCGGTTGACGCGGCAGATGGCCTGGAAGAGGCCGTGGTCCTGCATCTGCTTGTCGATGTAGAGGTAGGTGGCCGAGGGCGCGTCGAAACCGGTGAGGAGTTTATCCACGACGATGAGGAGCTTCATCTGGCCGGGCTCCTTGATGAACTTCGCCTTCACGGCGGCCTCGAACTGCTCGGCTTTTTTGACCGCGTCCTCGGGCGGCTCGTCGAACCAGTCGGCGAGCATGGATTGGTAGATGCCGTATTGGCGGAGTTTTTCGGTGAGGCCCTCGCCGGTGTCCTCGCCCTTGAGGTCGGAGGCGGAGGGTTTGTAGGAGGTGACGATGGCGCACTTGCCCTTGAGGTCGGTCTCGGCGA
>DAIPIP010000196.1:0-4878 GCA_036770725.1 Opitutaceae bacterium
AATCTATCCCCAAGTTAGGTTTTAGGCGCGAAAGCCGTCGCGCCAGAGTTTGCCGCGTTCGAGGCGGGCGCGGATATCGGCCCAGTCGGATTGTTCGAGGGCGCGGCGGAAGTCGGCGAGTTCGGTTTCCTGGCGGGCGAGGGCGTGGAGGACGGCGTCGCGGTTGTGCTGGAAAATCTCGATCCACATGGTGGCGTCGCTGGCGGCGATGCGGGTGGTGTCGCGCAAGCCGTTGCCGGCGAGGTGGCGCCATTGGCCGTCGCGGGTGGCGAGGGTGTTGGCGAGACAAGTGGCGACGGCTTGGGGAAGGTGGCTGATGTTGGCGACGATCTCGTCGTGCTCGGCGGGGGTTTTGGTGACGACGGTGGAGCCGAGGGCGCGCCAGAAGGTTTCGAGGGCGTGGAGTTTTTCGGGCGGGGTGGTGGCGGCGGGGGTGACGAAGGTGACGCGGTTTTGAAAGAGGTCGGGCGAGGCGTGTTCCCAGCCGGTTTGGGCGCCGCCGGCCATGGGGTGGGAGCCGATGAAGACGGCGTCCGCGGCGCGTGGGTGGGCGACGGTGGCGGCGCAGATGGGGCCTTTTACGCTGCCGACGTCGGTGACGATGCAGTGGGGGGGGAGGTGGGGAGCGATTTGGGCGTCGAGGGCGATGATTTTGTCCACCGGGGCGGCAAGGACGACGAGGGATGCGTGGGCGACGGCGTGTTCGGGGGTGTCGGCGACGTGGTCGATCCAAGGTTGAGCGCGGAGGGCGGCGCGGACCTCGGGGCGGCGAGCCCAGACGGTGATGCGTTCGGCTTGGCCGCGGGCACGGGCGGCGCGGGCGACGGAGGCTCCGAGCAGGCCGGGGGCGAGGATGACGAGGTTCTTGGTCACGCGGATGGGAAAACCGAGAGGGTGAAGGGGGAGGGGGGGTTGTCGAGTCTTGCGCGTGTAGCGCGCGGCGTTGCATTTTGGCGCTCGGGAACTTTGGGTAACGGACCCCTATCATGGCATCCCCTAAAAAACGTCACCGCAAGACGCACTATTGGCCTATTCTTCGGCCTTGGATTTATTCACTGCTCGGCATCATGGCGCTGGGAGGCATCTGGTATTTTTTGGCCAATCTGGGGCCGGGGAAGCCGGTGGAGTCGGCCGAGCAGATCGCGGCGGCGCAGCCGGTGGACGGCGAGTTGCAGCGGCTGATGGTCGAGGTGGAGGAGCTGGAGAATCGTTACAATGGTTTCGACACGGCCGGTGTGGTATCGGATGTGGCGCTGGAGGTGTTGTCCTCGGCGGTCGAGAAGCAGCGGGCGATCGCGCGTTCGCCGCGTTATGGCGACTATGTGCAGCAGCAGACGCTGGATCGGCTGGAGGCGGAGCTGGCGACGTTGAGGGCGCGCCGGACGATCGACCAGATCGACCGGCTGATGCGCGCGGGGGAGGAGGATTTGGAGGGGATGCGATTGAAGGAATCGGCGGAGGCTTTTGGCCGGGCGCTGGAGTTGCAGCGTGCGATCAACACCGGGTCGGCGGCGTCGCGTTACAAAAACTATGTGCGCGAGGCGGAGATCGAGCGCGCGTTGACGTCTTTGCAGGTGTTTCCGCTGCACACGGAGAAGGAGGCTGCGCTCGAGAAGGCGCGGGCGGCGATGGAGGGCGAGCGTTGGGCGGAGGCGCTGGCGGCCTACACGGCGGCGCGCGACGTGCTGGCCCGGATCAATCAAAACTTTTCGCGCACGCGTTACGCGAACCTGGCGGAGTTTGACCGGATCGAGGGCGAGATCGCGTCGTTGAACGCGGCCGGGGTGGCGGGGGAGATAGATGTTTTTGAAAGGACGGGCGACGAGGCGGTGGTGCGCGGCGACTCGGTGGCGGCGGCGGCGGCTTTTTCCGAGGCGCTTACGCGGCAGAGGCAGATCAACCAGATTTTTTCCAAGAGCCGTTTCGTGTCGTCGGGGCGCATCGAATCGCTGGACTCGAAGCTGCAGACGGCGCGTTCGCAGCCGATAGCGGTGGAGCTGGCGAGGTTGGAGCGCCGCATCGCGGAAAGTCTTCGACTGCGGCGGCTGGTGGAGGCGGAGCAGACGCTGCCCGAGGCGCTGCGGCTGGCGGAGCGGCTGGCGCAGGAGTATCCAAAAAGCGACTACGTCGATGGCGACCTGCGGATCAAGCTGAGCTACCTGGGGCTGAAGGCGGGGGAGCTGCGCGGGTTGCACGCCGAGGTTTACGACCGCCTGCTTCCGTTGCGCGGCGTGAGCGACCGGCTGCTCTATGGCACGGAGACGCATCAGGGACTTTATCAGGCGGTGATGAACACGAACCCGAGCCGGAACCCGGGCCGGGCGATGCCGGTGGATTCGGTGAACTGGAACGACGCGCAGGAATTTTGCATGCGTTTGTCGTGGATCATGGGCGTGAACGTGCGGCTGCCGAACGAGGAGGAGCACCGGCTGGCGCTGGGCGACGGGGCGGGCGAGATCCGCAGCTCGGCCGGGGGCGGGCAGGTGGGGGCGACCGACACGGGGCGGGCGAACGCGAACGGCTACCGCGATTTGCTGGGCAATCTGGCGGAGTGGTTGACGGCGCCGGAGACCAGCACGCGGGCGCAGCTCATCGGGGGCAGCGTGTTGGACACGCCGGAGGCGATCGCACAGGTGTTGATCGAGGAGAGGGCGAAGACCGACCGTTCGCGCCACTTCGGTTTTCGGTTCGTGGTGGAGCTGCCGATCGACCGGTGATGGCGGGGACGGACAGCACTGCGCGGCGGCGGCGTAAGGCGGTCCGGCTGGCGGGTTTGACGGCGGCGGTCGCGTGGTGCTCGTCGGCGGCGGCGCAGAAGGTGCCCGAGGAATGGTTGCGGGCCGCGCCGGGCCGGGAGCAGGCGGAGGCGCTGGAGCGCGGGGCGGAGCAATACGGCCGACCGGCGATGGCGGCGGCGTTGCGCACGGCGGCGCTGAGCGCGTATTCGCGGGGTAACTACACGGCGGCGGAGGGTTGGCGGCTGGCCGCGCGGTGGGCGGCGGCGTGGGCGGAGCCGGTGGGCGAGCACGCGGCGAGCTGGCGGGAGGCGATGGCGGCGGCGGGCTGGCGTTTGCAGGAGGACGCGCGCCTGCCGGAGGCGCCGGACATGCCGGTGGGTCTGTGGATGGACGGGGCGGTGCGGGTGCGGGTGTTGGGGGACGCGGCGTTTTCCGCGGCGTATTTCGAGCTGGAAAGCGCGGTGGATTTCCGGCCCGAGGTCTATCGTGTGTTGAACGAGTTGCACGCGGCCTCGCCGGGGAATTTTGCGGAATACGGGGCGTTGGCGGTGGCGATCGCTTTGGTTTACGACACGCCTCCGCCGGGGCGGTGGCCGCACTGGCAGGTGAAGTTGGAGGTGCTGCCGCGCGAGCTGCCGTCGGCGCGTTCGGCGTTCGAGTATTTTGTGGGGTTGGACCGTGCCGGTGAGGGCCTGCACGAGCTGGGCAAACTGGATGCGGCGGAGCTGAGGTTTTTGGTGGATCTCGCGTTGCCGGAGGCGGAGCGGACGTGGGCTCGCGAGAAGGTGAGGACGCCGTTGGGGAGACTGGAGCAGACCTACTCGGATGTAAGTTATCGAATGGATCGGATCGAGGCGGAGGCGTATGTGTGGCCGGGCGAGAGCTACGCGCTGGAGGATATTTTACGCGAGGGTGGCATCTGCGTGGACCAGGCGTATTTCGCGACGCAGGCGGGCAAGGCGCGGGGAGTCCCGACGTTGTTGTTTTCGGGCGCGGGGCTGGATGGGCGTCACGCGTGGTTCGGATTTTTGGGGCCGGGGCGCGTTTGGCGGATGAACGCGGGGAGGCATGAGGGGCAGCGTTACGTGATGGGCAAGGTGATCGATCCGCTGAGTTGGAGCGAAATTTCGGATCACGAGCTGGCGTTTTTGAGCGAAGGATTTCGGCGGGAGAGGAACGCGCGCGAGGCGGCGATTCATGCGTCGTTCGCGCGTTGGTTGTTGGAGGACGGGGACCGGGCGGGGGCGGAGCAGGCGGCGCGCCGGGCGGTGCGACTGGAGCGGCGCACGCTGGCGGCGTGGGATATTTTGCTGGAGTTGAACCCGAATGCGGGTCGCGAGCGCGAGGCGGCGGCCTATGAGGCGGCAAACGGGCTGACCTCATATCCGGAGCTGCACGCGCGCTACATGGGCGTGGTGGTGGGCAGCCTGTATGAGCGCGGCGAGACCTCGCGGGCGGAGTTTTTGGAGCGGGAATTGGCGCGGCGTTTTCGCAGCGCGCGCACCGATCTGGCGGTGCGGCAGGTGGCGGAGCAAATGCGGCGCGCGCGGGCGAATCAAGGCCTGGATGACCAGGTTCGCCTGTATGATATCTTGATGCGCCAGTTCGGACGCGGCGGTGGCGCGGCGATGTGGGACGAGGTGGTGCGCCCCTTCGTGCTACATTTGGCGGACGCGGGCCGCGTGCGGGAGGCGCGCGCGGCTTTGCGGCGGGGCCGGGAGACGATGGGCGTGGTGCCGGGCACGCAGATGGCGACCGAGATGACGAAGTTCGACGAGGAGCTGGCGAAGCGGGAGCGGGGGCGGTGAGGGAACCAATACGGAGTAGGGACCACAGATTTCACAGATGGGCACAGATGTCGGAAAAATCCGATTCCGGGCATGCGGGGTGAAGAGACGAGGTCAGGGCGTTACCTGGCGATTATGCGGGAGGAAGTCACTCCGCGGCATCGCGTGAGCCTTCATTCACTACGTCGAGCCTGAACGGCGGCATGTTCTACAGCAAAACTCGGCCCTGGTCCCAATCTTATGACCGATCCGTTAACAATTAACGGCCTGACCCTTCGGCTCGACGCCCCTTCGGCTCGGGTATGATCCGGACCTAGAGCATTTCAAATAAAACTGTAACCGCAGTGGGCAAA